>PBOM01000039.1 GCA_002724355.1 Actinomycetota bacterium | reverse complement strand
GCGACGGCATCTGCCGTGATGGTCGTGTAGGCGTGGCCGATGTGGGGCGCGTCGTTCACGTAATAGATCGGAGTGGTGACGTAGTAAGGCGTGGTCACGGTTGACATGGTANCGACCCAGGTTCGCGCAACCGGCGAGCTTTCTTNGTTGAGTCGTTATTCCTCTGTGGGATGNGCAAGCTCGTACACCCTGTTTCGTTGAACTCCCAGCGCCGTTGACACCTGGGTTACAGCGCTGCTCAACTTGGTTCCCTTTGCTTGCTCTAGNTGGAGGGCGTCGANGATTGCTTGGTCGTTGACTTCTCGCGGTTCAGCGGCGCCGATGACTATGACAATTTCGCCTTTTACTTCTCTTGAGAATTTTTGGGTCAGCTCTTCCAACGTTCCGCGCGCACATTCTTCGTGCATTTTGGTCAGTTCTCGTAAGACAGCAGCTGGACGANTGGGGCCGCATGTCTCCATTAGGTCAATAAGCGTTTTGTGTAGTCGTTTGGGCGATTCGAACAANACGCTAGTTCGGTCTGCGGAACCGATTGATTCCAGTTGGTGGGTTCGCTGCTNCCCTTTGCGCGGCAAGAACCCTTCCATGGCCCATCGCTTGGTCGATAAACCAGACANGGTTAGGGCNGCTATCGCTGCGCTTGCGCCAGGAACTACCGATACGCGATGTCCGTTATCTGTCACATGCTTAACGAGACGTTCGCCGGGATCTGAGATTGCCGGGGTTCCGGCATCACTTACAAGCGCCACATCGTTGCCTTTGCTGAGTAGTTCAACGATGGCTGGGCCAATTGAGGCTTCAGTGTGTTCATTAGCGACAAGGAGACGCTTCGCTCGAAGGCCCAAAAGTTTCAGAAGTTTTCCGGTTTCGCGGGTGTCTTCGCAAGCGAGCACTTCTACTTCTTCGAGGATCTCACAAGCTCGTTGCGTAATGTCGCCGAGGTTGCCTATCGGCGTGGCGACCAAGTAGAGCGTTCCTTGGTGCTGCGGTTCTAGTGGTTCGTTCATNGGGTCTAGCCTCAAACCATTTTGTTATTGGGCAGGGATTAGAGGTGTGATTTCCGATGCTCAGTCATCGTTGCAATAGCTAGTTATTACCAACACCTCATCACACATTGAAGCGGAATTCGACAACGTCTCCATCTCTCATCTCATAGTCTTTTCCTTCGAGNCGTAATTGACCNGCCTCTCTCGCCGCAGTCCATGAACCCAGGGTAAGTAAGTCCTCATGTGCGATNACTTCGGCTCGGATAAACCCTCTTTCGAAGTCTGTGTGAATTCGTCCTGCACACTGCGGTGCCTTCCACCCATGTTTAAAGGTCCAGGCCCGCGATTCTTTTTCGCCGGTGGTCAGGAAGGTGCGGAGNCCAAGCATGCCGTGCGCAGCGCGGACAAAAACGGGGAGGGCGCCTTCTCCTAAACCCAGGCCTTCTAGGAGTTCGGTTCTTTCGTCATCTGGCAACATCGCTGCTTCAGCCTCGAGTTGGACCGACAGTGGCAGAACTTGAGACTCCGGAAGAGCTTCCTCAAGTTGTGATGCGAGCTGAGAGGCTTCCCCTAATTGGTCTTCTCCTATGTTGAGAACCGCCATGACCGGCTTGTTAGTGAGAAGGAAATGTTCGCGAAGAGCTAGCTGTCGGTCCTTCGAGAGAGCCGCTCGGTAGAGCGGGGTGCCATCCGAAAGCGATTCCAAAGCGGTTTCCAGGGCGTCTACTTCGGCCATGAGGCCGGGGTCTCGAGGGTCTGCGCGCAGGGCTTTTTGTCGACGATCGATTCGTGATTCAACCGTTTCCAGATCAGCAAGTGTCAGTTCGATTTCTACAACTCTCAAGTGCTCTAGAGGGTCAGTAGGGCCCGGCACATCGGCGTCGCTGAAGGTTCGAAGAACCAACACCAAAGCATCCACTTCTCTAATACCGGCAAGAAACTTATTGCCCAGTCCTTCTCCTTGGCTGGCACCCTCAACAAGGCCACCAATATCGACAAACTCGGTGGTGGAGTTAACGACCTTTTTGCTCTTGCTCATCTNCGCCAAAGCGTCGAGGCGGTGATCGGGGACTTTGACGACTCCTACATTTGGGTCCGTGGTCGCAAACGCATACGGCGCAGCGAGGGCACCTCCGCCAGCTAAAGCGTTAAAAAGCGATGACTTTCCTGCATTGGGTAAACCAACAAATCCAAATCGTTCCATTGGCAGGCGAGGTTACCGTCGACTTGGGTGAAGTCACCCAACGGCTGTGAAGCTGATCGCAGCCTGTGAAAGAATCATGGGGACAGTCATTCGGGGAGGATGTTGTGGGACCGTTAAGCGGAGTCAAGGTAGTTGAGTTAGCTGGTATCGGGCCTGGCCCATTTTGCGCCATGTTGNTGGCNGACCTGGGAGCAGACGTNGTTCGNGTTGATCGTATGACTCAGGTCGATCTTGGCATCGANAGGGGCAGACAGTTCAGTGTCCTGAATCGAAGCCGCCGATCTGTNTCAGTTGACCTCAAAAACCCTGATGGTGTGGAGACGGTNCTGAAGCTCGTTGAAGGAGCTGATGCGTTAATTGAGGGTTTCCGNCCAGGCGTAACAGAGCGTCTCGGTTTAGGACCNGAGGAGTGCCTTGCTCGCAATCCGAAACTCGTTTACGGACGAATGACGGGGTGGGGGCAGGAAGGTCCTCTGGCTCACGCNGCAGGACACGACATCAACTACATAGCACTGACCGGGGCGCTCCACGCAATAGGTTCGGCTGACAAACCATCACCTCCATTGAATTTGGTCGGTGACTTTGGTGGTGGAGGAATTTATTTGGCCTTCGGAGTGTGTGCGGCCTTACTTGAAGCAAAGACGTCCGGTGAAGGACAGATAGTTGATGCAGCCATGACGGAGGGGGCAGCTTCTCTGATGGCTTCGATTTACGGCATGCATGCGTCAGGCCATTGGTCGGACCAACGAGAAGACAACGTTTTGGATGGCGGTTCCTATTACTACGGGGTTTATGAGACCTCGGACGGAAAGTTCGTTTCTATCGGCTCGATCGAGGGAAAGTTCCACGACGAATTACTGCAACTCACCGGCTTACAAGACGCCTCGACCGAAGAGCGAAATGATCAGAGTGGTTGGCCTGAGAAGAAGGACCGAATGGCGGAAGTTATCAAGTCGAAAACTCGCGACGAGTGGGACGACATAATGCTGGGAAGCGATGTGTGTTATGCGCCTGTTCTCGACTTGTCGGAAGCACCTTCGCACCCTCACAACGTCGCTAGAGGTTCCTTTGTTGAGGTGGATGGGGTGGTTCAACCTGCCCCCGCTCCTAGGTTCAGCCGTACTCCTGGTGAAGTACAAATGCCGCCGCCATCTCCGGGTCAACACACGGCCGAAGTTTTGACTGACTGGGGATTTTCAGTCGAGGACGTAGAAAAATTGAAAGACGTCGGAGCGGTCAATTAGTTATTTGCCGGCCGGCTGATTTGGGTGCCTTTGGGGAATCAGTTGACACCCCTGTAGCCTTGAATGCATGTCGAAGCGCACCAAAAAGAGAAAACTGCGCGCTCGCCGCAGCAAAGCAAATCACGGCAAAAGACCGAACTGCGGTAGGGGTTAACTACCGCTCAGCGCGAGTTAGCGGGTTCGTTGTTCGATTGCGTGCACGACTGCAGCAGTTATCAGGCGTGCTCCATTCGATTGATAATGAGTTCCATCGTCGGTCCGCACCTCGATCGTTTTTCCATTTTCGTCTGTCACGTTTTTCACCCACACGCCGTCGGGTGAAACAATTGCCGCCGCGTCGATCCAAGAGGAACGTTCTCCGCTCTCGAAGACGTTTCTCGTAATGGGGTTGACTGCGTCAGGCAACGGCACCATGAATGGGATGCGAAAATGTGGCATTCCTACCCATATAACAAGGCGTCCGGGACGGTCGAGGGTCTGTAACATCCGGCTGATCCGAGCGCGATATTTCTCTGACCATTCCACACTTCCCTTTTCAGTGGGTCCGCCACGAAATCCTTGCCAGTCGTTGCCACCAATAGACAGGACGATTACCTCGTAGGGTCCATCTGCTATTTCGTTTTCTAAGTGGCTTTCCCAATCGAAGTACCAGTCGCTGACAACTCCAGTCGACTTGCGAACATCTTCGGTGTACTCCCAGCGATGCTCACTACGTGTCAGTTCCCTAAAGCCCAGTGCTGCGCCACCCGCCAGTGAATCTCCGCCAACCCACACGTGTAAGGGCTTTAGCTCTGTCCCCTCGCGAAGAAGCGACTTTCGGTCTTCTCGGGTCCAGTAATAGTAGGTCTCTTCTTCACCTAGACCCGGTGAAAGCACATCTGGCCATCGTTGGGTGGGGGCGCCCCATGGATCGAATTCCGATTCCTGGTAGTCGCTGGCTTCGTAAGATGCTGCACCTGTTTCTTCAGCTGCGCTTGAATCATGGAATATCCATGTTGTTGAGATCGCGATAACAAGCGCAAAGACCACCCTGAAGTTCATTGCTGCCATAGGTCCCCCAGGCCACTAAGGCGACTTATTTCGGACAGCAGTCGCTCCGAAAGCCACTCCCCTCCCCAGTGGCTTAAGTGCACGCCATCGCTTAATCGCACGTCCACTAACTTTCCGCCTGCGTCGGGAAGGTATCTGGAATATTCGCCAGAGGCGTCGGTGAAGAGCGAGCGAAGATCGATGTAGTGGACGGATTCTCTTGCGTCCGCTTCGATTTGATACATCTCGTTGAGTAGCTGCATTCGCGTGTCGAATCCCTCTCCACGCATAGGGGGTTGACCGACCCACAAAACGATGCGCTGCTCGTCGTCTGTAGCGATGTCCATAACAAAGCCAACACGGCGACGGTATTCCTCGACCCAGGGGGCTCTAAATCGCTCTAGCCATTGATTGTCGGAGTCTCTAATGTTTTGCGCGTCGTTGCCACCAAACATAAGGACCACCACGTCGGGGTCGTAGTCGTCCATCACTTGGGTGATACGAGCCGGCCAGTCGAAATAGTCTGGTCGGCTCAGTCCGCTTGATAGCCGGGGCTCTGAGGTGGCGTCGACTAACGAAGATTGTTCCGCCATGGACACGAAGGTCTCGCCGAAGAACTGGACCATTGAGTCCCCTAATACCCAAATGTTTAATGGGTTATTTTCATCCCAGGCCTGTTCGGATGCGCTGTTGGGCGGGGGCAAAGATGAAGGCTCGCTTCCTGGTTCTTTCTGCACTGACTCAACGATTAGTTCACTGTGGCCAGAATTTGTTTCGTTGGTGACCTCGGTTCGTTCGCGAACCAGCGTGATTGGGGGATCGTGTTGGGTTCGACCTAGTAATCGTTCTCCTAGCTCTCTTGGCCAGGTCAATTTCACTGCCGAAGAGGCAGCTTCTAAGGGCGTCCATACAGCTAGGGATGCAGAGCGGCTGGCGCTGTCTGGAAGACGTTTCGCTTCAGCGAGTAACGATGAGGCGTTGAGGCATGCCGCCAACGTCAAGCCCGCTAATCCGCCAATCAACACTCGTCCAGCGGCAAAGCCATTGGAGTGTGCTGGGCGTTCTATCGGGGAGTCGGGTGTGTTCTGCATCAGAATTGGAAATAGATGAAGGGGGCGACGCCCTCGGGGCCGAACAAGTCAATGAGAACAAGTCCGATTCCGAACATCACCCCTTGGGTTATTGCGCTGTGCTGATTGCACCATTGCCTGAATTGTTCCGTTTGGGCTTTGGAGATGAACTGGGTACCTAGGGCTCCGGCGAGTAGCAGCAGGACTGGAAGGCTAGAAACCTGGTCGTCTCCTGGGGAAGCAACAATGGCAGTCAACACGTCTAGCGCATCGGTAAAAGAGTCAGCTCTGAAAAACACCCAGGCGAAACATATGACATGGAAGGTGATAAGCCATCTCAAGACTGGATGCAGATTTCCTCTTGGTATCAGTCGTTCAGCGATGAGCGCCACGCCGTGAATTAGTCCCCAGACGACGAAATTCCATGTGCTTCCATGCCACAGCCCTCCCAGAATCATGGTTATGAGAAGGTTCCGGTACGTTTCGATGTTGCGGCCTCGATTACCTCCGAGCGGAATGTAGAGGTAGTCCCGTAGCCACGATGAAAGCGTGATGTGCCATCGTTTCCAGAAGTCTCTGAGCGAAAGCGCTCTGTAAGGGCAGTCAAAGTTTGTTGGAAAGCGGAAGCCGAGCAGTAGGGCGACACCGATAGCGATATCGGTGTAGCCGGAGAAGTCGGCGTAGATCTGGATCGCGTAGCCGTAGACACCTAACAGAACATCGTGACTGCTGTGACCGTCAGGATTGGCGAAAACACCGTCGACCAAGTTGCTCGCCAACCAGCTGGAAATCACCACTTTCTTGAATAGCCCTCGGAGTATCAGATGGAACGCTTCTGCAGACTGCACCCTGCGAGGATCAGGTCGTTGTGTTATTTGAGGTGCCATTTCTGAGGCTCTGACTATGGGACCTGCTACGAGCTGAGGGAAGAACGATAGGTAGACAGCGAAGTCGAGAAATGGCATCGGTTTCACCAGATCTCGCTTCAGATCTATGACGTAACTCATCGCTTGAAAGGTGAAAAAGGAAATCCCTACTGGCAATGTCAGTTCTAGAAGCGGAAGAGTTGTGTTAGCGCCAAGGAGATTTGAAAGCTCGAGCGCGAAGAAGTCGTAGTACTTGAAGACCCCGAGGATCAACAAATCACCAACTATTGCAGTTAGTAACCAATTTCGTGCGCCCTGGGTATTTTCGGAACGGAGTGATCGCTCGATCTGTGTTCCCGCATACCAATTTGATACGACAGCCCACATGAGAAGGAATACGAATCGCCAATTCCACCAGGCGTAGAAGAAGAGGCTTGCCCCGAGGATGGTGACACGCCACACCAGAGGGTGTGGTCTCGTCAGCCAATTGAGTACGTATACGGCGACAAAGAAGAGGCCAAAGGCGAGTGTGGGGAAAAGCATCGGTTTATCAACGTTGAATGAGCAACGCTAGCGTGCCGGATGAGGCAGGATGAGTTAGTGACCGATGCAGCACCCATACTTTTGGTTCAGCCGGAGGCTTGGGCTGCCGCGGATCCTGACCCTTCGAACAGGGCCCTAATAGCGCAGGGTGCTAATGACTCAAATTTCTTAGGTCGGCACTTTTCCACGAAACTCCAGTTTGGAACGGCTGGACTCAGAGCGCCACGTGGTCTCGGGCCGGCTCGAATGAACCGAGTTACGGTTCGGGTGACAGCGCGTGCTATCGGGCTTCATCTAATGGATCGCGGCCTCCAGCAAAGTGGTGTTGTGATCGGATACGACGCGAGACCGGATGCGGATATTTATGCGTTAGATACGGCCTTGTTGTTGACGAAGCTGGGGGTTCCTTGTTTGTTGATCAACGATCCGTGTCCCACTCCGGTTGTCGTATGGCACCAGAAGATGAGGGCAGCTGCGGGTGCGATCGTCGTGACTGCAAGCCACAATCCTGCGGAAGATAGCGGTTACAAGGTTTACGGATCGGACGGAACTCAAATACGGCCGCCGGTCGACCAAGAAATTGAATTCCTTATGAATTTCTCAGACCTTCCCGGTGATGAAGATCTGGCTTCGGAAGAGGAGGTCGAGTCCTTATCTGGAAGTGCGGCGGTTGCTGCTTACATCGAAAGTGTGGTGCCTAGCGGCGTTTCAATAACGTCACAAATGCCGTTTCCTCAATGGGTGTATACGCCTCTGTGTGGGGTGGGTGGAGCCGCTGTGGAAGCGGCTTGTGTACGCGCTGGCTTTCCCGCTCCGGTTCGTGTCGATCAACAGTTCGAACCAGATGGTCTATTCCCCAATTTGCCGTTTCCAAACCCGGAGGAGCCGGGCGTGCTCGACGCGGCGCTTGCTGTGGCTGACGTTCAAGGCGCTGAACTTGTTTTGGCTAACGATCCTGATGGTGATCGGCTAGCAGTTGCTATCAAAGCAGGAGACGGGTGGCATCAGCTAACTGGTGATGAACTTGGTCTGTTGTTATGTGACCATCAGATCAGCACCACTTCCGGTGAGAACCGTCTAACAGCAAGCTCATTTGTTTCTTCAGAGGCAGTCCAAGCCTTGTGTAATGAGCGGGGGGTCGAACACGTCCGCACCTTGACCGGGTTTAAGTGGATCATGGAACCTGCTGTATCTCGCACCGAAAGCAGCTGGATCTTTGGGTACGAGGAGGCGCTCGGCTACTCGGTGAACGACTTGGTTCTAGACAAGGACGGGATATCGGCAGCAATCGTGTTCCTCGAATTGTTTCAGCGTTTGAGAGACCGAAATGTTGGTCCGCTCGTCCGCTTGGACGAGTTAGCACGCGAAATTGGTCTATACGTGACACGACAAGCAAGTGGCCAATTTGAAGCTACTGATATCGAAGCGACACTTACCTCCCTGCGAAATGACCCGCCCAATGTTTTGATGGGAAGCCCTGTAATCGCTGTCGCTGACTGGTCTACCGAGCCAGATCCATTTTCTGCGAATCTGCTCGAGTTTCGATCGGCTAGCGGTGTGCGGATGGCGATACGTCCGAGCGGAACGGAACCGAAGGTAAAAATCTATTTGGAGCATTTCGTTGCCGCTCCGCGAGGAAACCTTCAGGACCTTCGAGAGGGTTCTTCAGAGCTCCTAAAATCACTGGGGGCAGAGGCCCTATCGTGGTTCGATGGTGAGGTTTAGTTATACGATCTCGGCTGCTAGCTCACGAAGCGACACTTCGGGTCTCGGGCCGACGTGACCTATGACTTCCTCAGCTGCTATGGATCCGAGCATTCCGCAACGTTGTAGGTCATATCCCTGCGCGAGCCCGTAGAGCACTCCTGCCGCATACAGGTCGCCTGCTCCAGTTTTGTCGACAACTCGCGCTACCGGATCTGCGTCGATAGTGATTCGTTCCTGGGGAGTTATTAAGAGCGACCCATCCGCGCCCAGTGTGACCGCAGCTAGTTCAACGCGTTCTTGGATCATGTCCAAGGCAACATCAATCTGGTCAACTTCGAAGAGAGACATGATTTCATGATGGTTGGCAAAAACAGCATCGACATGTTCGTCGATGAGATCTAGAAACGAGTCGCGATGCCGTTCGACACAAAATTGATCTGAGAGGGTCAATGCCACTTTCGTTCCTGAACTGATTTCCGAAGCTGCATGACGCATAGCAGCTTTAGCCTCTGGTGGGTCCCACAGGTAGCCCTCCAAGAAGAGAAGCTTTGCTCTTCTGACAAGATCAAGGTCTACGTCGGATGAACTCAAGCCGTTGGAAGCCCCGAGGAAGGTGTTGAGGGTTCGTTCCCCGTCCGGAGTGATGAAAACGATGCACCGGCCGGTTGGATCTTCGGCGGGAGCTCTAGGTGTCGTGTACTCGATCGAGAGCCGATGCATGTCTGAGACAAACACTTCGCCCAAGTCATCATCGGCAACTCTTCCTATGTAACCGCAGGTGCCGCCAAGCGAGTTGACTCCGATGACTGTGTTGGCTGCTGATCCTCCTGAGACGGTCGTGCGTTCCCCAACTAGTTGATACAACTCGGCTGACCGATGTCCATCGACGAGATTCATGCCTCCCTTGATGGCACCAATTTGCTCAATAAATTCATCGTCCTGATGGGAGAGCACATCCACAAGAGCGTTACCAAATCCGACTACATCGATATCTAAGTGTGGTGGGTACGCAGCCATACGTTCTTTCATCGCGAACTGCAGAGCACCCTAGCGACTAGATCCAATGAAGTCCGCAATAGGCCGCTAGGGTGCGGCCTGTGACCGAGACGAACCCCCATCGACTTCCACGGACTGTTTTGCCTAATCATTACGCGCTTGAACTAGAGCCCGATCTAGCTCAAAGTTCGTTTCAAGGTCAGGTCATTATTGATATTGAAGTGGTAGAGGAAACAGACACGATTGTTCTGAACGCTGCTGAACTCAGCATCGAAGATGTGCAAGTCGAGCAGGGAGCTTTGGTCCAGGCAAGTTCAATCAGTTTTGACGAAGATCTTGAACGGGCGACATTTGCATTTCCTGTAGTTCTCCAACCTGGTCCAGCGAAATTGTTGTGTTCGTTCACTGGCACGCTTAACGACAAGCTGCGTGGGTTTTACCGGTCCACGTGGACAGATGAAGAAGGCGCCGAAAAGGTAATAGCGACAACTCAGTTTGAGTCAACGAATGCTCGGCGCGCGTTTCCTTGTTTCGACGAACCGGACCTCAAGGCTTCTTTTGGTGTCACTCTTCGAGTTGATCGTTCGTTAATGGCGATCAGTTGCGGTGAATTGGTCAGCTCGACTGATCTAGCCGATGGTCGTCGTGAAGATCGTTTCGCCGACACGATGGTNATGTCTACCTATTTGGTCGCGTTCATAGTCGGTGANCTCGAAGCTACTGAGGCAGTTGACGTGGACGGTGTTCCTCTTCGGATAGTCCATGTTCCGGGTAAAGGTGATCTAACTCAGTTCGCTTTAGAGGCGGGTGAATTCAGCCTGCGATGGTTGGTTGAGTACTACGACATTCCTTATCCTGCCGGGAAGTTAGATCTTGTTGCGGTCCCTGATTTCGCGTTCGGAGCAATGGAGAATCTCGGGTGTGTGACGTTTAGAGAGACACTGCTCCTCGCTGATCCGCAGCGTTCAACCCAAACCGAAATGACTCGGATTGTCGACGTGATCGCTCACGAGATTGCTCACATGTGGTTCGGGAATTTAGTGACCATGGATTGGTGGAACGGGATTTGGCTGAAGGAAGCGTTCGCCACGTTTATGCAAGTTGCCACCACTGATGCGTTTCGACCCCAATGGCGTCGATGGGACGGCTTCTGCGTTGAGCGGGGCGCCGCGTTCGACACCGATTCTCTTGCCTCCACTCGCCCAATCGAGTTTGAAGTTATTTCGCCCGAAGACGCGGAGGCTATGTATGACATTCTCACGTACGAAAAGGGTGCCGCTGTCGTTCGGATGTTGGAGCAGTTTCTCGGCTCGTCACAATTTCGCAGTGGTGTTAAGCATTATTTGACTTCCCATAGCTATGCGAACACCACCACTACTGATCTTTGGGACTCGTTGGAACACGCTTCGGGTGTTCCGGTTCGTGCCGCCATGGATACCTGGATTTTCCAGGGTGGTCATCCAGTGGTTGCCGTAGAAGCCACTCCTGAGGGCATCTCGGTCAAGCAATCGCGGTTTGGTTATTCGAGTGTGGACCCTGCGTCGTGGCATATCCCAATAATTATTCGAGCGCAGGTGGGTTCCGAACAGATCGAAAAGCGAGTTCTGTTGGAGGGCAGTCAGGAAGAGATCGATTTGGGAGGGACGCCGCAATGGGCAGTGGTGAACGCTGGTGGTCACGGCTTTTATAGGGTGACCTATGGAGAGGATCTTCTGGGTGCCCTGTCGAAGCGCGCTCTGGATGTGTTATCTCCTTCGGAACGCTACGGACTTGTCGACGACACTTGGTCTTCCGTACTTGCNGGCGAAATCGACGCGGAAACTCATCTGTCTTTAGTTACGAGCTTGGCTGCTGAAACTGATCTTGCTGTTTGGCAACGCATACTCTCCTCACTCGAACATCTGTATTCAATTGCCGACGAACAAGGTCGTTCCCGTCTACAAGTGCTGATAAGAGACTTGTCGACAACAGCGCTAGGGGTCCTTGGCTTGGAGCCNATAGATGACGAACCTGATTTAGATCGCGAGTTGCGAGCCTTACTTTTTGCCTCAGCGGGGACAACAGGTGCAGATAAGTCAGTGCGGGACCTAGCTCACCGGATTTTTACCGATAGCAAAGCAGGTAAAGATACCGAGCCCAATTTAACGGCTGCGGCTGTTCGGGTAATTGCAGCCGCCGGCGACGATTCCGTCCATTCTGAATTGGTGTCGCTTTANCGGCAGGCCCCGACTCCGCAGTTAGAGGTCAGGTATTTGATGGCTCTCTTGGAACTTGAGCANGTTCATCTCTTTGAACAGACGCTGGAGTTGTTTACATCGGAAGTACGNACTCAAAACGCTCCCTACCTTTTGGGGGCGGCTATGGCGCACAGGAACCATGGCTACCTGGCCTGGCAAGTAGTTCGCGACCGTTGGGAAGAGTTGAATAAGAAGTTCCCACAAAATTCGATTCCGAGGATGGTGGGAGGAATCCGGTCGTTGTCGACTCCGGTTGTTGCTGAGGAAATTCGTAGCTTCTTTGCGCAACACCCGATTCCTCAAGGACAGCTGACCCTTGAGCAGCATTTAGAGAAAATGACTGTCAATGTTGAGCTTCGAGCACGCGAAGGTTCCCGAATCGGAGGGTGAGTACCTTGAACAAGGTTCGCCTGACAAAATAGAGGNGATGTTCGGTCAACCGCCCCGAAGGAAATTAGGGCCCCGCTACACGTTGTGGTCGTCTCTAGTGTCGATACTGCTAGCAGCTTGTTTGGTGTGGGCAGTGATTTATTGGTCTGGTTCGGTCTTGGATTGATCGAAGCCCTCAGGCGTTGATAGCGCGTTTTTCTTGGCACGCGCTGCCGCACTCTCGGCCCTGGTCACTTCACTCCATTGATACATCAGTGCCACGATCGTGCCCCATACAACTGGGATTCCACCTAATTTCATTACGAGACCTGCTAATTGCTGGTCAGTGGTGGCACTCAGCCCATGAACTCGTGGGGCAAGTTCGTATATCGCATATAGGGGAAATCCTGCGAATGTGAGGAAACCAGCCGGCACTGCAGGCACTACTCCTAAAGCCAGAAAGAGGTATGCCATACGACCTGGGTAGCTGGTCATACGGTGCTCGGTAATTGGTGAAATTATGGGAGCCCATACCAATAGGCCTCCAATAAACCAGACNAAATCCATCAGGAANGATCCGAACTGATTGGTCCGAAAATTGTCAACAGCCCAGGGAGAGTGGGTCGCGATGAGGACGAAATTGAATAGGACTCCCCCTACAACGGGTTGTGCGACGCGACCCATAAGACGGTAGAGCCGAAGCCGACCTGCTATTCGGCGCGCCATCCATTCGGGAATCCCTAACCAAAAAAGTGGTGCTACCGCCATTGTGTAAATCAGGAACTGCAGCATGTGTGCGGATGCGAGGTAACTGGCTCCTAGCAATCCAAGAGGCCAATCCGTTGCTATCCACAGCAGCAACACTGAGATTATGAAGAACCTACGCTTTTTCTTTTCNCCTTCGTCTCCTATCGGCGCCCTTCGTTGGAAGATGAGATACGAAGAGATCAACAAGAGCATGGCTATCCATATGCCCGGGTAGGCGCGAAAGGTCCATGACCAAGGCTCTTCGAGTGTGGAGCACCAGAATCTCACGCAATCAAAACCTTTAGTTAGCTAGAAGACACTTATGACTTTGGACGCTATCGGAGGGCTGCGAGTTTAGGCAGGTCGCGGGTCCAAGTCGTCTGGCGAGTGGGGTGGGGGTACTGGGTTCGACCCAAACCGTCGGGAGCGAAAGCGAATACTCGACCATCGTGTCCAAGGTCCTTTGGTGTCTGTTCCTCATCGCTGGNTGCCAAAGCTACGAGGGCGGAGAACTGGCGTTGCACCTCTACTATTTGTTCTTCACTTCCTGTTAAACCAATGAAGTCAACACTGAATTGGTTTAAGAAATCCCTGATGACTGCCGGTGTATCAGTTTCGGGATCNACTGTCACAAACAGAACTTTGATGTTGGGGGGCATACCAGGCCGCGCTAATACATTGCTGAGTTGTTCTAGGTGCACGGGACAAATATCGGGACAGGATGTAAATCCGAAGTAGACGAGTCGGACACTGCCTTGAGTGTCCGAACGCATGGCAAATCGCTGNCCTTGTGTGTCGATGAGTATTGGGTCTGGCATANGGCGAGGCTTGTCCAGTTCCAGTCCGGAGTAGGCCTTATCCTCCGATGNCCCGCCACAGGCACTNAGTATCAAACTGATTGCCATTANGANTGTNGCNGCCCCNAATCGAGATGGACGCTGGGCAATCTTTCTTTTTGGAGTGGAGGTGAGGGGAATTGAACCCCTGGCCTCTTCGATGCGACCGAAGCGCTCTACCAACTGAGCTACACCCCCATGGGGACGTTTGGACGATACAGGAAAACCAGTCAATGCAGAAGGCCGGGACAAGGACTCACTTCGTGCAGAGTAATTATGGAGTTGCGCTTCGTCCGCTGCCATCGTCCGCAAGCTCCGCGGCAACTGCTATNTGCGGCTGCAGGTAGTGAATTTGGGCGAGACGTTCCATCTCTTTCTTGCGCCGTTGATTNAAAAGAACGACGTAGCTAAAAAGGGCGACGTCGAACACCACGTGGGTGACGCCAACCGCTGCTAATCCCCCGACGGCCCATCCGACCAAGGTGATGCCAGAACCGAGCACCAGGAGCCGCAAAATGTCGCGACGGCGGACGGCTGCCTCTCGGCTGTTATTNGGCACCGAACTTCGCGGGCGTCTATACACACCTCTTCGGTCCACTGTGGCGACTCTCGCTCCGAACGGAGCGGGTAGACCTGCAGCTGGGGTCGCGTGGGACAGAGTGTCTAATTGCTGGTGCCACGCGACCATAGGTGTTCTGCGGCCCCCACGGTGCAGGAACGCGCGCACCCAACCTGGAACCAGAACCACGGCCCAAACACCAGCGAGAACAAGGAGAACTATTTCGGTCAAGCCCACTTCTCCTTCATTTCCATCGCTCCATTGACCAGTTCAATAGGTTGAACCCTCTAAGTATTGCGAGACCGTCGGCTCGATGCAATGTCTAGGCCGTATCAGCTTCAGTTCCGGATATAAGTGCCAGATTTCCCGCCGGTCTTTTCTGACAGCGCTAAATCGGAAATCACCATGCCTTTGTCAATTGATTTACACATGTCATAGATAGTCAACGCCGCTACAGAACAAGCAGTCAGGGCTTCCATCTCTACGCCTGTGCGTTCGTAGGTCTCTACCTGGGCCGTGACCGACACGTGACCTTCACCAACTTCGAAATCTACGGAAACGGACCCGATCATTAGAGGGTGGCACAAGGGAATGAGATCCGATGTTCGTTTCGCGGCTTGGATGCCAGCAACTCGGGCTACACCCAAGACGTCTCCTTTAGCTACTTCCCCATCGCCTATGGCCGATAGGACCTCTTCTGACATTTCAATTTGGCAGCTAGCTACTGCCCGTCTGCGAGTGACATCTTTCCCTAAAACGTCAACCATGTGAGCGTGGCCGGAGGCATCTAGGTGAGTTAGATTTTTTGGTTCGGACGTAGCCATCTCTATCCTCCGATCTGGCTCATTGTGCGGCTAGGACGAATAAAGTTCACCTGGCCTATGGAATGACCAGCCCATTTGGTACCAACCGCATCCACTATCGCCTTGGCGATTTCTTCGTCATTTGCTTCACTTCTTAGAAGAGACCGCATGTCGAATTCATCAACTGCGAATAGGCAGGTGCGAAATTGGCCTTCGGCTGTCAAGCGCACTCGATCACAGTCTCCACAAAATGGCTTGGTGACAGAAGCGATGACTCCAACTTCACCCTTGCCGTCTGAGTAACGCCATCTTTCTGCGGGTTCACTGCCCCGGACAATGGGCTCGATCGGAATCGCGTTATTGATCTTTTCAACGATTTCGTCGGCGGGGACAACGAGGTCTTCGTTCCAGACGTCCCCAGCTTCAAGAGGCATGAACTCTATGAAGCGGACGGTCAGCCCCTTATCTCTCCCAAATTCAGCAAAATCGACGATCTCGTCATCATTGATTCCCCTCATCATGACGGCGTTAATTTTGACGGGCTGCAGACCAGCGTCGAGCGCTGCTTCTATCCCATCTAGAACACGGTCTAGTTCGTCGCGTCGCGTCAATTCGAGAAATCGCTCCGGGCGAAGCGAATCTAGGCTGATGTTGATGCGCTTTAACCCGGCCTCAGCAAGAGGCTTCGCGTGCATGCGCAACGTCGCGCCGTTTGTTGTGAGTGCAGTGTCGACGCCTAAGCGCGCTAAACGTTCGACGAGTTCGGGGAGGTGTGCCCGGACGAGCGGTTCTCCACCGGTCAGACGGATGCCATCAAACCCGAAATACTTAATGCAGATTCGGGCAAATCGTTCGATTTCTTCGAAAGAAAGGATTTCTTCTCTCGGAAGCCACTGCATTCCTTCTGCTGGCATGCAGTATTGGCATCTGAAATTACAGCGATCCGTCACAGAAATACGGAGATCGCGAACGGTGCGACCGAAAGGGTCGACTAATTGCTCCCCAACTATTTCTTCACCCATGGTTTAAGCGTAGCGATGCATAGTCGTGGACACTTGTTTGAATTCTCGCTTCAGTGAAGTAGTAACAGATCGACCGGGTCGCCTGCCTGACATCCGTCGCCGTCGGGTAGCACTGCCAGGGCGTTCGACCGAGCCATGGCGGCAAGCATGTGGGAGCCTTGTCCGGAAATGGAATATGCGACTAGTTCTGAACCTTCATGTTTGACATCTACTCGAGCAAAATGAATTTTTCCATCCGACCGCCGCTGTAAAGGGGTCGCTGCTATGCCTTGGATGGTTGGCCTAACGGGTTGAGGGAATCCCATCATGGAACGCAACCCGGATCGGGCAAAGAGTTCGTACGAAACCATGGAGGAGACTGGGTTTCCGGGCAGACCGAAAATGGGTGTATCACCTATGGTGCCGAATGCCAGGGGTTTGGCTGGCTTGATGGCTATTTGCATCCATCGCATGTCTCCGACTCGTTTAAGGACCTCTTTGACGTAGTCGTAGTCTCCCATGCTGACCCCGCCCGAAGTTATGACGGCATCACAGTCTTGTGATCCTTGGATTAAGGCTTCTTCGATCAGCGTTTCATCATCGGGCAACAAGCCAAGGTCGACGGGTTCAAACCCGTCGCTACTGAGCAGGGACAGCAGGGTTCGGCGGTTAGAGTCGCGGATTTGGCCTGGGGCCAAGGCGGCGTCACCTTCAACTAATTCGTCTCCGGTGGACATCACTCCTACCCGCAGGCGTGGGTAGGTTTCAATTTCAGTTATGCCAAGACTGCATAAGACGCCTAAGTGACCTGCTGTCAGCGGCGTGCCTGCAGCAAAGACTGTCTCTCCGACGGCTACATCGTCTCCTGCTGGCCGGATGTGGTTTCCGGGGTCGACAGCTATTTCTACTGTCACGATGTCTCCGTCAACAGTGGTCTTTTCGACCATTACGATCGCGTCGGCGCCATCTGGTACGGGTGCGCCGGTCATGATCCGGCTCGCTTCGCCCTGGCCGACAACTTCCAACGGGTTATGTCCAGCTGCGATGGTCTCAACGATGCGGAGTTGAGTTGGAACTTCGGAAAGGTCTGATGAACGGACGGCGAAGCCATCCATCGCCGTGTTCGCAAACGGCGGCAAGGACTCTTCGGCGATTACATCTACCGCTGTAACGAGTCCTAGGGCTTCATTTACTTTTGTGGATACGGGAGACTGGCGCGCGCAACTGCCCATCACGTAGGAGCGAGCCTCTTCAAGCGAGATCATGTGCCGAAATCTAGCGGCGATATGGAGCAGAGTGTCGTTCCTTATCAACAGGTGGGGGCTTTGTTAGTGGTCGCTACAATTTTCCTCGGCCCAGGGGGCTGATCAGGAGCTCACTTACGACATGCCTACATACCAATACCGGTGCACTACCTGCGACAATCAATTCGAAGTACGCCAATCGTTCACTGATGAGCCAATTAGCGTGTGTGTGGACGAAGGTTGCGACGGCGAAGTGAAGAAGGTGTTCGGGAACGTTGGCATCGCCTTTAAGGGCAGCGGCTTTTACAAAAATGACAGTCGTTCTAGTAGCAAGCAGTCAGATTCTTCTGGTTCGACAGATGATAAAAAAACGTCGTCGAAAACTAGTGACAGCAGCGCTTCAACCCCTAGTTCGTCAGACAAGTCAGCGAAGACCGATACACCCAAAAAGGCTAGTGACTGACCGAACGCAGTGTTGGGTCTTCATAGGCGGGTGTTGCGATTAATGGTAGTTATCGCGCGAACAGGACCGCTGTAACAAGTAGCGCCATCGCCACTCGGTATATGGCAAAGCCGCTATAGCTTCTGGACTGGATCCAACGCAGCATTGCGTGAACTGCACACCAGCCCGTGAACGCC
>PBOM01000038.1 GCA_002724355.1 Actinomycetota bacterium | reverse complement strand
CTAGTCGCCGAACTAGGGTCGCCTCGGTGTATCGAGCCGGCGGTTTCGTTTGATGATCTTTACTTTCGAGGGAGGTGGCAAGCACTGCGTCACCCTCAGAGAGATTAGGAAGTTCTCGTTCTTCGTCGTCTGATTCATCTGACTGTCGCCCATACAGAGACATAAATCCAGGTGAAGTGATGACAGTCCCACTGGTGCCAAATTCATAGGTTTCCGAGCCGAATGGGGAAGCTGCTAAACGAATGGTGACCGTTTGACCTTCGGCATCATTCATCTGGCTAGCGATGGTGCGACTCCAGATCAGCTGATACAAGCGCGCTTGGTCACTATCTGTTTTATCTCCTTTGAAGCCAAGGTCGGATGGGTCTCTCCAAGCGTCTCCTGCGGGCCGGATAGCTTCGTGGGCTTCTTGGGCGTTCTTGACCTTTTTGTTATACACGCGAGCATCTGCAGGCAAATGGTCGTGCCCAAATCGCTCTCTGATCAATGTCCGAGCAGCGCTCAAGGCATCTGCCGACAGGGTCGTACTGTCGGTGCGCATATATGTTATGTGGCCCTCTTCGTAAAGCTTTTGTGCGGCACCCATGGTTCGTGAAGCAGAGAAGCCTAAACGCCCGCTGGCTTCTTGCTGGAGAGTCGAGGTCATAAAGGGCGCCGCTGGTCGCCGTCGGTACGGTTTGGACTCAACGGATTGAACAGTGAACTCGACCCCGCTGAGTGCTGCTGCCAGTTCTTTACCTTGGTCAGTGTTTACGATCGTTCTGTCGGCCTGGCTGAGTTGACCTTGGGCGTCGAAGTCTCGACCTGTTGCGACACGGACGCCGTTGATAGCGGTCAGACCTGCTGTGAAGGTCGTACCAGAGGACATCTCAGCTTCCAAGCTTGAATAGGACGCTGTTTGAAATTCGATTCGTTGGCGTTCGCGTTCAACGATGAGACGGTTAGCGACACTTTGGACTCTGCCCGCAGACAGGCCTGGCTTAACTTTTTGCCACATCACGGGCGATACTTTGTACCCGTACAGCCGATCAAACTTTCGTCGTGCTTCTTGCGCGTCGACGAGACGGTGATCTAGTTCTCGCGGAGACGCGACTGCGTCTTGAATGGCTTTTTCAGTGATTTCGTGGAACACCATTCGGTACACGGGTACCTGGGGATTTAATACTTCGAGGAGATGCCAGGCGATGGCTTCACCCTCTCGATCTTCGTCCGTTGCCAAGTACAGCCCATCTGAACTTTTCAGTAGCTTCTTGAGTTTCGCTACTTGTTTCTTGGCCTTTTCAGTGACTACATAGAGCGCCTTGAAATCGTTGTCGACGTCTATGCCCAGGTTCGCCCATGATTCACCTTTATAGACCGCAGGTACCTCAGTTGCTTTGGCTGGGAGGTCACGTATGTGTCCCACTGAGGCCTCGACCACATAGTCCGAACCCAGGTATCGCTCAATGGTTTTGGCCTTGGCGGGTGATTCGACGATTACTAGCGATTTCGGCACAGCGGCAATTAATTCCCTAATTCAAGCGGGGCTGTCAAATTCTTTGGCTGCCTAATAAAGCAACCTCACCCGCGGAAGGTACCGGTCATTTCGGCATTTCCAACGGATCATCATTATCAAAATTTTCTTTGCGTGCCACCACGACAACGAGTACGACCACTGCAGCACCGCCCAGTAAGGCTGCAATCGAGGCCCCTAGAAGTTCATCAACCGGTGGTGTTTCGAGTCTGGTGTTTTCCAGTCCCCCTTGGTCTGAAGGCCATGGCCATAACACCCTCAACGAACCGACCATCAAGCCTAGGAGGACTGATACAACAAGGTCCCGATAGGCCATTAGAAGCATGTGAAGCACGCGACTGAACAACGCGAGGCCGATGAGAGCTCCGATGGCGTACATACCAAGTACCGAGGTGTCTCGTTGTTCCAAGGCGGCGATGACATGGTCATAGAGGCCTAACATCAACAGAACGAATGAACCGCTGATGCCAGGCAAAATCATTGCGCATATTGCTATTGCACCCGCGCTCAATGCTACGACGGCTGTGGGGTTGTTAAGTGATCCAGAGCGAATGCCTAATAAGGAGAAGGTCGCTATAGCGACTACCCCAAATGTTAGGTACAGCAGTGGCGTCCACTTTCTTATTTCACGTCGTGTCATAAACGCAGACACTGCTATGACGCCAAAAAACACAGACGAAACGATGACAGGTCTTTCATGAATCTGGGTTCGAAGCCATGAGGCTAGGAGCAGCAACGCCATGGCTATGCCCAGTAAAAGACTCGCGAGGAATGACCATTGGACGGACCGGAGCCGTTGCTTGCATCCCTCAACGTCGCCACGTATCAAACTGCCGATAGCGCTGGAAGCAGTGCTGACTTGTTTAATTAGCTGGTCGTATATCCCTAAAAGGAGCGCGACAGTTCCACCCGAAACACCCGGGATGATGTCGGCGACACCCATGCAAAAACCTCGCACTATTTGGATCAGAGGGTTGCGTGGCACATCTTGGACCGTACCGCGAGATCACCGTGCTGCAGTTGGCAGCATTGTGCTTTGTTATTCGATTTCTTGAAGATCGATTCGAGTTAGGCGGATTTCTTGTGTGATCGATGATCAACACCACTGACCAATAATTCGGTGATTCTGCCAGGTAATGCAGCTAACGCCATGGTTCCCCATAGGCGTTTCGGATGACGAACTTCTCTTTTGTGTTTGATTACCGCTCGGGTGACGTCGGTCGCGACTTTTTTCGCGCTGACGTCTGTGAGCATTCCTATTTGTCGCAAACGTCGTTGAGCTTGATCAAAAGCAGGGTTGCTAGTGACTCGATCCCACATCTCGGTGTCTACTGGTCCGAGGTGCATAGTGGTTACCTCGACACCGGTGCCTTTTGTTTCCATGCGCACTGTTTCCGCGAAGCGGCTTAGTCCAGCCTTGGATGCGCAGTACGCCGCGAGCCCTGGAGCTGGGGTAATCGCAGCCATCGACGAGGTGTAGACAAGATGACCTCGACCTCGTTCGATCATCTGAGGCAACGCTTGTCGAGTCAACCGAATAGGGGCTATCAGGTTCGTGGCAAGAACGTCACTAATTTTTTGTTAATCAAGGTCTTCAACAAAGTCTTGAGTTTCGATTCCGGCGTTGTTAATCAATATGTCGATCGGAGAGATTTCGCGTTCCACGCGTTCTATAAAGCCGTCGAGCTGAGCGGAGTCGGTTAAGTCGACAGAGAACGATGAACCATTTAGTTGTTCCGCTAGTTGTTCTATTTGGTCTGTTGATCGGGCTACGAGGACTACATGAGCTCCTTGTTTTGCAAAAGATCGAGCTATGGCAGCACCGATTCCTTTGCTGGCACCAGTTACAACAACGCAAGCATTTTGGATTTCCATGTCCAAAAGCTAGGCGAAGGCCGGGGGCTCCACGAACAACAATCTGGGACCCGGTCCGAGCCCCAGATTGTTGAGATGGGTTAGATGAAGGCCGGAACGAATACCAGCGAAACGATGGTCATCACTTTGATGAGGATGTTCATAGCGGGACCGGACGTGTCTTTGAACGGGTCGCCGATGGTGTCGCCTACCACTGCGGCGGAGTGAGCATCGGTGCCTTTACCTCCGTGGGCGCCGGCTTCGATGTATTTCTTTGCGTTATCCCAGGCCCCGCCTGAGTTCGCCATGTAAATGGCGATGAGGAAGCCTGTGACTACGGCTCCTGCAAGAAAGCCACCGAGAGCATTGACGTCGATGAACCCAATCACGAGTGGTAAGAGGATCGCTAAGGCACCGGGTAACAGCATTTCGCGTAATGCGGCTTGGGTGGATATGTCGACGCATCGTCTGCTGTCGGGCTTAACTCCTGGTTGTCCTTCGCGTAGACCAGGAATTTCTGCGAATTGCCGTCGAACTTCGACGATCATTGCTTGAGCGGCTCTACCTACCGATGACATGGTCAGTGCGGCGAAAATGAATGGGGTCATCGCTCCGAGGAACAGTCCGATGGTTACTGCGGTGTCGTTGATGTCAAGGTTGACTTGAGAGCCGGCGGTCAAGCTAAACGATTTAAACAAGGCAAGGGCAGTCACAGCAGCTGAACCGACCGCGAATCCTTTAGCAACGGCTGCGGTGGTGTTGCCGAGCGCATCGAGGCTGTCAGTGACCTCTCGTACTTCAGGCGGCAACTCAGCCATTTCGGCGATACCTCCGGCGTTATCGGCGATGGGGCCGTAGGCGTCTACTGCGACGATTACGCCTGTTACTGCAAGCATGCCGATCGCGGCTAGAGATACGCCGTAAAGACCTATGACGTCTCCTGCGTTGCCAAACGCGGCACCGCCTAGCCAGTAAGACAGACCGATCATTGTTACAACTAGGGCAACTGATGGGAGCGTGGAGAGTTTCCCTTGGGCGATTCCTTCAATCGTGACTGTCGCCGCTCCCGTTTCTGACTGGGCAGCGATACCTTTTACGGGTTTGTAGTGTTCGGAAGTGAAGTACTCCGATACGAATCCGATTGCCCAGCCGCCCAGTAATCCAATGATGATGGTTAACGACAGGTAGATGGGTGTTGTAACGATGTCGGTTCCACCGAAGAGCCATTGGGTTCCCACGATGGTGAAAATGATGGTTAATCCCATGGCTATGTATTGGCCGGTGTGTAGCTGTGTGGCGAGACTTTGGCCTTCTTTGCCTCTTGTGAGTAACGCTCCGACGATTGAGGCGATCATGCCTAAGGCCCCAATGAGAATCGGGTACATCAACAGGGATTCGTAGTCACCGAATACTTGCAGTTCGTCTCCCTGGATGAACACGCCTGAAAGCAAGAGCGACACTAGGACTATGGGAGCTACTACCGAGCCGGCGTATGACTCAAAGAGGTCTGCGCCCATGCCTGCAACGTCGCCTACGTTGTCGCCGACTGCGTCGGCGATAGTGGCTGGGTTACGTGGATCGTCTTCGGGTATTCCTGCTTCGACTTTGCCAACGAGGTCGCCGCCGACGTCTGCGGCCTTGGTGTAGATACCGCCACCGATACGCGCGAACAGTGCAATAGAACTTGCACCTAATCCGAATGCGGCCACTACTTGAAATGCGCTATCGACTCCTAGCCAGGTAACCCATAGGAGGTAGTTGAAAGAGATGCCAAGTAACGCGAGGCCCGCGACACTGAATCCCATCACTGCGCCACCTTTGAAGGCCAATGGCAGAGCTTTAGCGGCCCCGTCTCTGGCTGCATTAGCCGTCCTGGTGTTAGCAGCTGTCGCAATTCGCATGCCGATAAACCCAGCAATTGATGACAGGACAGCGCCCATCAAGTAGGCAAACGAAGCCGATGGTCTTCCGTCAATGGGTAGCACCAACAGAAGTACAAACATGACTACTACGAAGGCTGAAACCCATTGATATTCGCGCCGAAGGAACGCCATGGCTCCTTCGCGAATGGCTTGGCCGATCTCTTTCATAAGATCTGTGCCTTCGTCCGCCTTCAAGACGGTCTGTGCGAAATAGTAAGCAAGTAATAGCGCTAGTGCGGATGCGATTAGCGCGAAATACGGAACCGCTGTCACGATGTCCTCTCAGTTCAGCCCAGTCAATAGTGGGTGCCGGTTCGGGCTGGGCCGACGGGGTCCGACACGGCTTGGCGCGTTTCGGCACCAGGGGAAAAGCCTACGAAACCGTTGGGGCCGGGGCAACTACTTCTAGCTACTGATTGGCTCGATACTGAATTTGTTCAAAAAGTCGAGCAACCCAGCTTGATTGTGGAATTGGTGTGCGGGGAGGCCGACAGCTTCGGCTCCTTCAACATTTCGTGCAAGGTCGTCAATGAACAAACACGAGTTGGCTTCAACCTTGAGCGCGTCGAGGGCATGCATGTAAGCCCCGCGATCGGGTTTAGCCACTCCGATTCGGTGGGTGTTTATGACCGCATCGAACATTTCGTTTATGCCGACGCGCCGCAGATAATCTTCGAATCGATCGTGATTGTTGGTCAAAATTCCGATGCGGAGGTTGTTTGGCAGGCGTGTGACTAGGTCGATCATGTCCGCGTCGACCCGTCCTTCGAACTCGAAAAACCTTTTGACGATTGGTCGGATGAACTCACCGTGGCTGTGAACCAGTCTGTTCTCTGTTTCGTTTCGCCATTGATCCCAGTTGATTTCTCCTCGAATCAATGGTTCATGCAGTTCTTTGCTAAATGCGGTCGCGAACACTGTTCCGGTTTCGATATCTGCTTCGGCCTCGAAGGTTCCGAGGTCGGATTCGTCCCATTGTCGAATGACTCCGTCGAAATCAAACAAAATCGCTTCGATCATTCGTGTGGGGTCTCTTGTTTCCCATATCGGAGCAGCAGCAGGGCACCTACTGCAGCAACAAAGGAGGCCACTAGGATGCCGATTTTTGCTAGGTCGGTGATCACAGGATCTTCGAATGCGAGACTTCCGACGAAGATCGAGACGGTGAAGCCAATGCCGGCCGCCAAGCCCATTCCAATAAATTGTGGCCAGTTCACTCCGTCGGGAAGCGAGAAGCCAAAGCGCGTCGCTACCCAGGTAAATAGGCCAATTCCTAGTGGCTTGCCGATGACAAGCCCCGCGATGATGCCGAGCGTGACGTTGCTTGCCGCTGCGTCAGAAATAGTGTCACCGCTAAGCACGATTCCCGCATTGGCGAGGGCAAATATGGGAACAATCATGAACGCGGTGAAGGGGTGCAGCAGTTCTTCGAGTCGCTCGGTAAGAGGCACGGATTCTTGCGCAAGGAATGATGCGTGTCGCACTTCGGCAACGTTCGCATCGCTGGGGAGGGCGTCAACTATTTGCTGCGCGTCACGTTTACCTAGAAGTGGTCTCGCAGGGGTGAGTAGCCCTAGCGCTACTCCAGCGAGCGTTGCATGCACACCAGATTCAAGGGTCGCATACCAGATGAATATGCCAAGCACTGCGTAAACCGGTATTGCCCACACTCGAACCTTCTGCAGAACCCAGACTGCAATCAAACCTACGAGCGCAGCAAGGAGCCAAGTCGTGCTGAGGTCGGTTGTATAGAAGATTGCGATTACCGCGATTGCACCTATGTCGTCCACGATTGCCAAAGTCAGCAGGAAAAGTTTGATCTTGGGGGATACTCGACTTCCAAGCAGCGCGACTATGCCGACTGCGAAAGCGATGTCGGTGGCCATAGGGATTCCCCAGCCTCTTGAGGCTTCACCAGCTGTGTTGAACGCGAAATAAAGCAGAGCTGGCACTACCATGCCGCCTGCCGCTCCTATCGCAGGGAGCGCCGCTGCCCGAAAGGACCTGAGATCGCCGGTCACCAGTTCTCGTTTTATCTCCAGACCCACAACAAAGAAGAACAAGGCCATCAGGGCGTCGTTAACAAAATGCTCGAGACTCATATGCGGTAAATGCCAGGTCCCTACCGCTAATTCGATCTCGGTGTGCCAAAAGCTGTGGTAGCCGTCACCCCATCCAGAGTTCACCCACACCAGTGCGGCTGTGGTCGCAATCAGCAAAAGAACGCCTCCAGCGACTTCGCGATCTATAAATCGCAGCACTGGTCTGGCCACGAATTTCGCGAGGCTGTTATCGCTACTAGCGAAGGTTGGTCGCTTGAGGAGTGAATCGGATCCAGCCATGGTGTATCCAGGCTAGAGCCCTGATCGCGGTTTACTCAAGAGCACCCAATAGTCAGGTAATTCGACAGGTGCTTCATCTGCTGAAGTTTTGAGCGTGCCGTAGCACAGTCGGACGTTAGTTGAATCGTGGCATTACCTGGTTAGTGATCAGATCCATCGATTCGATGATCTGTTCGCTGGAATGAATGCCTTGGGGAATGAGGAAGAAGACCTCATCGAAGCCAAGTCTGTTGTGGGCCTCTTCGATTTGTCGAGAAATTGTGTCGGGGCTTCCCACCAATTTCAACGGCATACCCTGACCGAATTGGCGAGCCCAGTTGTCCCAAAACCACTCCATGTCTTCGAAGTCTTGTTGCGCTTGGAGATCCGTGGGGGCGCATACAGCTATTCCTCCCCACGCTGCTTCATGTCCCTTTGGCTTTTCCACTCCGTGGCGGACAGCCTCTTCTCTGTAGGTTTGCCACAGCGCTTCACAGAAGTCGAGTTTGTCGCTCAACACTATGGGAGTGCCGCCGTATTGGGACCAGAACAGGGCTGTCTTCATGGACATGGTGAAGCCGCCGTACAGCGGTGGATGCGGATCCTGAAGCGGGCGGGGTGCGATGCCAATCTCGTTGATTGTCATGTCCGGGTCTATGCCCGCTCCGTAGTTCGAATAGACAGTGTGAGGGTGAGGGTTGAGGTTGTCGTTCGGGAATTTCCAGAATTCACCTTCGTAGCTGAACGTTTGGTTCTTCAGTGCTGTGAGCACTACTTCAACAAATTCTTCGAAAAACCTGCGGTTGTATTCGTCGACATCGCTGTCTTTGTTCCAGAATCCAACTGCGGACAGGTCAGGGCGAATCTTTAGTTGGTCAACCCAGCGGTGCTGGTAGCCCCTGACGATTCCGACGCCGAGGCGGCCGCCGGTCATGTGGTCGAGAGTCGAAATTTGTTCAGCGACTCGTAGTGGGTTATGTGTGGTTGAGACGAACCCGCATGAGATAACGCGAAGTTGTTCGGTTGCATTGGCTATCCACGACGCCATTAGCCCTAGATCGTTGGACGCTTCGAAGCCTTCAATTTGAAGATGGTGTTCGGGGTGCCCGAATCCATGCCAGCCGTTTTGGTCTGCGTATTTGGCAATATCGGATATCTCGCTGAGCATCCGCTGGTACAGGTCATTGTTGAGTCCTGCGAGACCTGTTTCAAGTTCTTCACGACGTCCCATCGTGCAGTACATGAATAGATCAAATTTCACTTTGGTCCTCCAAGGCAGCGCTACTTAGTCGCTGACAGCGAGACCATCTACGACGGTGCTCGCGAACATGCGCGCGACATGGTCGATGTTGAATTCGCCATCAAAGCGCCACCAACCTACGACTGAGTTCATTGCTGCAATTGTCATGCGGGCAATCACACGAGCTTCGACGTCGCCTCGGAGTGAGCCGTCTCGTTGTCCTGCTTCGATAAGGCGTACCCAGCCGTTCGCGAATTCGCGCAGTGGAACTGCGAGGTTTTCTCTTGTGGCTTCAGGAGATTCCTCGAAACAACGAATATTTGCTTTAGTGAAGTCCGAATCAAGTGTTATGGCAGTGACGTAGGCAACAACTGCAGCCATTAGCCGGTCGTGGCCAGAAGCGTCGTCACCGGCGGCGTTGAGAGCTGCTCGTATGGCATCTCTGGCGTGTTCTAGACCAACTGCGAGGACCTCTTCGACTATCGCGTCCTTTGAGTCGAAGTGGTAGTACAGGCTGCCTGCTTGCATCTTGGCTACCGAAGCAATTTCCGTGAGGGTCGCGGCGGCATAGCCTTTGCGGGCGAGCACGTCAGCAGCCGCGTCCAAGATGCGGGTACGTGTTCGTTCCCCTTTGCGTATTCGTTCAGGCGCGAGTTCTGTCGGACTCATTGGGAAGAACCTAGTAGTCCTAGGGCAGCAGTGAAGACTCCGAATAGCATCGCTCGACTTTTTCTCATCAAAATCGTCCCGTGGCTGAAAGTCGTCGACGGTGCTCTAAGAAGTCAACGAGGACATAGTCACCAAGGTTTTGGGGGCTGGTGAAGAACGCTCGTCCTCCGTTCATCTGAGTCATCTTCTCAACGAACTGCCGCAAGTAGTTGTTGGGATCGAGCATAAAGATATTTATTCGTATGTCTTCTTTGGTCGCTCGCGCTACTTCTTTGAGTGTCGCTTCGATCGTTTCGGGCGCCGGCGGGTAATTGAAATATGGTCGACCATTTGGACCAATGTGGGCTGTGGGTTCACCGTCGGTGATCATGATGATCTGTTTGGTTCCGCTCTGGCGCGCCAGTAGTCGTCGAGCGATCATGAATCCGTGCTGCATATTTGTTCCGTAGGCGTAGTCCCACGAAACCTCAGGAAGTTGCGGCGCGTTGAATTCGAAAGCTGACTCGGCAAACCCCACTAGCCCTAGATAGTCACGTGGGTACTGGGAACTAATGAGCGAATGCAGCGCCATTGTTACTTTCTTGGCCGGAAGAAAGTTGTCTCGCATCGGCATCGACAGCGAGAGGTCCAACATCAACACTGTTGACGCTCGGGTTGTCATTTCTGTTCGTTCTATTTCAAAGTCGTCTGGGGTGAGACCTACGGGCGTGCCCTGACCATTTCGGCTTATGGCATTGCGGACAGTTTGTTCGATGTTGAGGTTGAAGTTGTCTCCAAACTCGTAAGGCTTTGTTTCGTAGGCCCGTTCGTGACCAACTCCAGTTCGATTGATCCGATGACTTCCAATTTTGTCGTCCATCAGTTTGTTGAAGAGATCACCTAAAGCATTTTGGCCGATTGCCCGTAATGCTCGGGGTGTCAGTTCAAGCCGGCCTTCGGTGTTTTGCGCGAGACCGTTCTCTTCGAGCAGGCGTGCCATTTCGCTCATACGTTGCAGCGCTTCGGCGGATTCACGACCTAGGAGCTCTTCGACTCGCTGCGGGTCGACCTCGGCAAGGGCGCTGGGGTTCGACGCGTTTTGCAGCATCTGTTGCAATGAGTCGAGGTCTCCTAATTGTTGCATCACGTCGGTAGCTTCAGGCATGTTCAGTTGCTGATCGCCACCAAATTCGTAGTTAGCGTCCCAGTTCATGTCCGGGAACGCTTCTTGCAGGTGTTGAGCGAGTTGTTGGGTCTGCCATTGGAGGTCCATGTCGTCCATCAGCTGGGCNGACAGCTCTTGCAGCTGCTGGCGTTGTTCTGGGGTGAGGGAGTTCATCATTGCCTGCATCGCTGCCATGCGCTCGGCCATGATTTCCAAAAGTTCGTCTAGGGATTCGGGGTTCTCTGGGAAGAAGTCACCGTGACGATCCATGAAACCCTCAAAGTCTGGTTCTTCTCCCTGGTTTCTTTGCTCAATCATTTGATTGAGTTCTGCCATCATGTCTTTCATCGGGGCGAGGTCTTCGGGTTGCATCTCCCCCATCGCTCCTGCCATTTGATCAAATTGGCTTTGGGCGACTTCTTTCTTTAAACGTTCGATGAGTTCGTCGAACTGTTGCCTGGCTTCAGGCGACATAAATTCGTAGCTTTGTAGGCCTTTGACTTTGCCNGCGAGATCAGGGGGCANCATGTCAAGTTGCAAGTTTTTGTCGATTGATGATGCCTCGGCGATGTCGTTGGCTCGCTGGTCTCCTGACGCGGCTGTATCGGCNACGTGATCTTCGATCGCGTCTCGTTCTTCGGCAACAACATCGTCAAGGGTTTCATTTATTTCGTCGTAGATGCCGCCTAGGTCGAACTGATCGAGCATCTCTTCTCGTCGTTCTCGTAGCTGATCCAACATGTCGCGAAGACCCTGCATTTGATTTCCGTCTCGATCTTGGAAACCTTGTTGCATGAGACGTCGCATAGCTGCGTTGAGGTCTCCGTGGTAGAGCAGGTCGTCGGTGAGTTCTTTGAAGAGGTCTTGCGCGTCGTACTCAAAACCGACTTGGGTTCCATCCCATGCGGAATATCGGAAACGTGCCCCCTCCCGCTGTCTGTTTCGTCGTCGAATCACCATGACCGAGCCATCCTTATCCGAGTTTTTGNTAGCCCCGGCCTCTATAGGTCGCCCGNACACCTAGGGCTTCTTTGTTGAGACGTTTCGAAAGATGCAGCCCTTCGAGAATGAGTTCGACTGCGCTGGCTAGTTCAGCTGGGTCAGATGAGTCCGTGAGTTCTGCGGCCGCTTCTGCTAGATCGGAATTTCCGGCAAGTAGGTCCGAGTATTCNGCAGAGTTGATGTCATCGCCTGTATGAGCGACTGTTCCTCCGTCGAAACTGTCAACGACNGCNACCAGGTCTTCGGGTGAGAATCGNCCCTTAAAGACTTCCAATACTGCAGCGTTCAGCATTTGGAGGACGATCTGGCCNTCGCGTCCTTCCTCGATGGATTCGATCTCGATTTTTCCGCTGGACGACGCCATTAAAGCTTCAAGGTCACTGACCCGCGGCACGACATGTGTCTCCCCTGCTTGGAGAGCTCGGCGGGTGGCGTTGGCGATCAACGTTTCGTAGTTCGTTACCGTCATACGGACTGACACCCCCGATCGTTGGTTGACCTGCGGACTTGAGCGACAGATGTGGCTGAAGGTTGCGATGACCTCGGCCATGAATTCTGGCATCGCAACCGATACTCCGGGCGCGTCTAGGGGCGCTGCTTCTTGTTCAGCGATTTCAATTTCGGTGTCGATTTCCAGTGGATAGTGGGTGCGGATTTGCGCCCCGAAGCGGTCTTTGAGAGGGGTAATCATCCGACCTCTGTTCGTGTAGTCCTCAGGGTTCGCCGACGCTACGAGCAACACATCGAGAGGTAGTTGGACTTTGTAGCCACGAATTTGCACATCTCGTTCTTCGAGCACGTTAAGAAGGCCAACCTGGATGCGTTCAGCGAGGTCNGGGAGCTCNTTGATTGCAAAGATGCCTCGGTTGGTGCGGGGCACCATTCCGTAATGCAAGGTGAGTTCATCAGAGAGGTATCGACCCTCAGCTACTTTGATGGGGTCAACTTCNCCAATGAGATCAGCTATTGAGGTGTCCGGTGTCGCCAGCTTTTCTCCATANCGAACATCTCGATGCGCCCATGCGAGTGGGGTTTTGTCACCCCGTTTAGCTAGAAGATCTTTCGCGTGTTTCGACACTGGNTTGAATGGGTCATCATAAATTTCGGAGCCTTCGACGTAAGGCATCCATTCATCAAGCAAGTTGACGAGGGATCTAATCATTCTGGTTTTTGCTTGGCCGCGTTCTCCGAGAAATATGACGTCGTGACCGGCAAGCACGGCGTTCTCGAGTTGTGGGAGGACCGTGTTTTCGTATCCGACGACGCCGTCGAAGAGAGGTTCACCAGCTGAGATCAATGCAACAGCGTTTTGTCGCATTTCTTCTTTCACTGGGCGAGATACCCATCCCGATTTCTTGAGTTCCCCAACATTCTTTGGCTGTGTCATGGCCGCACCCTAACCGCCAAGGCGCCCTTTAGGTCGCTCAGGCCACTACGGTCAGCAAGATAGTGAGCAGGCTCGGAGATACAGAACGAGGTATTTCGCTGTCAGGTCCTTGGAAGGCACTGGCAGGTGAAGACGTCGCACGTCGCCATATTGGTGATGTCGACCTCGATGACAGTGGGTGGGTTGACGTTGAAGTACCCGGACTATGGCGCTCCCATAACACGCTCTCAGGAGCAGAATCAGTGTTGTACCGCCGACATTTCAGTCTTGATCCACTGCCTGAGGGCNAGCGACGTTGGCTCGCGATAGACGGGCTTTGCTATCAGGGAGATATTTGGCTCAATGGTGCTTATCTGGGAGACACAGAGGGTTATTTCGTTGAGCACAGCTTCGAAATATCCGATGTGNCATCTGATGCTGGGGAACATCTTTTAGCCATTGAAGCCAANTGCTTGCACCCTTCAGATCGCGCCGAGAAACGCAACATCACCGGGGTATTGCAACATTCTGACGCTTTAGATCATGACTTGAACCCAGGAGGCATTTGGAGAGAGGTTCGAATTGAACAAAGCGGTCCAGTCAGAATCGATGATCTCAGGGTGTTGGTGCTTGAGGCCGACAATGATCGGGCGATTATCAAGCTTGGGGCAACCCTAGACAGCGCGGTGACAGCGACCGTTGACGTCGTGACCACAGTAAGTCGCGGTGAACACATTGAGCATCAGCAGGAACTGGTACTCGCCCGCGGTCGAAACGAGATCGAGTGGCATGTCGCAGTGGAGGAACCCGAGCTGTGGTGGCCATTCGCTTTAGGCGACCAGCCGCTGTACGACACCGAGGTAGGGGTCGTTGTCGCAGGTGAACTGAGTGATAGGAAGTCTCGTCGTATCGGGCTTCGGAGTTTCGAGCTTCGTAATTGGATTGCTTCAGTCAACGGGGAACGTATCTATTTGAAAGGGTCCAACTTCGGGCCTTGTGGCAGCGATCTCTCAAAGATNTCCGAAGGTGACTACCGACGTGATCTCGTGCTCGCTAAGAACGCGAACCTGAATTTGATTCGCGTACACGGTCACGTNGCTCACCCGTACCTGTACCAGCAAGCCGACGAACTTGGAATGCTGCTCTTTCAGGATTTTCCACTTCAATGGGGATACTCGCGTGCAATTCGAAGCCAAGCGACGCGACAAGCGACTGCTCTCGTGCACCAATTCGGGCATCATCCTTCAATCGTTCTCTGGAACGCCCACAATGAACCGTTTCCCTACAGTCGCAAGCCCGGGCAGCCTAAAGATGAAGCGCGTGGCTCAACTTTTGGGGCCTTGACCTCGGTTAATCATCAACTGCCATCCTGGAATCGTTCCATTCTTGACCGTGCGGTGAAACGATCTTTAGAGAAAGCCGATACGACCAGGCCTTCCATTGCCCACTCTGGTGTTGCTCCCCACTTTCCTCAGCTTGATGGAACTGACTCTCACCTTTGGTTCGGCTGGGAACACGGCAACATATCGGACCTCAATGTTCTGGCTTCGCGACTTCCACGGTTGGTTCGCTTCGTCTCAGAGTTCGGTGCCCAGGCTCTACCTGCGGACGCGGAGATCGCGGAAGCTTGCGGCGCTAGCAACTTCCCTCATATCGATACTGAGGTTTTGGCTAACGACTTCGGGGCGCAGCTGGAGTTGTTAGGGCAACACACGCCCATTAACGAAGCGGGTAGCTGGGATGAGTGGGTTCATCAAACCCAGCTCCGGCAAGCAGAGGTATTGCGCCACACCATAGAAATGCTCAGAACATTGAAATACAGGCCGACGGGGGGCTTTTGTCAATTCATGTTTGCTGATGCGCTGCCATTCATCAGTTGCTCGGTCTTAGACCACCAGCGACGACCCAAGAAAGCTTGGGACGCGCTCTCCGCTGCGAATCGCCCGGTGATCGTTGTGGCCGACCTACACCAAAACGCGTTAACGACCCAGCGACACAAATGCGCAATACATGTGGTGTCGGATCTAAGGACCAACGTCGGGCCCACCACTTTGACTGTTGAATGGCGGGCACCGGCAATGCAGCCACAACGCTGGGTCTTCGCTGGACACTTTGAACCCGACAGTGTGACCAAGGTTGCAGAGCCGATTTTGGTTGCAGATAATCCCGGTATGGCGAGTTTGGCTCTCGAATT
>PBOM01000037.1 GCA_002724355.1 Actinomycetota bacterium | reverse complement strand
CAGCTGCGAAATCAACGACGACGGCTCCGCAACAATCAAGGTCGGAACCAGTTCCCATGGACAGGGCCATGACACCGCTTTCTCGATGATCGTCAACGACGTTCTCGGCATACCAATGGACCAGGTGAACCATGTCGACGCCGACACTGAAAAGGTTGCGAGGGGCGCCGGGACGCTGGGTTCTCGTTCGCTTCAAGCGGGCGGTTCAGCGATCTATGAAGCGTCACAGGTTGTTCTAGAAAAAGGTAAACAACTCGCGGCCAGCCTCTTAGAAGCAAGTGCCGACGACATCGTCGTTGGCGAAGGTGCTCTACAAGTAGCGGGCGTGCCAGCGAAGTCAATTAGCTGGGCCGACCTCGCAACAGCCGCAGTAGAACAAGAAATCGAAGGCGGTTTGGCCCACGAGCTTGACTTCGACGGGACCGATGCCACGTATCCGTTCGGTTCACACGTGGCAGTCGTGGAGATAGATCGCGAAACAGGTCATGTGGAACTCCTGCGACATGTAGCCGTTGACGACTGTGGCACGATCCTCAACCCAATGTTGGTAAATGGCCAGCAGCACGGAGGCATCGCACAAGGCATCGCACAAGCACTATGGGAGCACGTCCAATACGACGAGGACGCCAACCCGGTAACAGCAAGCCTGATGGACTATCTCATGCCGTCAGCTGCGGAACTTCCTAGCTTTGAAGTTTCCAACACCGAAACTGCTAGCCCTAGGAACCCCTTGGGCGCTAAAGGAATAGGTGAGTCCGGCACAATCGGCTCCACTCCAGCTGTTCATAACGCAGTATGCGACGCTGTTGCACACCTCGGAATTGAGCATGTTGATATGCCTTGCACTCCCCAAGCCGTATGGCGAGCCCTTCAGGACGCCTAAACGGAACTTGCGGGGCGGTTTCGTTCTCCTCTAGAGCAGCTACCCAAGAGCTATAGCTTTAAATTTCAACAGCTACGCCTCAACTAGAAGCACCAGCGCTATTGCCGTCAATGAGGCAAGAAGCACCACTAGTGGAACTTGCCCCGTTACATCATCTTTTTTACGAAGGGTCGCAAGGGCGCGGTCGTGTCCGACAATAACCCCGGCAAGGTGACCGCCCGCTATACCCAGCGCTTGAATGGCAGCCATTGCTGTCGGGCTAACGACTCGATAATCCACGTAATCATCGGCCTTACCGAACAAGTTCCATCCCTGATCTAGCGGATCGCTCAGCTGAATGAGCAATTGTTGACCTTCGAAAACAGCCATACCTATGTAGTGAGCAATGGCATAACCAACCGCCACCGGCACCAACGACAGCGCAAATCCGTCTTCGAAGTCAACATCGACATTCCCATCTCTGCGCTGCATCCACCGCACACACGCCAGAAACAAAGCCGTTACTAGCGCCATCGAGAAAATCAGTCCCACGGAGTTAACCACTGTCGCGTTCCAACCAAGTCGGCCAGCAACGATCTGTTCCCACCACGTCGTGCGAGAAAGACCATCGAAAGAGGTGCCGCCCAGCACAATCAGAACAAGGGCGGCAAGCCCTTTCTGAGTCGGCACTTGACCTAAACCAACTAAAGGACGTCGCAGATATAGGTAGCCGCTAGTGACATGTACTGGCGACATGGCCGCTATGAGGCGAACCAGTGCAGCCAATGGATCGTGTGAACGCAACCATGTTCGACCCTTTACAAGTGCCCCAATCCCACTCCATGCAGTCCAGACAACCAACAAAATCGCTAACGGGGTCCTCCCAGCTGGATTGTGGTACGCCAATTCCAGCCACAAGAAAGCGCCTAAAAGCGCTGCAGCAATCTGCAGACCCCAATCCCGCTCCGTTGCAGGGCGAGATCGTCGATCTCCCACACTCGCCAAAATCTCGAAGGGACTCAACCATCGCCACAAATCCCCGAACAAAACCGAACCAACTGGAACAAGAACCCAAAGTGCGACGAAAACGATGCGCGGCGCAATGTTGACCATCGTGTCATCGGCGACAAAAAAACTGGCTACCAGCGCTAGCCCTACCAGACACAGTCCTAATCCGCGGCCAATAACCAATCCGATTTTGCCGATAGGCCCATCGACCCTCAATAATGCACGTCCGGGTCCCGCGTCGGGAAACTGCGGTTCTCGCCAACCCGATACCAACGCTGCGAATGAGATAAGCAAAGCTGCTGCCGCTACCAAGCTCAAAGTGCTCACGGACATAGGTAAGTCGCCAGGTGGGCCAACACCATGCGCATATAACGATTCAGCCATCAGAGGGATAGTAGGCGTCAAAAAGACATTTCCCTGTCAACTGGAGGTAGTGTTTCACAACTTGCTAATCCTGCATGAAGGGACTTACATGAGCACCGACGCTTCAACCGACCCGGTCATAGTTGCAACAGCCCGCAGTCCGATTGGTCGAGCCTTTAAAGGCTCAATGACCGAAATTCGGCCAGACGATCTCAGTGCACAAATAGTGACCAAAGTACTGGAGAAGGTTCCTGAACTACCTCCAGAGGAAATCGAAGATCTGATCATGGGAACCGGTTCNCCAGGTGGGGAACAAGGTTTCAACATNGGTCGAGCGACAGCAGTTCTTGCNGGTCTCGGAGACGTTCCTGGNACCACGGTAAACCGTTACTGTTCATCTTCACTTCAGACAATCCGGATGGCTGCACATGCCATCAAAGCAGGTGAAGGAGACGCCTTCATCGCCGCCGGTGTCGAATGTGTATCCAGGTATGGAAAAGGAAACGCTGACAGCCTTCCAGACACNGCGAACCCNATCTTCAAAGCACCCGGTGAACGCTCGAAAGTGCGTTCCGAGGGAGGTCACGGCGACTGGGCTCCTGCAGACGGTCTTCCGGACCTCTACATTGCCATGGGCCAAACCGCTGAGAACGTCGCTGAGCTCAAAGGCGTGAGCCGCGAGGCTATGGACGAGTACGGAGTAATGAGCCAAAACAAAGCCGAGGAAGCGATCAGTCGCGGATTTTTCGAAATGGACATTACGCCGGTCACGATGCCTGATGGAACCGTTGTATCAGCTGANGACGGTCCCCGAGCGGGAGTGACATTGGATGCAGTCTCCCAACTAAAGCCTGCCTTTAGGCCCGACGGTCGCATCACAGCAGGTAACGCATGTCCACTCAATGACGGCGCAGCCGCAGTGGTAGTGATGAGCCGCAAACGAGCAGAAGAGCTAGGTATTGATCCCATAGCCCGCATCATCGCGAGCTCAGTCTCCGCTCTTAACCCCGAAATCATGGGACTAGGACCCATTGAGGCGATTAAGCGCGTTCTGGCAAGAGCCAACATGAGCATGAGCGATATCGACCTAGTTGAAATCAACGAGGCTTTCGCTGCTCAGGTCATTCCATCTGCCGACGAGCTGGGAATTGACATGGTTGACCAACTAAACGTCAACGGTGGAGCAATCGCCTTGGGTCATCCGTTCGGACAGACCGGTGCTCGGATCATGACCACACTGCTCAACGGTCTCCAGGATTCGGACAAAACGTTCGGTTTGGAGTCAATGTGTGTCGGCGGCGGCCAAGGAATGGCCATGATCGTCGAACGATTGAACTAACGCAGTCCTAAGCCAAGTGAAGTGACGCCCATACCGTGGGCGTCACTTCATTTTTTATCTAATTGCGGCGAACCCAGCCCGACACCACTTCAACATGGCTCGTTTGCGGAAACATGTCGAGAATATCCACTTGGTCCAGGTCATAGCCCGCTCCGCTCAACAACGCCGCATCTCTGCCTAACGCCCCAGCGTCGCACGAAACCAGAATTACGTGAGGTGCTTGGGTCCCCCGAATGATCTCTACCCCCTCTGAGCGTAGACCCGCTCGTGGCGGGTCAGCGATCACAACATCAGCAAGTTCTGGTATCCACTTTTCAACCTGCATATGGTGAATCGCCACGTGGGATCCAAGGTTATGTAAGGCATCACTCACAGCTGACGCGGACGACTCCACAGCTGTCACCTTGTCAAACCAGTCTCCCACGGTTCCCGAGAACAGACCTACCCCTGAGTACAGATCAACTAAAACGTGTTCACCAGAGTCGTGTTTTGTAAGCCACTCGGCTGCCAAACCAACCAACATCTCTGCACCCTCGGGCGAACTTTGAAAGAACGAATTCGCCGAGACTCGCCACTCAACTCCCGCCGCTTCCTCGACAATGTGAGCCTGCGCTCCCCGGCGCGCCTTTTTTTTGTCGACAACTAGTACATCGGCAGGCATTTCGAAATCGTTAGCGTTTGGGTGCCCCATAACTAACCGGTCACCAGTTCGTGCACCCACTCGTATTGTTGCTTCGTTGGCTGCACCGAAGAACCCGTCGGCGAAAATGTCGTCCATCAGTGGGTGAGAGACTCGACAGTTGTCAACTTGGATCAAGGCGTTGGACCGGGAAGCTCGGTACGCGGGGCGACCGTCGTGAATGCCAACTCTGACCGTCGTGCGGTATTTCAACGATTCGGGTCCCACCACGTAACCAATTTCTGGTGGTTCTAAGGAACCCAGTTTGATTAGCGAATCTTCAACCGCTGAAAGTTTGGCGTCGATCTGTGCTTCTTGAGTTAAGTGTTGCCAATCACAACCCCCACATCCCGCCTTCACATATTGGCAGGGCGGTTCGTGTCGACCTTCGCCAGCTACTAGCACTTCTACAATCTCGGCTCGCGCGTAACGACTTTTCTCTTCGGTGATGCTGACGACCAGCTCATCGTTAAGCGCAGCTCCCGCGACAAAGACGACTCGTCCATCTGCGAGACGACCGACTCCTTCGCCTCCAACTGCTAGATCGTAAATGTTGACCCGTGTAGACATCAATCCCAGGCTACGGTCACCTACATGAATCGTCCTATCGAGATTGTACCTTCCGTCCTACCAGCAGATTTTTCGCGCCTTGGAGAAGAATGTGTGGCGTTGGAAGCGGCTGGTGTTGACCGCATCCAATGGGATGTGATGGACGGGAACTTTGTACCCAACCTCACGTTCGGGCCAGATGTAATCGCTGCTTGCCGGGAACATGTTGATGTCATGTTTGAGGCTCACCTGATGGTCGCCAACCCNGACGAGATGCTTCAAAACTATGTGGATGCGGGTTGTCAGATGGCAATCGTGCACGTTGAGACAACNCCTCACCTACACCGAACCTTGGGAAGAATCCGCGATCTAGGGTGTAGCCCGGCTGCGGCACTGAATCCTTCCACGCCACTAGATTCGGTGAGTTCTGTTCTGGACATGTTGGATATGGTGCTGATTATGACCGTCAATCCCGGATTCGGTGGTCAGGCTTATATTCAGAGCATGGAATCGAAGGTGGCGTCTTTACGAGCTCTCATTGAACAAGGCGACTATGACGTCGATATCGAAGTTGACGGCGGGATTTCAGCTTCGACAATTACTGGAGCTGCTGCTGCGGGCGCCAACGTTCTGGTATCTGGGAGCGCTCTTTACAAATATCAGGAAGGTCTCGAACACGGNGTGGAAGATCTTCGTCGTATCGCTACCGAAGCTCAGGTCGGGTGAAGTTTTTTTCAACCCTTCTCGCGTGCACCATTGCAGCCTCTATCGTCGCAAGTTGCTCTGATTCGAGTTCAGAAAACGGATTCTGTGATTCGGTGGCGGAGTTACAACAAATTGACGCTCTCAGTCTCGAGGTGCTGCCNTCCAACGACGTGGCAGTTCGTGGGGCTTTAGCGCAAACCGCAGCTCAAGCCTCGAGGGTAGCGAGAGAAGCTCCTCTGGAAATCCGCGGTGATGCTGAGGTAATCGCCGCATTTCTATCAGCTCTTACATACGCCATAGATGCAACCGAATTTGAAGACCCTTTGCAGCGTTCGGCNGCTATTGGCGCCGCTCAACAAGAATTTGCGGGCCGACTATCCAAGTCAGTGACGAATCTCAGCGCGTTTGTAGCGCGCACCTGCAGTCCGGTTCCCAACTGACGTTGCGACAGCGTTAGATGATTTCGCCNCGCTTCACTATGACGTGATCGCAGAGTCCATAGTCCTTAGCTTCTTCTGCTGTAAACCATCGATCGCGTTCGCTGTCCAGTTGAATTTGTTCCACGTCTTGTCCGCTGTGAAGCGCTATTCGTTCAGCCATCAGCCGTTTGATGTAGGCCATTTGTTCCGCTTGGATGGCTATGTCCGAAGCTTGTCCTCGTACACCACCTGACGGTTGATGCATCATGACCCGCGCATGAGGCAAGCAGTACCGTTTGTCCTCTGCTCCTGCTGTGAGAAGAAACTGGCCCATTGATGCGCCAAGTCCCATACAAACAGTCGCCACATCGCAGGAAACAAACTGCATGGTGTCATAAATGGCCATACCAGCGGTAACAGAACCACCTGGGCTATTGATGTACAGCCATATGTCCTTTTCGCGATCTTGNCCTTCGAGAAACAGCATCTGAGCGCAGAGGATGTTTGCTATTTCATCATCGACTTCGGTGCCTAGAAAAACAATGCGGTCGTTGAGTAAACGGTTNTAGATCTCAGCAGGGCCGACCGGGGTTCCCGTGGACAGCGCGCTGACGGAATGATGCTCTGACATAACTTGGAGGTTATCTGTTGTCAGCGGCGGCGCCTTGGTCCACCGTAGGCTCATTACATGCATATTGATGAACTACCCACTCCTGCCCTGTGGGCAGACCTTGATGTTCTTGAATCCAATATCGCGGAGATGGCCCGAAGATTGCCTGGGAATCGGTTACGGCCTCATGTTAAGGCTCACAAATCGACTGCTCTTGCTGCCCTCCAATATGAGGCTGGTCACAAGGGCTTTACTTGCGCGACTCCTCGCGAAGTGCTGGGTTTGGCTCAAGCTGGACTCGGAGATGATCTGCTTCTCGCCAATGAAACGGTCGATGTGGGTCGACTCACTGAGATGGCTACAAGCGGTGCTCGGGTGACGGTCGCTGTAGATAGCGAAGCAACGATCGCCGCTGCGGCAAAAGCTGGCATCAAAGAGTGTGTAATCGATATTCGAGTCGGATTTCGATGCGGATGTGAGGTCGACGAGGCACACGGATTAGCTCAACTCGCTCGAAAATCAAACATTGATGTGCGGGGGGTCATGGGATACGAAGGCCATGCAATGGGTGTAGTTGATCTTGAACGCCGGCGCGAACTGATGGCCTCGGCTATGGAGCGACTGCGTCAAGCTCATGACGTTGTCGGGGGCGATTTNGTTACGGGNGGCGGAACGGGCACTCATGCCATCAACACGTGGGTCAACGAGATCCAGGCAGGTTCNTACGTTCTGATGGATACTGCCTACACCGAGCAGGTTGATCAGCCATTTCGTCAAGGCCTCTTTTTGCAGTCCACCATTGTGTCGGTGGCAGAAAAGTTTGCTGTCTGCGATGCNGGTCTGAAAGCACAAGGAATGGATCATGGCAATCCAGGTTGGAGCGGCGGCGAGGTTCTTTTCTGTTCCGACGAGCACACCAATGTCGTCCCCGAGGACACGTTGAAGGTGGGGGACCGAATTTCTTTGGTACCGGCCCATATTGACCCGACGATGGCTAAGCATCAGTCATTGCACATTGTTCGTGATGAGCAGGTAATNGACCGGTGGGNTATTGANCTACGCCATTGGTAGCTATTGACTCAACATTTGCGCCAGNGAGCGAAAAGCTCGACCTCGGTGACTTATCAGATTTTTGTGTNCTGCTTGCATTTCNGCAAAAGTGCTTCCCCCTCCCTCATCAGGAACGAAGACCGAGTCGTANCCAAACCCGCCTGTTCCTCTAGGTTCCTCAGCAATCGAACCTTCNACCACTCCGTGAGCGACGANTTCTNTACCGTCAGGGAANACGACCACTGCCACTGTCCGAAAACGCGCTGTTCGTTGCCCATTAGGAACGTGCTGCATGTCTTCTAACAACTTCGACAAGTTCTCCGAATCAGTAGCAGAGTCTCCGGCAAAGCGAGCACTTCTGACTCCCGGTANCCCAGNNAGGGCGTCNACTTCCAGTCCCGTGTCGTCTGCCACAGCGGGACTCTTCGCCTCNGNNCAAACCGCTGATGCTTTGAGTCGAGCATTNCCTTCGAGAGTTTCTTGATCTTCGACTATCTCNCCNAGCGAATCCGGNCTGGGTTCAATNTCGTGGTCAGTCANAATTTGGGCTATCTCGAGCGCCTTATGCGCATTGGCAGATGCCATTACTAGCCGCATACTTCTCAATCCACGTTTTCGGCTAGCACCGTTCTTTGGAGATCCACAATTTGGGATATGCCGTTTGTAGCTAGTTCGAGCAAACCTTGCAGCTGGTCGTTGTCAAAGGGGTCGCCTTCCGCTGTTCCTTGTACTTCAACAAACTTTCCGGAACCGGTCATCACCACATTCATGTCCACTTCGGCGCCTGAATCCTCTGTGTACGGAAGGTCCAAACATAATTCTTCGCCGACAATTCCGACTGAAATCGCAGCACAATAATCTGTTAACGGGTGTGCGGTTATGGTGCCGTCGTCTACGAGACGGCTAAAAGCGTCATGCAAAGCGACGTAACCGCCGCAAATGGAGGCGGTTCGTGTNCCGCCNTCTGCTTGNAGNACGTCACAGTCNACTGTCACTTCTCGCTCGCCAAGNATTTNCATGTCGCATACGGCTCGCAAGGCTCGGCCNATNAGTCGCTCGATTTCGAGGGTGCGGCCTTTCTGTTTTCCTTTTTTTGCTTCACGNCCGACACGTTCACCGCTTGAGCCTGGGAGCATCGCGTACTCAGCTGTGACCCATCCTTCGCCGTTGCCTTTCATCCACCTGGGCACATCATCATCGATGGATACGGTGCATAAAACTTTGGTCCGCCCAAAGCTCACTAGGACCGATCCTGGTGTCTGATCGGTGAAATTCCGCTCGAAAGAAATTGGACGTAGTTCATCATTGGCTCGACCGTCGACTCGCATTGGGGGTTTCCTTTCCCTAGCCCGTAGTTGAAAAGGTACGGCCTGTAACCGCTAGTTCAACCTTGCCATCGAAAACCGCTGCAGCTTCGTCGAGATGTTGAGCTGGATCGGATCCCGGAGGGACGTGTGTGACAACTAGGTGTTTGGCTCTGACGTTGTTTGCTTCGTTGGCGAGATGGCTGCAACTGATGTGAGGGATCGAAACGTGTGCGTTGGCATCTAGCAGGGTCCCCTCCCCTATCACTATGTCGGGCTCATCCCCAAGTTCCGACATAGACCAGCCGGGGCCGGTGTCAGAGGTGTACACGATTGACTTATTCTGGCTCTTTAGCCTCATAGCAAGTGTCTCGACAGGATGATCTGTTCGAGAAAACTTGATCTCTATGTCGCCTACGTGAGTTGTCGTTCCGTCGTGAACTATTTCCCATGAGAACAGGTCTCCACTGTCGCCATCAGGTTGAAAAACATCAGTCACTCGCTTGACATCTTCAGTCGCTATCACTCGCACTCGGGCGACCTCCGTGAAGTATTTGTAGGCGTTGTAGACCACCGGTAACTCAGCGCAGTGGTCCGGATGGTGATGTGAAACCACGATCGCATCAACTTCAGATAGCGCGACATGGTTTTGTAGATTTCCTAAAGTGCCGGGCCCACAATCGACCCAGATCGTCGTGTCGGCAGACCGCACTAGGTAACCGCTGCATGCTTGGCCCGCTGCAGCGAAACTCCCCGAGCATCCGAGAACTGTAAGAGATAGGTCTGCCACATGGCTAAGGCTAGGGGCGTTAGGGATACCGCTGTGGAGATACCCACTAATTAGCTGTTCATGCGTCATCTGCTAGAGCGTGGAGTTAGCCTCCGGCCACAGCAGGAAGTATCCGTAACTCATCTACTTCAACAACCTTGGTGTCCAGTCCTTGACTCGAGCGAATGTTGCTGTCATTTAGAAAAACGTTGATATACGAGTGCAATTTTCCTTGATCGTCGAAAAGATACGGTCGCAGCGCGGGATGGAGATCGACCAGGCTATTGAGGACTTGGCCGACGGTGGAGCCCTGAGCCGCGATTCGCGACTTCCCTGCTACGTGAGTTCGGAGCACAGTCGGAAGCCAAACTTCTACCTTCACAGCAAGAACTTCAGATGCTCGTATCTCATGATGACGAGGGTAGCGAGCACCTTACCGAGCTCGACTGATTCACCTAGATTCCAGCTGCCGGTAGCCTTCATGGCATGGCTAATCAGGGCGCTACCGACAAAAAGGTTGTTGCTTCGAACCGACGCGCCCGCGCTAACTACGATCTTCTCGACACTTATGAATGCGGGATGGTGCTGCAAGGAAGCGAAGTGAAATCACTTCGTGCCGGTTCGGCTCAACTAGGTGATGCTTTCGCGCGGGTACGAAACGGTGAGATGTGGATACTCGGGATGCACATTTCACCCTGGAGTCACTCATCAGCTCATAACGGTCACGTTGTAGATCGACCGCGCAAGCTGCTCCTACATCGAGTCGAGATAGACCGTCTTCGCGCAAGAACTGAGCAAGACCCACTGCAACTAATCCCATTATCGGTCTATTTTCTCGATGGCAAAGCGAAACTTGAGTTGGCCCTTGCTCGAGGGCGACGTCAATACGATAAGAGACATGCCATTAGGAAACGTGAGAGCGACCTTGAGGCCCGTCGTGCAATGGCACGTCGTAATCGGTAACCCTTTGGTGCCTTGTTGACAGGCATAGCTAACACGCCCAACATGGATGTTCATGAAGCGCTCTATATCGGACTTCAAAATCAGAAGGAAGCTCGATCGAGAGCGGCGACTTCTTCAACTTCGTCTGGGTAATCGCGGCCCAAAGGGCGGAACTCATAAAGGTTCTAAGGCTGAACAGAATAAGAAGGCAGCTCGTCGGGCCAACCGACGAGATTGGTAGCAGCCGGGCTGACATCGACTCAAGAATCTCGCCGCTAGCCTGGTAGTGAAGGTCCAGGCCCTGATCTGGACAGATCACGGGGGTGATCGGTTTCGACTTTGACGGTTGATATGAGAGAAGCGAGCCGTGGTCTCCGGAGCCACGTTAAAGAGCCGGAACACTTACAAACGCCAATGT
>PBOM01000036.1 GCA_002724355.1 Actinomycetota bacterium | reverse complement strand
TCGGACCATCTCGCGGTCGTATTCATCGAAATCATCATGTTGGCCGCCCGCCGCTATATAGATTTCGCGCAGCAGTAGCCGAAGCTTCTCCGAATCGAAGTTGTGTTGTCGGTCGTCGGGCCCGATGAGGTCTGCTTTGCCTGTTACTGCTACCCAGTTCCAACCACGCCGAATTGCTATCGTGACTTCTGACCCCCGACGCACATGTTCCAGACGGCCAGCTGACCCCATTGAAACCAGCGCAACGCATTCGGTTCCTGTAACTGGGTGCACGATTACCCCGCAATTCGCGACGCTCGATAGCACCCGGCCATCTGCTTGCACCGTGCTGATCGTGGCTAGTCCCGTCTCGTCGGCCAGGAATTTCTTTACCTCGTCGAGATCACTCATATTCGAAACTTGCTCCCAGCTTCGGTGTACTGAAACGCGAACGGACAGATCGCATGGACCAGTTGTATCACGATTCTTGCGGCACTTTCCCGGGTGAGGAAAGAGCTTGCGGAGTTGGAATATCCAGCACTTGTTCTTGTCGACAGCATCCTATGAACGTTCACCTTCCCTCGAGTTNGAGGTCGNAGCTAATCTGGCTGAAACTGGTGCTANCAACGGCGCTTGAGGCGAGAAACGGGAACGATTAGCGGTGTCTGNTGGNCTAATACTTTTTATAGCGGCNGCTTTNGTNCTAGGNCTTTGGAAGCTCAATNTGCTNAGAAAGCTATGAAATTCGTGTATNTNCCGTGAGTGTCTCGCTAACTTTCGAACGGCCCNCATCGCGAGAACTGGCNNGGTCTCTGGCAGAATGACCGCATGGACGTCGTTCTTACAGGCACAGGTAGCCCGCTGCCAGATCCNAATCGNGCAGGCCCCTCGACCCTGATCAAGGTGGATGACTGNCATGTCCTCGTNGATGCNGGNCGCGGGGTAGTCATGAGAATGGCTGGAGCCGGATCATTACCCTTATTTTTGAGCGCAGTTCTCATCACNCACTTGCACAGTGATCACATCTGCGACCTNAACGACGTCATCACTACTCACTGGATCATGAGTCAAGGNAACGCTGTGCTTCCCATCTACGGCCCTCCAGGCACCGAGGAATTCGTGAACAGGCAGATGCATGCCNTAGAGGCAGATATCAGTTACCGCATCGAACATCACGAACAACTGACGCATGGCCCACAAGTCCAAGTNGTTGAGCTCGCTCCAGGCGAACAATTCACGGTTGGCGAGNTGTNCGTCAGAACCGCGGCCACTGAACACGCTCCCGTNAAGCCNACTTTGGGTTATCGCATAGAACACAGCGAGTTATCCGTAGCACTAGTNGGAGACACTGTNCCCTGTGAAGGTGTTGATGAACTAGCGAGAGACGTCGATGCGTATGTTCAAACAGNCATCCGCAGTGACCTTGTCAACTTGAGCCCAAACTCTATGATGCTCGACATTTTGGATTACCACTCAGATGTAGGACAGGCAGCGCAAACCGCAGAGCGGGTTAACGCGAAAAGACTCGTTCTCACACACATGGTCCCAGCGCCCAATGCAGAGCAATACGCCGAGTGGGTTNCCGAGGCCCGGAAACACTTTCGCGGTGAAATCGTCATAGGCGACGACCTCACAACAGTTTCCCTGTAAAGGACATCGTGACGACTAAACCTCTACCTGAATTCCAGGGGCGAATCGGAAGAACGTTAGATGAGTCTGAACCTCATTTTCCCACCAAGCAACACCCTGGGAGGGAGGCCCCGAACGTCGTAATTATCTTGCTAGACGACACCGGATTTGCACAGTTGGGTTGCTACGGCTCCGACATCGACACCAGGCACATTGACGCCCTGGCCGGCAACGGTCTTCGTTTCACAAATTTCCACGTCACCCCGCTCTGTTCTCCTACACGGGCTGCCCTATTAACGGGCAGGTCACAACACAGCGTCGGTATGAGGTCGGTATCGAANCACCAAACAGGCTTTCCGCACCAACTCGGCCATATAACTAACCATGCAGCCACAATCGCCGAGGTTCTGCAGTCAGAGGGATACGCCACGTTCTGTGCCGGAAAATGGCACCTCGCCCCAACCAACGACATTTCTGCTGCTGGGCCCTTCGACCAATGGCCGTTAGCGAGAGGCTTCGATCGCTTCTATGGATTTCTCGAGGGCGAAACTGATCAGTTTCACCCGGAACTTGTTGTCGACAACCAACACATCGACGCGCCTGCGAAGGTGGGCGGGAGCTACCACCTAAGCGAAGATCTAGTTGATCAACTCTTAAAGATGATTAACGACAGCAAAGGGATCCGCTCGGATCGCCCTTTCTTTGCATATNTGCCNTTCGGNGCCACNCATGCNCCCCATCAAGCACCTGACCAGTATCTGCGAAAATATCGCGGGCGTTACGATCAGGGTTGGGACATGACCCGNGAGGACTGGTACCAGAAGCAAATAAAACTGGGCGTTACGTCGGAAGATACCCAGCTGGCACCTCGCAACAGAGGCGTCGAAGCCTGGAATGACCTCCCCGAATCTCACCAAGCGGTCGCNTGCAGACTGCAAGAAGCCTTTGCTGCGTTTTTAGATCACACAGACGATCAAATAGGACGATTTGTTGACGGNTTAAAGGAAATGGGTGAGCTGGATAACACCATTTTGGTGTTTCTGGCTGACAACGGCGCTTCTCAAGAAGGNGGGCCCTACGGAGTGCTCCATGAGATGAAATTTTTCAACGGGATGTTCGATTCGCCAGATGAGCTAATTGAGGAGATTGACGACATCGGCGGGCCCCACAGTCACTGTAATTACCCATGGGGTTGGGCCCAGTGCGGGAACACCCCTTTCAAGTGGTACAAGCAAAATACTCACGAAGGTGGGGTTCATGTGCCAATGATCATCCACTGGCCGGACGGTATCAATGGAGATGAAAACGGATCGCTTCGCCGACAGTTTGTGAACGTATCGGATATCGTCCCGACCCTTTATGAGCTACTAGCTGTGACACCCCCAGAGAGCTACAAAGGATACGAACAGCTTCCCGTAACTGGAGCTTCCTTCGCGTCTGTTCTCAACTCGGCTGAAGCACCGGCGACGAACAAGCTTCAATATTTCGAACAGTTTGGCTCACGGGCTCTAGTCACTGAAGACGCAGGGGACTATTGGAAGGCTGTGACCCGACATAAGCAGGGAGACCCTTTTGAAAACGATAGGTGGGAGCTCTACAACCTGTCTCTAGACGCATCTGAGTGCAGGGACCTGGCCGAAACTGAACCCGATCGTTTGGAACGATTAATCGATCTCTGGTGGGAGCAAGCGGAGCTAAATGGTGTACTGCCGCTAGATGACCGAACGCTTGAATTATTTAGATCGCGCATCGATGATCATTCCCCGCACCCAAGTCATCGGAAATATCGTTACCGCCCACCCATGTCTTCCATTCCCGCTCAGGTGTCTCCGTCCCCATCCGGTCGGTCATGGCACCTGGAAGCGGTATTTGCGTGTAGTGGCGACGACGAGGGTGTGATTTATGCACGCGGAAACGAAAACGCAGGAATCACAATCTTTATTCAAAACTCTCAGTTAGTGGTTGACTACAACGCGTTCAAAGATCATTCAATTTTGGAATCAACGATTCAAGTGCCCCCAGGTAACAATGAACTCTCTGTCCTGGTGCAACGATTGGAGCAGGGGGCGGGTCGCATCGAAATCTCAGTAAATGGAACGCCGTGCGGCTCTATTGAATTGCCGTTCCTGATGGGGATGATCAGTTCGATGGGNGCAAGCGTAGGGCGAGACACAGGTTCACCTGTATCTCCTCGATACGAAGCACCTTTTGAGTTCACAGGCGATTTGCAAGAAGTCACAATCCAANTAGCTGCGAAAACTCGACAAGAAGAACANCAAAACGGTAAGTCGGAAATGTCTCGGCAGTGACCAACGGAGCTAAGCCTCAAATCAGATCCGAGGCCTGATTCTCGAACCTTGGCTATCTGCAACTACGAGATTTCCGCACCTTCGAGTCGCCCATCATCCCGCCACTCACTCAAAATGCGGTGGAAACGAATGGGTCCGGCTCCATAGCTGGTGGTGAAGAAACCGTCTGGGTTGCCAGCCTTACCTTCGTTGTTGTAGTAACCCGGCGTGCACTCGGCGCGAAAGCGTTCTCCGAGTTTTGATTTGTCGAGCATTTCGTCGACCCACATTTGCTCACCTTCATCAGTGGCCTCGATGACTGATCCACCTTGGTCCCGTACCTGGGAAATCATGTAAGAAATGTGCATCGCTTGTTCGTTTAACGCTTGGGGGACATTGACTGTTACAGCGGTATGCGTGAAACCCAGAAAGAAACAGTTTGGAAAGTCGGCTGTTTGCATTCCATGCAAAGTCCGAGGTCCGTTTCCCCACTTTTCACTTAGCTGTTGCCCGTTTCGTCCCAAGATGTCATACCCAGCTCGTCGCGTGTACCCAGTGCCAACTTCGAATCCGGTCGCAAATACGATGCAGTCAACCTCGTATTCGACACCACCAGCGACAACACCTTTTTCGGTGATGCGCTCCACTCCTCTTCCCTCTGTGTCCACGAGGGTGACGTTGGGCAAGTTGAAAGTAGGGAGGTACTCGTCATGGAAACAAGGCCTCTTGCAGAATTGCCGGTACCAGGGCTTTAAAGCTTCGGCGGTGGCAGGGTCTTCTACGACCTGGTCTACGCGGTCGCGGATCGAGTTCATCTTTTGGTAGTCGGCCATCTTCATCAGATAACCCTTTTCTCTGCCGGTGATGCGTCGCCCTAACTTACGACCAGCCAGCTTGGCTGCTGTCCCGGTTAGATTTCGGAAGATGTCCGTCCAACCATCGGAAACTAGGTCCTCATCTTGATCTCCGCCTGCTACCAATGTGTTGAAGTTATCCATTCGCCGGTATTGCCAACCAGGTTCAAGAGAATCGGCCCATGCGGGGTCTGTCTCGCGATTATTTCGATAATCGACCGATGAAGGGGTCCTTTGGAATACATACAGTTGTTCTGATGAGGCTCCAAGGTGAGGGATGCACTGGATGGCGGTAGCGCCAGTTCCAATAATCGCCACCTTCTTGTCGCTCAGGCCATCTAAATTTCCACTGTTGTCGCCGCCGGTGTACTCGTAGTCCCAACGACTGGTGTGAAACGTATGACCTTTAAAGTCCGATAGCCCTGAAATTCCAGGAAGCTTGGGTCGGTTCAACGGGCCGTTGGCCATGGCCACGAACTGGGCTTTCATTCGATCGCCTCGATCAGTTTCGATCACCCATCGAGAGATGCTCTCGTCCCAAGTCAGCTTGGTTACAGAGGTACTAAAGCAGGCTTTCTCGTAGAGCCCGTAATGACGTCCGATGTTTTGCGTGTGCTCCATAATTTCTGGGGCGAAGGAATACTTATGCTTTGGTACGTAATCGAGCTCCTCAAGCATCGGCAAGTAGCAATAGCTTTCAACATCGCACATCGCTCCGGGATAACGATTCCAATACCAGGTTCCGCCGAAATCTCCACCGCGTTCGATAACGCGAATATCGGTGAAGCCGGCCTCGCGGAGCCTTCCTCCCATCAACAAACCGCCGAAACCGCCGCCAATAATTGCGATTTCAACCTCGTCGAACAGAGGCTCCCGTTCTGCGGTCTCTTCGTAAGGGTCGTCTAGATACTTTGAGAACTCCCCGGTGACCTCCACGTACTGCTCATTGTGGTCATCTCGTAAACGCTTGTCCCGTTCAGAAAGGTATTTCGTGTGTAGTTCCTCGGGATCGAAGTCGATCTCACCTAGTACTGCCGTGACAGCTTCGTGCATTTCGTCCATGCTCTGACCTTACCTGGAATCTAAGCACTGTTAGTTAACAGGGCGGAGAACTTATGTCCAAGCCACCCTGGCCCAGAACAAAGTTGAGCAATAATAGATATCCCGGTTGTCGCCAGCGGTGAGGAACATTCCGTTTGCGAGACGGGATCCGGTGTTGACCCGGTTCAATAACTCGCCCGTCGCGATATCGACGACGATTAAGTCGTCCGTTTGCTCAGCAGTGAAATCGTTGATCACCAACTCNCCGGACTCCGGGAAAACNACTGGCTGCATGGATGGCTTGACGTTCAAATGCCAGATNGGAGAGAGTTCNCCGGCAGTNGAAATTCCGGCGAGTCCACCGTTAATCGAATCCCAGGCGATGGCNGTCTCGAGCTCAGGGACGTTTACTGGGGGAGCGATAATTCCCCCACCGGGGNTGCCGAATGGTTCTANTGAATCTAGGTGCGCGGAGCTTTGATTTATTCGCAGCAAACGTTGNGGGCTGCNCCAAGGAGCGGGNCGTTGCCAAGAGAGGAGGTTCCCNGCCGGCTCATCGAAGCGGCCATTAGGCANTCTGTGGTGGATCGCTCTAACGCCTTCGATGTCACCGCAGTCCATCAGCCANAGGTGCCCGTCGGAGATGCATGAATCCCAAGCAAGACCAGAGTCCGAGTCCATGGNCCGGTAACGGCATCGCCAGTCAGAGATTTCGGGTTGGCCGTTNACNACCTCGATTTTCCAGATGTGTTCTATTCCCGGCACGTAGATGAANTCTGNGCCATCTNGGAAATCGGCAGCGATTCGNCCCATTGACCCTTCTGGTAGGAGCAATGTCTCNATCACTTCCAAACTTGTGGGNTCTAAAAACGTAAGGGTGGTCCCACCTTGACCCTCCAAACGTAAATCCTTAGTNACCAAAGTTCCGTCGGAGAGTGATAGCAATCCGTTGTGAGCNCGGTCTACCGGAAGGCGTCGTTCGTTTAGAACCGACAAATCGCTGGGATCTAATCGATGAAGATACGACCCGTTGACGGACATGAGGGTTCCGTCCGCATGAGCCAAAATTGCTCCACACCAAACGTGATCGCCGCAAGGAAGCTGTGGGGATTCGGCGACCGTTTCGAGCGACTCTGGGTCGAAGCGAGCAACCCATCCATATGGAGGTGGGCCGACGAACGCAGGCATGGTGCCTCCGACGTACCACTCGTTTTCGTCTCTCCGAACGGTCATTACGTTCCAACGATCATTACGCATGAGGGTGACGTGCGCCTCGGCTCCCGCAGCATCCAACCGGCCGCTTCGAGCTTTTTGACGTCTGTTNCCTCCGCATTCAACAGGCCACGGAGAGTTCCAATACCCACTCGCTACGTCAGTTCGGTCAAGGGGCGTGTTTGTCATAAGTAACCCANTAATCTTTTTGTGGTTGGGAGTTTGCTAGCTAGTGATCTTGGGNGCNGCGCGATGGAGCACAACGAACAGTTAACCCAGATAAAAGTTCTCTTATCCAGGTTGGATTCGGGCACAAATGTAGATGCGGGCGGCGTCAGGCTCAATCCAACTAACAGCTACACGGATTTGGCGCTGGCGGGCCAAGAGCGGGAATTGTTCTTTGAGTCCCACCCACAGCTTTTGGGCCTTTCTTGTGATTTGCCTGAACCAGGCTCATTCTTCACCGCTGATGACCTTGCGACTCGAATATTGGCGACGCGCGATGAGGACGGCCGATTTCGTGCCTTTGTGAACGCCTGTCGGCATAGGGGAGTCGCTGTTGAAGAAGAAGAACGGGGAACTAAGCGGCGATTCGTATGCCCATTCCACAGTTGGTCNTATGACCCTAAAGGTGCGTTAGTCGGCCTCCCTAAAGAAGAACAGTTTGGCGAAATAGACAAAGAATGTTTTGGGCTAGTTGAGCTTCCGACCGAAGAAAAATATGGGTTTTTGTTTGTTCACCCAGACCCTTCAGGCTCAGTTGATGTTGATCATCTACTCGGTGAAGATTTGGCTCGAGAATTTGCTGCTTGGAATTTTGGTTCGTTTGGGCGACTCGGCGGCGATCGATATGAGATCGAATGCAACTGGAAGCTCGCGATGGACACGTTCGGTGAGACGTATCACTTTAATTCGTTGCATCGGGACTCTTTAGCGAACTTCTTTCAAGGGAACGTCCAGTGTTACGACACCTACGGGCAACATCACCGCATGATTCTCTGTAAAAAGGCGATACACGAAATGCGAGAGTGGCCCGAGGATCAGTGGGATATCACGGTCGCTGGGCTACCTGTCTATTGGATCTTTCCGAACAATATTGTGATGCCAAGTGAATGGGGACTCTACGTAGTTCGGGCATACCCAGATGAAAGCAACCCCGGCAAACACACAAGCGTCATTTCGTTCTACGTNCGCGGCGACAAAGCCAGCATCGCCGGAACTAATANCGGGNTAGATGAGCGACAAGCTCTTTTGGAGACAGCGCCTTTGGAAGCTCTTTCNGAGATTGCGCAAGGCTTTGCCGCAATTATTCGCGACGAAGACTACGTAGCNAGCGCAAGTCAGCAACGGTCNGCGAACAGCGGAACACTAGACCACGTAATTTTCGGCAGAAATGAGCCGGCGCTTCATCACTATCACAACACATACCGGGCAGCGCTGGGGTTGGATCTCTTGCCGCTCTTAGACCCTGCATCCATGGCGTGAACGCTCTCGGTCTTGTCGCTAAAGATCTGAAGCGGGCGCCCAAGTGGAATGAGTTCCGCTACAAATTCGCTCAGGGAGCCGGATTTGGCATATCGGTCCCTCTGTTGGATCTGCCGCGTCGAAGATGAGTGCTTCGGACAAGTCTCGGTTCATATCTGAGGAAAAAGTGACGAGATAGCCGTCATCTTCGGCCACAGCGCCCTCCCTCGGGGCCATGACCGTCTCGCTGATGAACACTCCTGGTTCGAATTCGTAGAGATCTTCGGTGCCCGTNTCCAGATCGTGTTTGATTAAACCATCGAATGCGAACAGCCCGGGCGCGCAGCGAGCGTTGTACGAGTAGCGATGTCTTCTGCCTGCATGGCGCCCATTGATCATCGGAAACTCTGCACAGGTGTCACTCATGGCCTCTTCTTTGCATTCACCGGTGACGGTGTTGAAACTCCAGCGGTGCGCTCTGGCTTGAAGGACGTTCATATCTAAAGTCTCGAACCCTTTATGGGTACCGGTCCCTCGATCGACACCGCGAGCAGTCGGATTATGTTGGAAAAAGCCGTCCAAAATTACCCAGTCTCCATCNTCGTAGGCGTTGGTCCAATGAAGAACNAAGGTGGGATCTGCTTCGAACCACAAGATGTCTTCGGTTGAACCGTGTCTGGGAACCAAGGCGAACCTACTCGGAAGATCGCGATCAAAAATATTTGAGTAATACCCCTCGGCGAGAGCCTCAGGACTCCAAAAAAGAGGTAAATCGTTGAGAATCGACCAATTCTCCGTAAAGGCCATGTCGTGCGGGAGACGGGGTCCAGGTAATGGGATATCCAAGTGTGTTGTGAGTTCGCCTGAACGGTTAACAACTCCGTAACGCATATAGGGNGCATCCGTGAANTAGCTGAAGAAAAGTAACTCCCCAGTGTGTTCATCAATTTTTGGGTGAGCAGANACGCCCTCGGCCGGGAAAAANCCGTTCCAGGTTGTCTTGCCCAGATCATCTAGGGTTCGCGGGTCGAGTCGGTACAGTTCCCCGCACTGATAGAAGCTCGCGAGAGCGACACCTCCATGGACGATGACGTCGGTAGAAGCATTATCTTTCATGAAAGTCCGAGCGCCCCAGCCGTAATCAGCAATCGCGTTTGACGGGTGCTCAGCAATCCCAGCCCAAAGACTTTCCTTAGCGTCCTGTTCAGCGAGGAAAGCATCGGTACGTACGAAGCGATTTGCATAGCGAGCCTCACCGTTTTCAAAAGAGATCGAATGCATCATGCTGTCACCATCAAATGGGTGATAACGCTTAATTGGCTCAAACAGAGGGTTCTCAGTATTGCGAAGATAAACACCGTTGAGGTCCTCAGGTATTTCGCCGATGACGTCCATGTCCCAAGCGTCGTATTCACGGTGCTGGGGACGCCAGACACCTGAACGATACGGATGGTCATCATTGGGCGGTAGACCCGGTTCGAAGGTGTCTCGTAAAGTAACTGTCATTGTTTTCCCTTTCGTTGAGGGTAGCAACGGTTCATTACTGATACGGCCAAACAGCCCTCGCTTCGTTGGGGAACCATAATGCAAGAACGGCAATGAAAGGGAAGCGACCATGACGCAGCTGACATCTGAGGCGATCCACTCGCTGTGTCTAAACGATCCGGAGTTTCAGATGGCGTCAAGGCACTGGACCGGCGGAGTGCGATTTGAGATAGGCACAGAGGAGTGCGGGGTCTGCGTAAATGANGGCGAGGTAGAAGAAGGACTTCCGATGCCTGGAGTCGGCGTCATAACAATCAGCGGACCGCAGGAGATCTGGGACCAAGTGTTGAGTGTCAACCCCCCTCGGTTCATGAACGACATCAATATCGCGACCGGACGAGGAGGTCTCTCATGGCAGGGTGANCGCCTGACCTGGTGGCAGTATTTGCCGGCCATCCAAAGGATTTGTGAGTTGATGCGCAACCCAGCGCCCATGGCAGCGGATCCTGTCGAAGAGGGGCAAGGCCATGGCTCGTTCGATAGTCCTATNGGCCGCTATNTNCGNATCGACCTTCGAGGGGTTGAACACAGAATCTATATGGAAGAAGCAGGGGAAGGGATACCTCTTCTTTTGCAACACACGGCTGGTTCTCACGGGGTGCAATGGCGGCATCTTTTCGAATCTTCAGCCATCACAGACCACTTCCGGTTAATTGCTTACGACCTGCCTTTTCACGGTAAGTCGGTCCCACCGGTAGGTCGTGAATGGTGGTCCGAGACATACAGACTTGACGGCGACTTTTTGCGTTCCATTCCTATTGCTATCTCGGACGCTCTCGGACTAGACCAACCANTCTTTATGGGCTGNTCTGTTGGAGGACTGTTAGCTCTTGATTTGGCGCAGAAACACCCCGAGAAATTTCGGGCAGTGATNTCGGTTGAAGGAGCGTTACACGTCGGCGGCAATCTGAATGCCTTGGAAGGCTTTTGGCACCCTCAAGTTTCTAACGAAACCAAAGCCACCATGATGGAAGGTCTCACTGCGCCGACCTCNCCGCTTCCTTACAGAAAGGANACCGCTCAGGCATACGCATCTGGCTGGCCTCCGGTGTTCTTAGGGGACCTTTGGTATTACATAGCCGAATACGACTTGAGAGACTCAGCATCGACCATCGATACATCGGAAGTCGGGGTCCATATCTTTTCGGGTGAATATNATTTCAGTGCGACGTTAGAGAAGGGTCGCGAAGCGCACGACGCGATACAGGGGTCGTCTTTTTGTGAGATGAGNGGTATCGGNCATTTCCCCATGTCGGAGAACCCGACCAAATTCCTGGAGTACCTCCTCCCTGTGCTCGAAAANATCAGGGGNGCATAGTTCCNGGTAGCAACGAGAGGTCATTCAATGGCTGATGAGTTCAACATTCGGCGAGCTGAGTTCGGGGATGTGCGCGAGTTGAGTCTCGTCCTGGCCAGGGCCTTCGAGGAAGACCCGTTTATGTCCTGGCTGTTTCCTGAGCCGACGTATCGGCTCAAACTTGTCCAGGCTTGGATGCGTGTTGAAGTTGCGAATGCCCTGGAGATGGANGCCAGCTGGGTTTCCATGATTTCCNACGAAATCGTGGCTGGGACTATTTGGTCTCCNCCTGGTCGNGATCTCCATGAAAGCGGAACGTTCANNCAGCTCTGGTATCTGGTGTTAGGAGCGAANCCTGACCGCACATCTGAACTAGCGCAAGGNCTTTCTATGATTGNNAGNAGCCATCCTGACGAGCCGCACTTCTATCTCAACACGGTNGGNGTTCAACCATCANTAGCTGGGCAAGGCCATGGAGGAGCGATTATTNGTCACACATTGGATNTGGCCGATGTTGATGGTNNGCCGTGCTACCTAGAGAGCTCAAGTCCGCGAAACATNCCTCTTTATGAGCGCCTTGGTTTTGAAGTGATNCANGAAATTGCTNTACCAAACGGTCCGAAAATGTGGGGCATGTGGCGTGGAGGGATCAACTCAGGTTAAGTCTTCTAAGGCAGGAAAGTCGCTTGGGGGCTTGATATCNACGGTCGCGGATCGTTGCTGTGCGAGCATCCCCCCGTCAACTTTGATCACGTCGCCAGTTACGTATGCTGACTCTTCTGACGCCAAAAATAATGCTGGGCCCGTCATGTCGTGGGGCTCCCCAATGCGACCCATTGGAATGTTTTCGCCTCTTAGCGTCCGTTGGTCAGCGTCAAGCCCACTTGTATCTATGGAGCCGGGCATGAGCGCATTAACTCGGATTCCGTAGGGGCCAAGGTCAAGCGCTAGTGCCCTGGTAAAAGCTTCGATACCACCTTTGGTGGCGTCATAAGCAGTGAACGCGCGATGTGCACGAGTGGCACCTCCTGAAGACATGTTGATAATTACGCCAGAGCCAGCTTGAGCCATTGCGCGAGCTGCTCGATGTGCACATAGAAAGTGGCCTGTCAGGTTGACATCAATGATC
>PBOM01000035.1 GCA_002724355.1 Actinomycetota bacterium | reverse complement strand
ATCGCTGTGTACTCCCTTGCAGAAAATTCTGTGCTCAATCGCTACCATCGGAGCCCGTTTTCTCTCCGCGGAATTCTTCGCCGAGATGTGATTGACCGTCATGCTGAAGACGTCGTAGAAGAATTTGACGTTCGTACCCCCAGCATCGCTGTCGCCGCTTCAAGCCTTAGTGGAGGAAATAAACAAAAGCTCATAGTCGGCCGTGAATTCAGTGATGACATTGAATTGTTGATCGCGGCCCAACCCACGAGAGGTATCGACATTGGAGCAATCGAGTTCATTCACCGGCGCATCCTGGAACAACGGGACAAGGGTGCTGCAGTGTTGCTGGTGTCTGCTGAATTAGATGAAATTTTGGGCTTGTCGGATCGGGTTGCTGTCTTATACGACGGCAAGCTGATGGACGTTTTAGACGCGCAAGACGCCGACCGTGAACGGGTGGGTCTGCTCATGGCTGGGATTACCCAGTAACCAGTCGAGGTTTAAATCACTCGGTCACTGCCGCCATCAATAGGGATTTGGGCCCCTGTTATTTGCCGAAAGGCACCCGTGCAGACAGTAGCGACTAACTCTCCAATGTCTTTGCTCGTGATTTCTTGTCCGAGAAGGTTCCTGCGTTTGTACTCGTCAACGCTCAGTCCGTAGCTTCCTGCCCGTTCTTCGATTAGCTCTTCTGACCACAGTCCCGTATCGAAAACCCCGTCGGGATGAATCGTGTTGACGACGATCCCGTCGTTAGCCCATTCAAGAGCAGCGACTCGCCCGAGCTGAGTGACTGCTGCTTTTGAAGCGCTGTAGGCTGCTGCGCCTTTGCCGGGTGCCGGAACATTTTTAGAACCTATTAGAACAACTCGCCCTCCGTTGGGGGCCAGTGAAAGATAGGGGTGTGTTACGTGGAGTACGTTGCTCACTCCAGTCAAGTTGACTGAAAGGGTTGTCTCCCAGTCATCTGGAACTAAATCAGCTATGTCGCTTGTCGTTCCAAAAATTCCAGCAGCAGCCACGACGATGTCCACTCCGCCGAATCGCCGAACCCCAGCATCAATTGCAGTTGCTAACGATTCTCTATCAGTAACGTCAGCGGTCAACTCAAGCAATGCCGGGTTATCCGACATTTGAGAAGCATTGAGGTCGACCCCGATTACCGCTGCACCCTGACTCAATAGAGCATTTACACAGGCTTGACCGATGCCAGACGCAGATCCGGTTACCACAGCCACTTCGCCAGCCATCGGGGGTGAAGTTCCGGACTTTTTGAGTTTCGCCTGTTCAAGTTCCCAATACTCGACTTCAAAGAGATCAGATTCAGGGAGAGCTACGAACCCTCCAAGCCCTTCGGAAGCTTCGATGACATCAATTGTGTGCAAATAGATGTCGGCAGCGATCTCGCAGTCGGCTATGCGTGTGCCAGCAGTTAGCAAACCTAGATCCGGGTCAAGAACTACTCGAGGTGCGGGGTCAAGTTCTTGAACATCAGGAAAGCGAGACTGGTTACGTTCGAAATACTGGTGATAGTTAGACACGAAGGTGTCTATATCGCGACCAATCATGGGGAATTGTTTGGTTCTGATGATGTGATCAGGCGTAGCTGGTCCCCGAGAGGCGATGTCCGCCAAGTCATTCCTCGACACAAATTGATGTGCTCTTTCGTTGGGACTATGAAACAAAAGCATCGACCGGCCAGCCACTTTGGATAGGTCTGTTCTTAACGTTGCTTGACTCAAGGTTGAACCGCTAGCAGCACGGCTCTCTGCATTCGAAGCCGACGAAGTGATATCTACACCTGCTGTAGTTTGCAGATATTCCTCAGCTTGGCTAATCACCTCGATCATTTGGTTGTAGGCCTCTTGGGTGGTCTCCCCAAAGGTGAAAACGCCGTGGTTCATGAGGATCATCGCAACGGTATCTGACGACGCTTGNTTCTCGAATTCGCGCGCGCATGTCAAAGCCAGNTCAAACCCCGGCATCACATAGGGCACGACAACCACAGAGGTTCCCCACAATTCGCGAACACGTTGCTCNCCATCAACGGTATTTGTAAGAGCTAGAGCGGCATCAGCATGTGTGTGCTGCACTGCCGCGAACGGAAGGCAAGCATGCAAAATCGCCTCGACTGAAGGGTTGGGAGCGGAAGCGTCCAACAGGTTGAGCCGCAGCTGGTTCACCATCTCGGTATCGGAAAGAGACGGCAAATCCGCCAAACGTTTGACTGCATCGAGCCGCAGGGGCGCGAAGCCCTGGGGTTCGATGGTCGCAAGATCCCAACCGCTTCCCTTCACGTGGAGAACGTCGATCTCCTCCCCATGGATGTCGTGTTCCGTAGTCTTCACTGACGTGTTTCCCCCGCCGTGAAGNACCAGTGCGGGGTTAGCGCCAAGGAGTCGTGAACCGTACACGCATTCACCTACAGCACCTGAAAATTTCGCGGCGTCGCTGGTCTTCCACAAATTCTTCATGAGGGAGCTCCGGTTCGTGTAAGTGCGTCAGCTATTGAACCTTCAAATGGTGCCCTGAGCACACCTACCTCGGTGATAATCGCAGTAATGAGATGGTGTGGCGTTACGTCGAACGCAGGGTTGGCAGCGTTCACCCCTTGCGGAGTGACTCTTTTCCCAGTCATTTCGTGCACTTCCACTTCGTTTCGTTGTTCGATCTCTATGCGGTCGCCGCTCGGCAAATTGATATCAATCGTGGAGGTTGGCGCGGCTACATAGAAAGGTATCCCCGCTTCTCGAGCAGCGAGAGCATGACTTACGGTGCCTATTTTGTTGGCTGTGTCGCCGTTCGCAGCGATGCGGTCAGCTCCGACGATATAGGCGTCTACTTGGCCCGATAGAACGGTTGATGCCATAGCACCGTCAGGGACCACGGTCACATCTATGCCAGCATCTTCTAGTTCCCATGCTGTCAACCTTGCTCCTTGTAATAAGGGACGTGTTTCCGAAGCAAAGACCCGCAACGGCTCGCCGGCTTCAGCTTTGAAGTACATCGGCGCTAAGGCAGTTCCCGTTCCAGCTGTCGCTAGGCGACCAGCATTGCAGTGAGTTCCTATTGCTGTGGCATCTCGGAGTAGTTCGTGACCGAGNCGTCCAATTTCGCTGCACGCAGCTTCATCTTCGGCNGCTACGGCATGTGCCTCTTTGAGAACTGCTGCTCTNAGGCTGGTTAGGTCCTCACTTGTTGCAATTGCTCTGTCGATAACCCTGTCGACTGCCCATCGAAGATTCACTGCGGTAGGGCGCGCGTCCCCGATGAGCGTTCGACACTCCTCAAGGCGAGCTGTTGCTTCTAACAAGGTTGCCGGCGCGGCTTCATCGAGAGCTACGACCAACGCCAACGAGCCGAAGGCACCCAATGCGGGTGCTCCGCGGATAGCCAGTCTTTGGATGGCGTCAACCGCCTGNGCAGCGCTCCTGACTTCCACAAATTGGAGTTCGGTAGGCAACAGGGTTTGATCAATGATCCGGATGTGATCCTGAACCCATTCGATAGGAGGTGTCGGACTTTTCATGTCTACGTTCCATACAGGCGGTCGCCTGCATCACCCAGCCCCGGCAAAATGTATCCGGAATCATTCAACTTTTCGTCTAGGGCAGCGGCTACCACTCGAACCTCAGGATGACGGGACGCTAGGTGCTGAACTCCTTCGGGAGCTGCGACCACACACATAAGAGTCACGCTTGCAGGATCTTCTTCGGCTACTCGATCCAGAGCAGCGACTGCACTATGCCCTGTTGCCAGCATTGGGTCAACAACTATGACGTGACGATTGGCAAGGCGGGGAAGATTAACGAGGTATTCAACCGCCTCAAGGCTTTCGTGATCNCGCGCAAGGCCGATGAACCCGACATCCGCGTCCGATAGAACCTGCAACACTCCATCGAGTAATCCGTTGCCAGCTCGCAATATCGAAACCACTACTGGTGTGTCGCCGTCAAGTTGACGGCCCGTAGTCTCCGCCAACGGTGTGTGGACCGTAATTTCCGTTGTCGGTAAATGTTCGGTTGCAGACGGAACCAACAACTGGCCGATTTGTCTCACAAGACGCCGAAACTCCTCGGTACTGGTACCTGTAGAGCGCAGCCGGTCGGTCCATGACGCTATGACGGGATGTTCAATAACTCGAAACACGTCCCCACAGTAGAAGCAGGTGCGCTGAAATGTCACATGCCTGACATGATGTAGCCATTAGGGAGGACCAATTGATTGCTGTCGGAGATGAAGTAAAGGACGCGCTGACTGCCGGTAACGCGGTGGTGGCGTTGGAATCGACCATCTTTTCCACGTTGGGATTACCGGCACCCGCCAATGAGGAGGCCCTTCAAAGATGCCTGTCAGTTATTCGACGTGCTGGAGCAGTCCCGGCGCTAACAGCAGTTCTCGACGGGGTTATATGTGCAGGTATTCCTGAAGAAGCCCACGAACGAGTGCTTGGTAGCTCGGTCAAAGTAGCCGCGCGAGACCTCGCAACTGTGGGCTTTCGAAACTTGCCAGAAGGTGCAACGACGGTATCTGCGAGCGTCGTTATCGCCGANGCTGTGGGGATTGAAGTGTTTGCGACCGGAGGAATCGGCGGTGTTCATCGTGAAGCGGAGATTACCGGCGACATTTCGTCAGACTTAGACGCGATTGCCCGACATCAAGTGCTTGTGGTGAGTGCGGGCGCAAAAGCGTTTTTGGACTTACCTCGAACACTGGAATATTTGGAAACCCAGTCAGTTCCTGTTGTTGGTTGGCAAACCGACCACTTTCCGGCTTTCTACACCCGTGATTCTGGTCTTCCAGTGCCACACCGTGTTGATGACGCAGAATCAGCTGCTCAGATCCACCTCGCGCGTCGGGAACTGAGACAAGGCGGAACGTTGCTCGTGGCCCCTATTCCTGCTGCCGATGAGTTGAATGCCACTGAAATAAACCGAGTCATAGAAGAAAGTCTGAGCGATCTTCGCGATAGAAAAATTTCAGGGCCACAAGTCACACCACACGTTCTTTCTGAGCTCGAAAAGGCGACAGCAGGTGAAAGTGTTTCAGCCAACCTTTCTTTGGCTGAACATAATGCGCTCATAGCGGCCGAAATAGCGGTCCAGATAAGCGCGCAGTGAACTTCCTTGAGCTGCTAATTGTTGCTCTAGCAGTGATCCTGGGATCGCTGGTTAAGGGAACGACCGGGCTTGGGTTGCCCCTCACGGCTGTACCAGTGATCGCGTTTTTTGTAGGAGTTCAAGATGCTGTTGTGATTATGGCTGCGCCCACAGCGGTGAGTAACGCAATGCTGGTGCGAGAATACNGACGAGAATTGCGATTCGTCNGAGGCCTTCCGTCCTTCGCTGGATTAGGCGCGATCGGAGCAGTCACTGGTGCCTGGCTTCTCCCTCGCATCAATGANCGGTTGCTATTTCTGTTGCTTGCGTTGTTGCTTTCCGGTTTTTTGGGATGGAGATTTTCGTCTGCTGATCCCAGATGGTCGCCGCGAATCCAAAAATGGGGTCGGATACCAGTAGCCCTCACGTGCGGAGTGGCACAGGGAGCGACTGGAATTTCAGGACCGCTCGTTGCGGCATGGTTTCAAGGCTTAGGCGTTTCACGCGAACGTTTCGTGGTGTCGAATACGGCCATTTTCTTATTGACCGGCAGCGTTCAGCTACTAACCCTGAGTTTGACCGGTCAGTGGTCTAGTCAGCGGTTTTATGGGGCTCTGCTAGCCGCTGCAGTTGTNATCGTTGTCCTTCCATTNGGCATCAGAATTGGCCGCACCTTAAATGCTGCTCGCTTCGATCTAGCGGTGAGCACAGTCATCGTTGCGTGCACAGTTAGTCTCGTGGTTCGAGCTTTCTAGAACGCCGGTAACGTCTCTGTCGTGAATCGCCTCATAGCCATATCTATGCCCGGTGGGCAACAATATGTTGACGCCGTACAACGAGTCTGGGAAGAGGGCGACGCGGTACTACCGGTAGATCAGCGACTTCCGAAAGAAACTCAGAAGCAACTGATCAAAGAGATGGGCGCATCTGGAGTAGTTGATTCGTCAGGATCATCCTCCCTTGAAGGAATAGCTGTGGAATCAGGTGACGCGTTAGTTGTGGCGACGAGTGGGAGCACCGGACAGCCCAAAGGTGTCGTGTTGACTCACGAATCTTTGATGGCGAATGCGGAAGCTACAAACGATTTTCTCGAAGTCGATCCTGCGGTCGATAAGTGGTTGGCCTGTCTGCCCTTAAGCCATGTCGGTGGCTTTTCGGTTGTTGTGCGCGCTCTCCATTCCGGCGCGCCGCTAGAAGTTCACAATGGATTTGATGCTGACGCCGTAATGACTGCGGCTCACGAAGGCACAACGCTGGTCTCCCTAGTACCAACTGCCCTGCAACGGATCGACAGCGGCTTGTTCCGCCGCGTACTGGTAGGCGGTTCGTCTGTGCCTGAGCAGCGACCGGAAAATGTCATCGCTACATACGGGATGACAGAAACCGGCAGCGGCATCGTTTATAACGGCCACCCGCTCAAGAATGTTGAGCTACGAATAGTCAACGGTGAAGTACACATACGGTGCCCGATGTTATTTAGGTGTTACCGGAATGGGGATGAGCCTTTTACTGAAGATGGCTGGTATCCAACGGGAGATTCAGGGTCGCTTGACAGNTCAGGTGTGTTGAGTGTGTTCGGGCGAATGGGTGAGATGATCATCACGGGCGGAGAAAATGTTTGGCCGGTCGCGGTTGAACGAGTTTTAGAAAAAGTGACTTGTGTCGCGGAGTGTGCC
>PBOM01000034.1 GCA_002724355.1 Actinomycetota bacterium | reverse complement strand
CGATGCTGTCTATAGCGATTTTGCAGGATCCACCATTGTCCACAGTGTCGGAGGTTGGCTAGCGCTCGTTGGAGCGCTGATGGTCGGCCCTCGTATAGGGAAATACGGAGCTGATGGAAGTGTGCGGACGATTCCGGGTCACAACATCACTCTCGCAATACTGGGAGTCTTCATACTCTGGTTCGGCTGGTTTGGATTTAACCCAGGTTCTGAATTGGCGGCGGACAACTGGGTAATGTTTGTGGCCCTTAATACAGCATTATCTGCCTGTGCCGGAGTTATCGGTGCCACAGCACTCAACTGGCTTCGCACCGGAAAACCAGATATCGCTGTTGCAGGTAACGGAGCTTTGGGTGGGCTGGTAGGCATCACTGCAGGTTGTGGGACAATGACTCCGTGGGGTTCAGTGCTCACAGGCCTTATCGCAGGCTTCATTGCAGTTGCTGCCGCCAACTTCGTAGATCGAAAACTCAAAATTGATGACCCAGTGGGAGCATTTGCTGTTCATGGAGCCTGTGGTATTTGGGGAACCTTAGCCATTGGCTTATTCGCTAAATATGACGATGCGTTCCTAGGTCGCGACGACGCCGGATTGTTCTATGGAGGAGGATTAGATCAAATCGCCGTGCAAGCAGTTCTGGTCGTCATCGTCGCAGCCTGGACAATTGTTACTGGATTCATCGTGTTTGGCGCTCTTAAGCGTTCTATGGGTCTGAGGGTGTCACCAGAAGAAGAAATTGCAGGGCTAGATGTTTCCGAACACGGAGGTCCAGGCCTTGCGCTCGACGATGCTGTCACGGGAGCAACCCCCGCCTCGTGACAGGAGGTGGAGATCGTTAAAAAACTTCTTCTGGTTTAGGGCTCCTGGTGCACATATATTTCCTTCCCGCACCGGGAGCCCTATTTGGCATCTGCGCTTCCATCTAGCTTGATTGCCGTTCAACACAAATGTCACACGGTCCATGTTGTGTTGCCGACGAAAGACAGTGACTGTCTATTTGGAACTACGCTCCCGGCGTGACTAAAGCCACTTTCAATCTCCACCCACAACATCATGTGGGTTCAGTAGATCCTCGCATCTTCGGGGGTTTTTTGGAACATATGGGTCGAGCGGTATACCAGGGTGTATTCGATCCCACATCAATTCACGCAGATGAGTTTGGGTGCCGAACAGATGTACTCGAGGCCTTGAGCGAACTTGAGTTCACTGTCATGAGATATCCCGGAGGAAATTTCGTTTCCAATTACCACTGGCGAGATGGCGTAGGCCCAGTCACTGAACGTCCCACCCGTCGCGAGTTGGCGTGGGGAACAATAGAACCAAACACCTTCGGTACAAATGAGTTCTTGTCGCTAACTGAGCGAATGGGTTGGTCTCCGATGTTCGCAGTGAACTTAGGGACCGGAACGCCTGAAGAAGCTGCTGACTGGGTCGAATACATCAATGGTAATTCGACGACGGAAGTTAGTAGTCAACGAGCAATTGATGACCCAACGTCAACTCAATCGGTCCCACTGTGGTGTTTAGGCAATGAAATGGATGGGCCCTGGCAAATCGGACACATGTCGGCAGCTGAATATGGGACTAAAGCACGACAGGCAGCCCATATGATGAAACTCGTTGACCCCTCGATTGAACTCGTCGTTTCGGGTACGTCTTTGCCTGAGAGTTCGACTTACCTCACCTGGGATCAGATTGCCTTGGAGTCAGTGGGGGGTTTCGCCGACTACTTATCTACTCACCGATATCTGGATAATTACTCGGGAGACACTTCAGCGTTTTTGACTTCAGGCGTTGCGATAGACCGACAAATTGCTGAAATTGATGCCGTATGTCGATATGTCGCCGGTAAACGACGCTCTAGTCGACGTCCGTTCATAGCTTTTGATGAATGGAACGTCTGGTATCGAACTCGAAATCGGGCAGGAATGTGGGCCGATGGGCAATTCCCAGCGCATTTGGTTGAAGAAATATATGACTTGCAAGATGCTTTGGTATGCGCCCAGTTCTTGATGAGTTTTATTCGCAACGCAGATGTTGTGAAGGTCGCCAACCTCGCACAAATAGCGAATGTCATTGCACCCGTTCTAACAAAAGACGACAGGTTGCTCCGACAAACTATTTTTGAAGCCCTAGCCATGTTCGTCGGACGGCGTACGGGAAATTCGTTGCGTTTGGGCTATAGCGGACCGGTAGTACCTTCGCCCGAATTTGATTCCGTAGCGATGTTGGATGGTGCAGCAATATTGAACGAAGATAAGGAGTTATATGTCTTCGCAGTGAATCGTTCTGTTGATTCCGAAGTGGAGTTGACGGTTGAGTTGTCGGGTTCCCATCTCGAGACTGTTTCGTGTGATTTGCTGCATCATTCTGATCCAACAACACAGAACACTTGGGATAACCCTGAGTCAGTTCGGCGGTCACAAATAGATGTATCTCGTGGTTCCTCGCCTGTGATTGAACTTCCACCGCATTGTCTTGTTGCAATGACCCTAGAGGTGTCATAGAGAAGAATTGGAAGTCCTAAAACGAGACGCTTAAGTTAGAGCATGTGAGCAAACGGATTTGGCGGTTGGCCTTTCTTGTTATTGTCATCGCTTACGTTTGGGCGGCAGCGAGAGCAATCCTCTAGCCATCCCCAATCAAAAAGTCACTAGCGTTCTTCTCGACGGTAGGCCAGTCCCAACCCAAACGGCGCGGGAGAAGGCCTCTTGCGTGCTTGTACTGAGATTATGAGAAGGATCGTGAGGGTGAGCACGTAGGGGAGCATTGAAAGAATAATTGGCGAAAAGTCGACGCCGAATGTTTGTAAACGTGTCTTCAACGCGAGCGTGCCACCGAAAATCAAAGCGCCAATTCCGACCCGCCCTGGGCGCCATGCTCCGAAGATCACCAGAGCGACAGCGATCCAACCTCTACCAGCAGTAATTCCTTCTGCCCATTGGGGGGTGATACTTAAAGTCAGATACGCACCAGATGCTCCAGCTAAGGCGCCGCCGGCGGCGACAGCTGACAAACGCAAACCCAGTACTGAATGACCAGCAGAGTCCGTAGATGAAGCTGATTCGCCCGCAGCTCGTAAAGCTAGACCAAGGCGCGTACTTGACAGCACGAAGCTCACGGTAAGTCCCATGAGAAGAGCCAAATAAACCATCGGCGCCTGGTTAAATAAAATTGGTCCAACCCAGGGCAGGTCAGAAAGGCCTCCCCATTCGACCGGAACTAATTCAGCGCCTGGAGGTAGGCCAACGTAATCCTTGCCCAGATAGGCAGCTAGCCCTAGACCCAAGATGGTGAGCGACAAGCCAGAAACAACTTGTTCGGCACCTAACCCCACCGTAAAGAAACCGTGCACTGAAGCCAAGAGTGCGCCGCTCAGCATTGCAACCAGTAACGCGGCCCAAGGGTTCTGGAGTTCGACTCCAGCTATGAACGCAGTTACGGCGCCGACTGCCATCATTCCTTCAACACCGAGGTTAAGAACCCCCGCTTTCTCAGCTAAGAGTTCACCAAGCGCAGCTAGATAGAGAAGGGCACCAAAAGACACGGTTGCGAATAAAAGCCCAATGAGGGACGCCTCAGTCATCACTTAGTTCCTTGTTTGAAGAACGTGCGTCAGTATCTAGAACAACGCGGTAACGGCTCAAGACTCCGGCTCCTATGGCGCCAAACAAAACGAAGGCTTGCAAGATTGTGGAAACAGAAGAAGAAACACCCAGTGTTTGAATGCTCTGTCCTCCGATTTGTACAGCCCCAAAAAGTAAAGCCACGACAGCAACACCCGATGGGCGCATTAATGCCAGGGCAGCCACAATGATGCCGGCAAAACCAAATCCGTTCGAGATAGTTTCAGTTAAACGGTCAGCTGTGCCTGTCAATTCAACTCCTCCTGCTAAACCGGCGATCGCGCCACTTAAGACAAGAACAGTTAGAATTTTTTTGGATAGAGAAATCCCGCTATAGCGTGCCGTAGCTTCTGAGGAACCAGCAATCCTTAGCTCGTAACCCCATGCGGTGTGCCGGACTGCTACTGAAGCGATGACGATGACAGCGGCGGCTATTAGAAGACCGAAGTGAGCCCTGCTGAACAATGTAGGTAAGCGAGCTTGGTCGGGGATCATTGGAGCCAGCGGAAAATTGTAGGAGTCGGGATCTTTCCACGGGCCATGTATCAGCCATTGGACTAAGCGAATTGCCACTTCGTTCAACATCAACGTCGTGATGATTTCATTAACGCCCAGTTTTGCTCGGGCCAACGCGGGGCCGATTGCTAGAACCCCGCCGCCGCCTATTGCGGCGATGAGCATCATCGAAATTAGGATGATGCCAGGCCAATCTCCACCGATTCGTGCAACCCATGCGGCGGCGATAGCACCCGCCATGATTTGGCCTTCTGCGCCGATGTTCCAAAGGCCCATAGATCCTGCTACTGCGACTGCCAGTCCCGCTAAACCGAGAGGTACTGCCCGGTTAACTGTCTTTGCCCAAGCATCTGGATCCCCGAGTGAGGCTTCGAACATGCGGGAGTAGATCTTCAAGGGTTCGTGTCCCGCGGCAAATAACAGCAAAGTTCCAACAATCAGCGCAATGAGTAACCCAATCCCAAAAGCAAGTGGCTGACCACCGGGTAATGGTTGCTCTCGAAGACTTAGGCGCGGTTGTCTCATAGCGCGGTTCTCGCCTGTCCATCAGAGAGCATCGCTATTCCAACTTCATCGCGTGAGGCAGTTCGAGGATCGAATTCGCCTCGAATATTTCCACTTTCCATGACTAGAAGCCGGTCGGCAATAGTTAATAACTCGTCTAAATCTTCAGAAATCATGATGACGGCAACACCGGAATTGCGTTGTTCGATGAGGAGTTCTTGTATTGCTTTGACGCCTTGGACATCAAGGCCACGCGTAGGCTGCGAGGCCACTATCACTGATGGTTGTCCATCGAGTTCCCTGCCGACCAGCAAACGCTGAAGATTGCCCCCTGACAGTGCTGCGATAGGACCGTCAAGGTCTGCTGAACGAACACCAAAACGTTGAACAATGTCTTTGCAATATGCCAGCGCTTTCTCAGCCAAGATAAATGGGCCGCGACGCTGCTGACGGTACACCCGCAAAATCGCGTTGTCGGTTATCGACAATCTGGGTGCCAACCCAACCCCCAAGCGATCTTCGGGTATGTAAGCGAGCCCAGACCTGAATCGAAATTGGGGACTTGTTTCGGTGATATCAGCACCGCCCATTAGCAACGAACCAGCAGTTGACGGTCTTAACCCTGCGATCACATCGGCCAATTCGCGTTGGCCATTACCCGCGACACCAGCAATGCCTACGATTTCACCAGCGTTGACTCGAAAAGTGAGATTAGAGAAGGCTTCAAGCCCTCGGTCTCCAAGGGCACTTAAACCATCAAGCTCCAGCAAAGGAGCTCCGGGAGTACTGGGTTCAGGTCTGTCAGTGGCGCCAGCGGAAGTGCCGACCATTAACTGGGCCAGCTCACGCTGGTCAGTTGACTCAAGTGGAAGGGCACTAGCGACAGTCTTTCCTTGTCGCAGTACCGTTGCTTCGTCGCAGATGCCTGAAACTTCATGCAACTTATGGCTAATAAAGATGATGGACCTGCCATCGTCTGCCATTTTTGTCAAAATTTCGCCCAGTTCATCAACTTCACTCGGTGTCAGCACGGTAGTTGGTTCGTCAAGAATTAATACTTGCGCGTTGCGCCAAAGAATTTTTAAGATCTCAACCTTTTGGCGCTCGCCCATAGACAGCTGCCAAAGCGGTTGTGAAGGATCGACCTTAAGTCCGAAACGTTCAGCTAGTTCTGAAACCTCCAACTCAACTTGTTTGATTCGGAGCACCCTGTCGGCCGATCCCAGAATTACATTTTCAGCTACTGAAAAAGATGGGATTAACCGGAACTCTTGGTGGACCATTCCTATCCCGGCGCTGAGAGCGTCGGCAGGGTTGCGGAACTGTTGAGAATGACCGTGAATCTTGAGTTCACCACTGTCTGGTCGATATACCCCGGCCAGGATATTCATCAGGGTTGATTTTCCAGCCCCATTTTCTCCCAATAAGGCGTGAATAGTTCCAGTTCGCACGCTTAAGTTGACTCCTGCGTTCGCTGTGACGCCGGGGAAAGATTTCCAAACGTCGGATAGCTCAACTGCCAATTTGGAGTCGCTGATCGAAGATGGAGCCTGGTTCATAACGATTAAATTCTGGTTGTGAGAACGCGATAGCGGCGCCGACGTGAATACTTCGCGCCGACGCCGCTAAACGTTGTTCTTAGATTGGCTAACTCAGCCTGTGGATCCGATTACGCCTTCGACGAAGAACATCATGCCGAGCATTGCTCCATCGTCCATGACTTCACCAGCCCCTAGAACCTGGTTGCCGTCTTGGTCGTTTATAGGACCAGTGAATGGATGCATGTCGCCGGCGATGATTGCCGCTTTCGCGTCCATAACCATGTCGACTACTGATTGATCAACATCGCTTGCTATAGGTGCAAGGTCAACGATCCCTTCGGCCATAGATCCCCAGTAGGCAGAAGGTGAGTAGTTACCGGCTTTGGCGTCGTTGATGATTTCTACGTACCGCGGACCCCAGTTCCAGACCGGAGCGGTTAGGAAAGCATTAGGAGCAAAAGCACTCATGTCAGAGTTATAAGACACCCATCGAGCGCCGGCCGCTTCAGCTTTCTCGCCAGCGGCTGTTGAGTCTTGGTGCATCGCTATGACATCCGCACCTTTATCCAGTAACGCTTGAGCAGAGTCGCCCTCTACTACAGGGTCGAACCAGGTGCTAGTCCAAATGACCTCGACCTGTGCGCTTGGGTTAGTGGCTTGTACACCAAGAGTGAATGCGTTAATTCCTCGAATGACTTCAGGGATTGGGAAGGCTGCAACATAGCCAATCAATCCTGAACTGGTTGCTGAACCCGCGACCATTCCTGAGAGGTAACGAGGTTCGTACATTCGGCCGAAGGTGTTACCAAAGTTGGTTTCATTCATTTTGTAGCCAGATACGTGTTCGAAAACAACGTCTGGGTATTAATCAGCAAGCGCCAACATGTCATCCATGTACCCAAAGGAGGTACCGATGATTACGTTGTAGCCCTGATCAATGAAATCGCGAACATAGTTCGCAAAATCCGCTGTTCCTTCTGGGACCGCCTCAACGTACGCGGTTTCTACACCCGTCTCGCTTTCAGCGTACTTTCGACCCTCGTCATGAGCGTAGGTCCAGCCGGCATCCCCAACTGGTCCCACGTACACAAACGCAGCTTTCGTATCGGCGTCATCGTCGCCACCGCAACTGGTGAGGACAAAGCCCAGTCCAATACAGACCGCTAGCAGTGCTGCAATCTTCCTCCGCATTTCTACCGCCCTATCTCTAAAGTGTTTCGACATCGAACCCTCGCATCATGCCACACTCTGAGAGACTGGTGAGCCCTTAGGGCTAAGAGTTAACAAAGAAAACTTGTTGACTTAGAACTGTTTTTGAATGGGCTGTTAATAGAGCAACCGAGCGTCGTCTAAGAGTTGCTATCCCATCCCGCAAAGGCGTCAATCGTTGCGTATACGTCACCGAGTGGGTAAAGAACCGGAGAGGTGCAGCCGTTCGCCATGTAACCAGCTACAGCCTCTCGAGCCTCGTCGGCGGTTCCTGAGGCGGTCAACATTTGAACAATTTCATCTGGAACCAATTTTGCTGCTGCTTCCACCTGCTCATGTGTAGCTGGCCAGGTCAAAACCTGTCCCACATCGTCAAGTAATGACTTCGGTACGCCAGATGCTTCCATTATGTGGGGTTGTTGCCCAAGGTATTGAGCGACCATATTTCGTGCCATGCCTAAAGCAGTGTCCCGGTCTTCATGGACAGAGCACACAACTAGTTGAGGGCGATCAATCTCGTCCACAGATCGCCCGGCTTTCTCTGCTCCTTTTTGTAATGCGTCCATTGCCCGGTTGTTGTAGTCAGGAGAAACGAGATAGTTCAAAACTACGCCGTCGGCAATTTCACCCGTTAACTCCATCATTTTCATACCGGTTGCACCGATATATATGGGGACGTCTTTAGGTTTGCGTTCCTGATATACGTAATCCAGTTCGACCCCGTCAAGTCGCACAAATTCCCCGTCAAAGGTGACAGTTTCGTTCGCAAGTAAAGCGCGTACGACTTCAACGACCTCGCGCATGACCTTTAGCGGACGATCGCGTGACACCCCGACTTTTGTGGCTAGTGGATCCCACCAAGCGCCCAAACCACAAAGAATTCGACCAGGAGCTAGGTCGTCAAGAGTTGCGAACATCGAAGCGAGACGAGCTGGATTTCGTGTCCAAACATCGATGACTCCAGAACCAATCTTGATTTTTTCAGTACACGCCGCAAACGCAGCCATTGGTACGGATGCTTCCCTTACCAATCGAGAATCTGCCTGCCAAACAGCGTCAAAATCACGCTCCTCGGCGTATTTGGAGAAGCTAATTCCTTCGGAAATAGCATGTGCGTCCTGGAGGTATAGAGCGGGTCGAGTCACAGAATCTCCAATGTCTAAGTGCAGAGTGCACATTAACGAAATATCGAGCTAACAGGAATCACTAGCTATTTTGGGACTGAATCAGGTTCAATAAACACATGGACTTGCGATCTCAACCGTCGGTCACGATCAACGGCACTCGTCTTCTGGCGCGCATTGCGGAACTTGCACAAATAGGTGCGATTGAGGGGACTCAGGGTTGCTCTAGGTTGGCATTTACTGACTCAGATCGTGAAGGTAGAGATCTCGTGGTGACCTGGATGACTGATCTGGGTTTGACGGTTACCGTTGACGCCGTCGGAAATGTTGTGGCCTCNACCGGTGACGCTGGTGCAGCGGGAGCTGTAATGGCGGGTTCGCACATCGACACAGTTGGAACTGGAGGCCGTTTTGACGGCAACCTTGGTGTTCTAGCTGGATTGGAAGTCATTGAAGCGACTCTCGCTGCCAATGTTGATCTCAAGCGGCCACTTGCTGTTGCCTTTTTCTCTAACGAGGAGGGCTCTCGCTACCCACCGGACATGATGGGAAGTCTTGCCTACGTGGGAGGAATGAGCGTTGAATCCGTCCTTGAAGTAGAAGGAGCCGATGGAACAATCGTCGGAGAAGAACTAGAACGAATTGGATACCGCGGAGCTGCTCCTTGTCCTGGTGCTGTCCCCCATGCTTTTGTTGAACTGCACATCGAACAGGGACCGGTTCTAGATAATGAAGCAGTCCAAATTGGAGTCGTTGAAGGAGTACAGGGGATCTCTTGGACGGAGCTTAAATTTATTGGTCAAAGCAACCATGCTGGTACTACACCTATGTCTCTTCGTCGTGATCCTATGGCAGTCGCCGCCGAAGTGGCGGTGGCGGCGCGAGCAATAGCGACCGATCTAGGTGGCACCCAAGTTGCAACAGTGGGATCACTTACCCTTCACCCAAACCTCGTGAATGTCGTTCCGGCCCATGCAACTATGACCGTAGATTTGCGCAACACAGATGAAACTCTGCTGCGCCAAGCTGAACAACAGTTAATGGACAGCGTCCAACAAATTGCTGATCGTGAAGACATCAATGTTGAAAGTCGTTCGCTCGCGCGTTTCGAACCCGTCGAATTCGATGAGAAGAGTTGTTGACGCTATTGAGGCTCTAGCCCAAGAAAAGGGTCTATCGACACGGAGAATGCCGTCAGGAGCAGGTCACGATGCCCAAATGATCGCGCGTGTCTGCCCAACCGGAATGATTTTTGTNCCCAGTCTCGACGGCATCAGCCATAACCCAGCTGAACATACAGACGACGAAGATCTAGTAGCTGGCGCGCAACTGCTTGCAGATGCAATGCTCGCACTAACTGAGGTGACCTGGTGAGATCCTTACGAATAGGGGCCGCTCAACTAGGCCCCATAGAAAGAACTGAAACCAGAACTCAAGTCGTGGAACGTCTAATTGCGCTGCTTCGGCAGGGGAGTGACGACGGCTGTGAGCTAATTGTTTTCCCGGAACTGGCACTTACTACTTTCTTCCCACGTTGGTACCTCGACGACAATCCAACAGAATTAGATGCTTATTACGAAACTGCTATGCCTGGCCCAGAAACCCAAGCGCTCTTCGATGAAGCACAATCACTAGGTGTCGGCTTCTATCTCGGTTATGCCGAGCGAACCTCCCAAGGCAATCGGTACAACACTTCGGTTCTAGTAGAACGTGACGGGTCTATCGTCGCGAAGTATCGCAAAGTTCATTTACCCGGTCACGAAGAACATGAACCTGAGCGNCTATTTCAGCATTTAGAACGCAGATATTTTGAAGAAGGTCCTGATGGCTTTGATGTATCTAATGCCTTCGGTGGAGTTATCGGCATGGCGCTGTGTAACGACCGCCGATGGCCAGAAACTTATCGAGTCATGGCGCTGAAAGGCGTTGAAGTAATCCTCATCGGTTACAACACGCCGATGCACTATGCCCCAGACCCTTCACAAGACGCGCTCCAATCGTTNCACAATCAGCTAGTCATGCAAGCAGGCGCGTACCAAAATGGAACCTGGGTTGTTGGCGTAGCAAAAGGAGGGCTCGAAGAAGGCGTCGATTCCCTCGCTGAGTCGATGATCATCGCTCCGTCTGGCCAAATCATTGCTCAAGCAACAACGGCCCAAGATGAGCTAGTCGTGGCGGATTGTGATCTTGACTGGTGCAAGCATTACAAAGAAACACTGTTCGACTTCGATCGCTATCGCCGACCTGAAATGTATGACCTCATAGCAGAGCCAAAGAGCAAGCAATGATTTCCTTTAATTTGAACGGCAGCCCCGTTTCNGTGTCGGATCAACACGAACATCTCCTTAGCGCTCTCAGAGATGAACTCGGTGTCATCTCACCGAAAGATGGTTGTGCTCCCTCAGGTCAGTGTGGCTGCTGCACCGTATTAGTTGGAGATAAAGCTCGCGTAGCTTGTCAAACTTCTCTTGAACGTGTTGCTGGCGAGGAGATCACCACACTTGAAGGATTCGATCAGCAGGAGCTAGACCGATACTGCGAAGTGTTCGCGGCAAATGGTGCACTCCAATGCGGGTTCTGTATCCCGGGCATTCTTGTGCGTGCCAAAGCGTTGATCCAGAAAAAAGGTGAGGCCCTCACCCGCGATGAAACAGCTCGACATCTCGGTGCGCACCTTTGTCGTTGTACGGGGTACGTCAAAATCTTGGACGCTATTGAGGACCTAGCAACTGGAGTGCCAGTGTCCGTTCAGCCGCCCAAAGGAGTGGGTTCTAGAGGCACGAAATATGAAGCTGAAGCACTTGCTGCAGGAGTAAGACCTTTTATCGACGACATGGATGTC
>PBOM01000033.1 GCA_002724355.1 Actinomycetota bacterium | reverse complement strand
CACCTCAACAAGGAAAGAGCTCAATGTCTTCTGACTCCTTAGGCGAGACCATGATGTTGCCTATAGAAGGAGCGGCGGCGCTACGCCAGATCTTGGGAATCCTGTCAGATCACGATGTCCAAGATGCCGACGGGCGTCTCGATGCACTAGATAGACGTTTGGTTCTGGCGTGGAGCAGNGAAGAGTGGGCTTCGCTGTCAGGAACCNAACGAGGTATNCCGATGTCTCGAGNAGATGCCGAGTTACTAGTTCGGGGACTCCGATTNACTGANATGATGAGCACTCATCTCCCGTTTTTCGAGCAAGTGTGTGCTGTCAGCGACTGGATCGTGGCCGAATTGGAAGAGATTTTCCCTGAACTGGGGTGACCCTCATAGATACTGCCGTTCGGTTGTTGTGACGNTTTCNAATTANNGCCGGTCTTCAAATGANCTGAACTTGGAGNGGTCATAAGTTGCTCCGCACCGGTCGAGAGCTGCTTTCCACGCAGGGCTGTACTTCATTGCCCAACGCAGTGATCCGATGAGACGTCGACCAGCGAAAACTGCTCGTCTAGATGAGGANGCGTTTGTCAGCTGATTGAAGTNCTGNGGCAAAGTCGCGACTGCGGCCGATCTAAGGATTTTGTAACCCAAGAGTTGGCCNGTGTTTAAGGGTGGGTTGCGTAAAAAGTCCCACGCTTGGTGGAGAGCTTGNGACTCGGCGAGGTCGGGGTGGTCAACGATCCAAGAACGGAGGTCCGCTGCGGTTTGGGGGAGTTCTACAACACCTAAAAGGGCTCCGATTTTCGATTGCTCNTGGACAAATTGATCTGCTTCATCGTGTCCAAGGGGACNNCAGAAGGTTTGGTATGCCTCGAGAAAAGAATCGGTGAGCGTATTTTGCACCCACGCAGCTAGTGGCGGTTGGTTAGCNGAGTAGGAGATCCCGCGCTCTGAAACGCCGGTNACGGGNCGGTGTGCTGTGCGCACCATCTGCACCGCNGACTGAACTTCGGGCATTGAGCCGTAGTTGGCGGTGGTAACGAAAAGAGATGTTCGGTTGAGACGACCTAAGGGATCTGACTTGTACGCGGAGTGATCTGCGACGCCTGCAGCAACTTCAGGGTGTAATGCCTGTAGGAGAAGCGCTCGCACTCCTCCGGCAAAGCTTGATACGTCGCCCATTANTTTCCAGCTGACGCTCCCGGGNCCAAATAGGCCCGGGTCGTTTGGGTACAAGTGGGTGTCAGCTAGTGGTTGGTCGCCTTCGGAGAACAACTTGACGACGCTGGCAGTCAACCTCTCTTGCAGGGTCATGACGATTCAACCTTGTCGGCGAGTCCATCAACTGCTGGTGAGGCGCCATCGATCCACCAACGATTCTCCGATTGGATCAAGAAGTAGATGAGGGTGATGGCTGGTTCTTCGCCGAACCGNNCCTCAACTGTCGCTGTTCCGNCGGTTATTCGACAGCGTCCGAACGCCACCGGCTGATTTTCTAANAGAAACGGAAAACCTGACTCGATCATCTCCCTAAATCCAGCGACGTTGACTGAACTTTTAAATGATGTNGATGCGTGTTCCCGGGCTTGTTCATACGCGCCAGCTCTTAATGACTCAATTTGCATCAAGATCCGATCATGAACTGCGGCTTTNTGAGGGTCGACGCACGTGGTNGTGTCGCTTGGATTTGTTGTGGGTGCCGNGGGTNCAGTTGGTGTTGTGCTGGTGGGGGCGGAGCTTTGTNGAGATGGTGTCGAAGAACAACATGTGAGCAAGNCGANCACCGCGATGGCTGCCGTAAGTCCTCTANCTGATGGTAAGGACCTGTGGCTGGTGAGCATCGAGGTGGGGTTGTGTGACACGGGTTCTCCTGAATGTCGCATGGTGTGTCATCAGTCAGGTGGTTATCAAGATAGACGGTTCAAAAAAGGGGGGAAGCCTTCGGGACAGCTACGGAAGGTGACTGCCATATGCCGACCCGAAGGCTTGAAAGAGGTGGGGGGACCTCTGAAAGATAATTTAGTACTAAATTATAGTTAGATGCAACCTAAATGGCGAAAAAGTTTGAATTTCTGACGAGTTCGGTAAACGGTCACGCTGGTTGGTTGTGAACGGTTACCGTGCTTTGTGAGGTCGCATAACAGGAGACTTACCTGTGAGGTCCATCGCGAATATTTTGCCGCCAAATAAATCCTTGGTTAAGCAGGCCTTGAAGTGGATTGTGATCGTTAACGCTGTCCTTGCTGCAGCGGGGATTGTTATCGGCGGAAGCACTGAATTTGTGGCGCGTGTCCACGGGACGAGCTTTTTGTTGGTGGTGACAGCTGCCAGTTTGGTCAGTATCGAACTTGGCAAATTTAGGACCCAACTCAAGATGATTTGGCCTATCGGATCTGGCTCTTCGCTCCTTATGGGTTTGGTACTTATCGCACTCACCTGGGGAGCGTCACCGCCCGATGTTGTAGGTCGCCCGATAGGGACAGTAGCCGTGGCGGCAGTGGCGATTACCTATTGCGCGATTATTTCTGTAATCGCCGAACGAGCGACGTTACGAACTATCTGTTGGATCGGTGCGCTTGTTTACAGTTGCTACGTCTGGGCACTGATCTGGCTTGATTTTGACGTGATGCCGGGAAGAATCCTGGCGTTACTAGCTGTTGTGCAGACAGCTTGTTCGCTACTCGCCGTCATTGATTTCATTGCGGCGCGGCGCGCAGCGCGAGACAGCTCTGATGCTCCTCGCCGAGCTGTCGAGTATTGCCCCTTTTGTGGATCTGCTGAGATATCTGCATCTATGGGTGAAACAAAATGCAACACGTGTGGCGAAAGTTTCCGACTTGTGAGCTAGTTGGTCTCTGAGCCTGAGGTGAGATCTAGGTCCGGTATGAGAGGCGCAGCCTGGTGGCCGACCATCCTCCAAGTCCCTTCTACACGTTTGAATACGTTGACGGCAGCTACAGCTGATAGCGACGATCCAAGCAGGTTCTCTTCGACAAATACCCAAGCAGTCTGGTCGTCGCCGTGGAAGCGAACGTTGGAGGTTAAAAACTGGGGGAGTTCAGGGCCTGAGAAGATCTGCTCGAAAGACACCCGAATTGGATCCCACCCGAAAATTGTCGGCCAGCCGGGGTGTGTGCACCACACCTCGTCGGAGTTGACCCAAAGATCAGACATCCCTTGAATGTCCGCTGCCTCAAAGTGGGCATAAAAAGAACTGTTGGCTGTTTCTAACTCAGACGGGTTGTCCATATGGCTTTGTGGGCTTCAACCGATTAGTGAACAAGTATTTGGAGTTGACCCTTTGTTGATCACCGCTAGGCGGCGACCAACAAAGGAATCAAAAATGTTACGCGTAAAGAGCTGAAATTTGCAGCACGGCCATGATGACGATCACGAGCGCGTTGAAGCCACGAAATAACGCAAACGGAGCTTTTGCAAAGTTTTTCCCCATGTTGCTGCCGGCAACTTCGCCGTCCATGTCCTGCATCCCAGCGCCAACATCGGCTAACACGCCGTCAAACCACAGAAGAGTCCACAGAGAGCCAAGTACTACCCAGGCCGCGACGGCAAGTTGTACAGCGCCGGTATCCGCTGTTTCTCCTCCCCAAATGATGAATGTGAAGACTCCTAGTACCGACAAGACGTACGGCAAGATGATCGCCTGAGCGTCCTTGCCGCGCATAGCCATTAGCTGAACCCAAGTGTTTTGTTGCATCAGTGGTCTACTCCTTATGTTTCAGTCATTTAGCGACTGGTCCCAACCGAATGAACACAATGTAGAACGAGCACGTACTGCCTAGGTGCACTGAAGGCAAATTCTCGGTAACCCAACCTCGGAACGCCGGTCTAGGTTTGGGTAGTTGGCTCTGTGTAGGTTGGGTCAGTCCCCGAGATTGACTTGTTGAACAGAGTGTCCCTTCCAGCGAACGGTCTTTAGATATGGATTTTCAAGACGAGCGCACTACATCTCGATCTCTGCCGTCTGAATCGGAGTTTGTGGTGATCGGCGCGGGATTGGCCGGATTAGCAGCGGCTTCGACGCTGCATCGAGCCGGCCGAGAAGTGATCATTGTTGAACGCGATGACTCGGTGGGTGGGCGAGTACGCACTGATCTTGAAGATGGTTATGTGCTTGATCGGGGTTTTCAGGTCCTTTTGACTGCTTACCCCGAAATAGCTCGCCACCTCGACCTGGATGCGCTCGATCTTCGCGCCTTCCTTCGCGGTGTCAATGTTTGGGACAGCGGTTCGTTTACCGAACTTTCAGACCCGAGAACATCCTTGAGAGCTGTTGTTGGAGGTTTGCGGACCCAAGTTTTGACAGCATCGGATCGTGTTCGATTTCTGAAACTAGCTGTAAGACTCTTGAGATCGAAGCATGGGTTTTTGGATCGGGCCGATGACTGCTCAACAGCAGATTTTTTGAAAGCCCTTAGGTTTTCGGACCGGTCCGTAGAGAAGTTATGGGAGCCCTTACTATCGGGGATTCAGTTAACGCCGTCTCTTGAGGGTTCAGCGAGGCTTGCCTGTCTCATTCTAAGGTGCTTAGTAGTGGGCCCCGCAGCGGTGCCTGCGCGTGGGATGCAAGAGATTCCGGACCAGATGGCTGCGGGCCTGCCGATCGAATCAGTGCATCTTGGAGTCGAGGTCGAGAAGATTGATGGTGCAAAGGTTCTTCTAAGTACTGGAGAGGTAACGTCCGCGCGGAGGGTGATTGTCGCAACGGAACAGCCGGCTGCCGCGCGCTTACTTCAGGAGGAATCGTCGCAGGGTAGGGCTCAGTGGCATGCGTATTTCGCTGCAGCTGAACCACCTAATGACAGCAAGGCGATTCATCTTCTGCCGTCTGCTGATGGCCCATGCAGGAATATCGCAATTATGAGCAACGTGGCACCGGAGTATGCGCCTCAAGGTTCGGCGTTGATTGTCGCTGCGGGNCCGACCACACGNAGCGACCCACCTCTCNCCGAGGCACAACAACAGTTGGNTCGAGTGTTCGGAAGTCAAAGTGAATCATGGGAACTCGTNAAACANGGGATTGTTGAGCACGCTCAGCCNATGTTTGTTCCTGGCGCCACTTTCCGACGGCGGATCCAAGAGGATTGCCAGATAGTGGTAGCAGGTGACCATCGAACTACTCCCTCTATTCAAGGAGCGTTGGTGTCAGGTCGACTGGCGGCGCAAGAGGTCCTATGTGGGCAAAAAATGGATGAGTAGTCGGCTTTAAGTTTATTTAGCGCTAAACTCAAATCGTCCTGTGGAGGTCGATGGAGTGAGTGACTTAAACGAAGCAGCAGAACTCATTGACACCACTGCCCCGGGGTCTTTGCCGTTTGTTGACTTTGCGATTTCGGATTTCGCCGAATTGGTAGCCGCTACTCAACAACTCCAAGCCACTGGCCACTGGGCTGTGCGAACCCCAGCAGGTCCCTTGGTTTTTGGATATGACCAAACTCGTGAGATCCTTCGCGACCCTTCGTGGATCACAGTGCTTTCAGGTGTCAGTTCTTTGCAATCCGAAGAACGCGATGACGTCAACTTTGAGCAGTTGATAAATCGCGCACGTGACATGTTGCCTGGCGCAGGCGATCAGGTAGAAATGCGACCAAATCTGCTATCGGTAGAAGGCGAAGACCATCGACGCCTGCGACGTCTCGTAAGTGCGTCGTTCACGCCAGCTAGTAGCGAAGCTTTACGACCCTTTATGCGGGAACACGCAGATCGTCTTCTAGAACCACTGGTGCAACAGCGTGGGGGCGACCTTGTCGCCGAGTTTTGTAGGCCTTACCCGATACCGGTGATCTGCAAGCTTTTGGGCATCGACGACGATGATCACGATCAGTTTGGGCGATGGGCAGACATAATTTTTTCGGGTCTCGACGCAGACGCGGATGCTGTTTTGGGTCGACTCGAACAAATAACTGCCGCTCAAGGCGAACTTGACGAGTACGCAACCGGACTCGTCGCTGAACGGAAAGGGTGTCCACACGCCGACCTTGTAAGCGATTTGGTCCAAGCCACCTACGAGGAAGACCGTCTGAGCGTAGACGAGTTAGTGGCCATGATCGAAGCCATCCTTTTGGCTGGCACCGACACCACTCGAAATCAGCTGGGCTCATTGCTTGCGGTGTTGGCTGGACAACCAGACCAATATCAGGCTGTCCGCAACGACAGGTCTTTAGTGCCCGCCGTTGTTGAAGAGTCCCTGCGCTACATCGGTGCGGTCCGGACTACAGCGCGTGTTGCGAGCGAAGACCGAGTCGTCGATGGAATGTTTTTCCCAGCCGGAACCACAGTGCTGTTGGGCCTGCACGCCGCAGGTTTAGGACAACCAGATGATGGATTCCGCTTTGACCTAGATCGCGTTGATCGGGCGCCCCACCTAGCATTTGGGTTGGGAGCTCACCACTGCTTAGGTGCAGCGCTAGCCCGAGCAGAGTTACAAGAAGCCCTCAATTCATTTTTGGATGTTGTCCCGGCGTATCGACTATCGGCTCCGGTCACTTGGAAACCGCTGTCGATGGGAATTTGGGGTCCTGAGACGCTTGAATTTGAGATTCTCGATCGTCCTGTAGAAGACAGCCAAGAGCAGCCGCTTACTGAAATCGACCAAGCGGTGGCCGCGCCGACTGCCCCCGAAGCCGAAAACCTTTGGATTAAAGATGCCCATGCCGTCCGAAGTGCTATCGCAGCTGGAATACCACGGTTGGTTAACGAGCCTTCGTTTCCTCCTATAACTCGACTTGCACACACGACACTGCGTTTCGGGTGGGCTGTCCTCAGTTGGAAACTGTTTGACCGAAGACTTGATAACCAAAGTCGAACCGAATCGCTGTACAGACGGCTACGAATAGCGGCTGAACGTCTTGGGCCGACATACATAAAGCTTGCCCAACTGATATCTGCCGCTGAAGGCGTTTTCCCGCAAGCCCTCGTGGACGAATGTTCACGCTGTCGAGACCAGGCAAAATCTTCCCCCTGGCGAAAGATACGTCGAATACTGCGCCACGATCTAGGTTCGTTGGATTCTGCGTTCTCGAGCTTCGAGGACCAACCATTTGCGGCAGCTTCAATTGCCCAAGTTCATGCAGCAAGTCTTTCCGATGGATCCGAGGTTGTAGTCAAGGTCCAAAGACCGTCGATACATAAAAAAGTTGTACGTGACCTGCGCGTTCTTGCCTGGGTGGCGCCGCGTCTAGTCGGGCGTATCCCGGTAGCTGCGCTCGCCAACCCTCCGGCGTTAGTGCAACTCTTTGCGGAAACAATTTCCGAGGAGTTGGACTTCCGATTGGAGGTAGCGAACCTCTTTGAGATCCGAAGAGCGTTGGCGACGGGGGGACGTGACCGATGGGTCGCTCCCGAACCAGTGCTGGATATGACGACGTCGCGCGTCATTGTGATGTCGCGTGTGCCGGGGATTCCCCTGACTCGGTTGGATTCTGAGCAAATCAGTGATCAGGACACTCGGACCTTATTTAGGAACATGGTCGATGGCCTTCTAGAAGGTGCGGCGCTACATGGAATTTTTCATGGAGACTTCCATGCGGGCAACCTGTTTGTCGTCGATAGCGGCGTCATTGGGTTGGTTGATTATGGAATGGTTGGCAGGCTGGACCACGATCGGCGTATTTCATTCCTTCGTTATGTCACCGGTCTTATGTCTGGCGACGTTCGCACGCAAGTACTGGCTGTTAGAGATCTAGGTGCTTTCTCGCCCGATGTCGACGTCGAAGAATTAATTCAGAAGCTGCAGTTAGATCGAGTTGATTTTGACCCACTTCAGTTGACCGAAGAACAGTTTGTCTCGGAGTTTCAGACGCTACTCAAGGAGTTGTTGGCCAGCGGCGCGCGAATTCCCAAAGAGCTCATGCTGTTCGTGAAGAATTTTGCCTACCTAGCGTCTTTTGTTCAGAAACTGGACCCTGATATGGATCTACTGGGCGAATTCTCCGCGATTAGTGCCGGCTTCCTCACTAAACACGGCTTTCGAGTATCAGCGGAACTTGGACTCGCCCTCCAAGACCTGGAGATATCGGAGTCTTCGTTTCGACGTGCTGCAGGAATCAGAGATGACGTTGAAGTATTGACTTGGCAAGACTTGTCTAACCGCAGAGAAGCAATGCAACGGCGGCTACTTAACGCTGAAAAAGGTCGGCGAGATTTTAAAGGTTTGGTGAAATGACTGAAACGACCGAGATGCTCACCTTGAACGAAGCGGCGGAACGCCTCGATCTTCATTACATGACTGTCTATAAGTACGTTCGTTCAGGCAAGTTACCTGCCAAGAAGAGTGGCGGTAGTTGGGAAATCTCAGTCAGTGATTTAGATGCAATGTCTGCGATAGAGCGCGCCCCGTCAGGGCGAGGCCACAGATCGTTGGGAAACAAATCTGATTCGTTTCTCCAAGCTTTGCTCGCGGGAGACACGGCGGGCGCATGGCTCATAGTTCAAGGCGCCTTCGACGGGGGCGCCACCGTTGAAGAAGTGATATGCGAAGTGATTGTTCCAGCGCTTCGGTCGATAGGAGATGAATGGGCGAGCGGCCGGTTAGAGGTCTATGAAGAGCACAGAGCTTCCGGTGTTGTCTCCTCGCTGTTGGGACGGATGCAAGGACTTCCTCAGCGTCGCGGTAGAAAGCTTGGAAGCGTCCTTATTGCTTGTCCACCTCTTGAAACCCATGCGCTACCTGCCGCCATTTGCGCTGAGTTAGTTCGAAGTTGGGGTTACGACCCTGTGAACCTGGGAGCAGATAGTCCGGTAGACACGATTATCCAAGCAGCGCAGTACACCGACGAACTACTAGCGATTGTGTTGAGCACTGTAAGTTCGACGTCACCCAAGGTGGTAGTCGAGACTGTCGAGGCAATTCAGGCGTCGTTGCCTAACACGACAGTGATGGTTGGTGGAGTTTGGCCGGGTTTACCGGACAAGACTGTTTCGCTTGATGGTTTCCCGGCAATGTTGAGTTACTTGGAACAGATAAGTGGATCGTAATGACTCACCAATAGTTGTCACTGGTGCCACCGGATACGTAGGCGGCAGGCTGATACCCCGGTTAGTTGCGGCTGGCTACTCAGTTCGGTGCGTAGCTCGCCGTCCCGAAGAGCTATCCGATCGCTTGTGGAAAGACCAAGTCGAGATAGTTCAAGCTGATCTATCTAAACCAGAGGAGATTCTGCGAGCACTAGATGGCGCCAAAGCCGCGTACTACTTACTGCATTCGATGTCGTCGTCTAATGACTTCGCGAAGGTTGAGTCGAACATGGCTCAGGAGTTCGCGATCGCAGCTGAGGCCCAGAACCTTAAGCAGATCATTTATTTAGGTGGACTCGGACACGATGGCAATGACAAATCTGATCACCTTTCCAGTCGACATAGAGTCGGACGGCTACTTGCTTCGGGTGAAACTCCCGTCACCGAACTGAGAGCAGCGGTAATTATTGGGTCCGGTAGTGCTTCGTTTGAGATGCTCCGATCGCTGGTAGAGGTACTGCCCTTTATGGTTGTCCCAAAATGGGTGTCGCAGACGCTTTGTCAGCCCGTGGCGATTAGCGATGTGCTCGACGACCTCGCGTTTGTGCTGAATCGCCCTGAATTTTATGACCGTACGATCGATATTGGTGGGCCCGATGTCGTCACCTATCAAGACATGATGCACGCGTACGCAAGCGTCGCCGGGTTACGACGGCGCTGGATACTACCGGTGCCTGTTTTGACTCCACGACTTTCGTCTCATTGGGTTAATCTGGTCAGCCCTCTACCGATTCAATTGGCCCGTCCCTTAATTGATTCGCTAACCAGTGATGTTGTTGTGGCCGATGGGGGAGAAGGATGTGCTCGAGGGGCACTTAACCAAAGTTTGGAAGAATCGATCGGATACGCAGTTTCTTCCGTTCAAGGCCAAGAATTACCCACACGGTGGAGCAACGGTCGTGCATCCGGGGACGAATTAGGTGCAGCGATGCCGGACCCCAGTGACCCTTTTTGGGCGGGGGGACGAATGTTCGATGATCACCGTGGCGTGGTTACCGACGCCGACGCCAATTCGGTGATGGCGGTCGTCCGTTCTCTTGGCGGCAGCACTGGGTGGTTAGTTTTCGATTGGCTGTGGGCTTTACGAGGTTTCGTCGACAAACTCCTCGGCGGCGTTGGATTGCGGCGCGGTAGACGGCACCCCACCGAATTGCGAGTTGGGGACTCTGTCGATTTTTTCGAGGTCGTGGAAGTCACTTCAAACTCGCTGCGACTGCGAGCAGAGATGAAAGTTCCAGGGCACGCGTGGCTCGAATGGCAAGTCCACCCTAATGAAAGCGGATGTTCGGTTGAACAGAGGGCAGTTTTTGTTCCACGCGGTCTATGGGGCCGGGTCTACTGGCTTGCGTTGGTTCCAGCTCACGCTGTTATTTTCAAACGAATGCTTAGAGCGATTAGTGATCGAGCTGAGAAGTTGTCGACAACGCCTGCGAGAGGGTCCGAGAAGTGACTAAACGAACGTCTATTTCTGGCACAATTGTTGGTCTTGTAGTCATAACTCTTGTTGCAATGTGCGGCGCTGACGGACTCTGGGGCCAATACTCGGTACCACCGGTGATTATTTCCGCGATGGCAGCAGTCTTGATTCAGTGGATTGCCTTTGGATTTGCTTGGAACTTGAAGTCAGAACGTTTCTTTGACTTGCTTGGTTCGGCCACCTTTGCTCTGGTTGTTGTCCTTGCAGCGCTCTATTCCCGGTCTGATATAGGTCCTCTCGATATTGCACTATTGATCGCAGTCTGTTTGTGGGCATCCAGGCTGGGTTCCTTTTTGGTGTCCCGAGTCAGAAAAGTAGGTTCGGACAGACGTTTCGACGCAATGAAAAAAGATTTTTCTTGGTTCCTTATGACGTGGACCCTGCAAGCAACTTGGGTTGTCATAACCACCGCACCAGTGCTCACGGTGATTGGCGACGGAGTCGGTCAGCAAATTGGAATTGTCGAAACGTTCGGTTTGTTGGTCTGGACCATCGGTTTCTCGATCGAGATAATTGCAGACGAGCAAAAGAAGAAGTTCAGATTGTCGGGCAGCGAGTCGTTTATCTGCACAGGTTTGTGGAACCGGTCAAGACATCCCAACTACTTCGGCGAAATCGTGTTGTGGAGTGGATTGGCGGTCGCCGCATTGCCCTCACTCAATGGATTCCAGTTGCTGACGCTTATCTCCCCGCTGTTTGTCTGGACGCTGTTGATGAAAATATCTGGAGTGCCGATGCTAGAAGCGAAAGCTGATCGTAAGTGGGGTAACGACCCTGCTTACGTTGATCACAAGTCGACAACGCCGCTGCTGGTGCCACGCCTAAGGTAACTATTGGCCTTCGTGCGCTGTCACCCACTCATCCACTAACGCCCACTGAGTGTCTAACCAACGCACAAGCTCCTCGTCAGACCAGTGTGAGGAGAGAGTGCTGCGCGATACGCGTGTCAGCTTGAAGCGCAGCTCCTTTTTCAAAGGAACAGAGTCTCGTAGTTCTCGAATCGAAGAAATATCTCTGATACCGACGTGATTACAAAACACAATGTCGGCGTCCGATGCCGCAAGAGCTGCAAGGGTGCCAGCTGTGCGTATTGGTAACACCGAACGCAATCGACGCGCTGATTCTGCCCGTGCTGGTGTTTGCTGCGAAAGGGTCTGAACAGCTTTGGTGAGTTTCGACGGTGAGAATCTCGTGCCTTCAGGGAAAATAACTAAAGCTTCGTCGTCTGCTAACCCACTCGCCAGCACACCAATGTTTGCTAGCTCCTCTTGGTTGTCCAGTGAATCCCTATTAACGAAATAGTTGGGAATTCGGTGTCCGACGATGTCGAGGCAGGGATCGTTCAAGAGTTGTTTCTTGAGAACAAATCGAAGGCGCCGCCCTTCGTTAGACAGAAGTGCTGCCGTTAGCAGGGCATCTCCCTGACTTCCGTGCCGGGCCAAAATAATTAGTGGTCCTTTAGTACGTAAACAACTAATCCCTTCGGCACTCCAACGAAGTCCGATGGTGCGTCTCGCTCCGCCAGTAAGGCTCTTAGCCCAAAGACATTGAAGGCGATTGTGCCATCTGTTGGATCTCACGCTGGTCGATTTAGTTGAGGGTAAGAAAATCAGCCACAAGATGAAGGCCGTAACCACACCCAATATTTCCATCGCCAGCCACCAGGCCCCGAACAGAGTCAGACGGGTATTGGAGAATTCCCGGTCGCGAATGAGGTCATGGATGAATGAGAACGTAAACAGGACGGGAAGGAGGAGCCATACCAAAAAGAAAGCAATGAGTAATGCCGGGACTGTTTTGCTTCGGCGAGCCCACTTAGCCGCCGAATGTGATTCTCTGGCTGAAAACACAAAGTCGGGTTGTGATAGCTCAGTTGCGGCACTCATGTGTGACACAGATATCAGTTCACGGCGTCACTTGGCTACTTTGCTGTCTTGATTT
>PBOM01000032.1 GCA_002724355.1 Actinomycetota bacterium | reverse complement strand
AGCGTCGCCCTCTTTCACCGCGTAGTCCATTCCGTGTCGGTCTAAGGCTTCGCGTAGAGCGTCGGTCGCTTCGCTCCAAATTTCGTCTGATCCAACGTATTTGTCTGGGTCTTTAGTCGATAGATGTAAAGTAAAGTCGTCGAACCCGAAGGCCCGAAGTACCGACAACACAAAGTCCAAAAGCGACGTGATCTCATCGGCAAGTTGCTCTGGGGCTACGTACAAGTGACTGTCGTCTTGAGTGAAGCCTCTGATACGCATCAATCCGTGCAATGTGCCTGATCGTTCATAGCGGTACACGGTGCCCAACTCGAACAATCGCAGTGGAAGTTCTTTGTAGCTGCGTTGACCGTGCCCAAAGATCAAGCAATGCATGGGGCAGTTCATTGGCTTCGGGTAGTAGGTCCCATTGTCCATTTCCATCGGGGGGTACATCCCGTCGGCGTAGAAGTCGAGGTGCCCTGATGTTTGGAAAAGACGTTCGTTTGCGAGGTGAGGTGTGTAGACGAACTCGTAACCGCCTTCTTCGTGACGCTGGCGGCTGTAGTCCTCCATGAGTTTGCGAACGATCGCGCCCTTCGGGTGCCACACAGCGAGTCCACCACCAAGTTCAGAAGGGAAACTCAACAGATCTAATTCGGTGGCGAGCTTTCGGTGGTCTCTTTTCGCTGCTTCTTCTAGCCGTTCTAGATGTAATTTGAGATCTTTCTTTGTTGCCCACGCCGTACCGTAGATTCGTTGCAGCATCTGACGATTCTCGTCACCCCTCCAATATGCGCCTGCAACTCGCATCAACTGGAAGTGGCCCAGGTACCCGGTGTCGGGGACATGTGGACCCCTGCACAAATCAAAGAACTCGTCGGTATTTCGGTAGGTGGTAATCACTCCACCTTCGGGTCCCGATGTGGGATCGTCTGCCTCGCCGTCAAGAATTTCAAGTTTGTAGGGATGAGCGGCGAACAATTTGTCAGCTTCTGCTCGGTCCACCTCGCTGCGAATAAAGGGCTGCTTGCGATTGACGATTTCTTTCATCTTCGAAGAGATCTGTTCTAAGTCTTCGTCGCTGAACGTTTGGTCGTTGGGTAGATCAAAGTCGTAATAAAAGCCGTCTTCAATCGGGGGGCCAATGCTGAAAGTTGCTCCGGGGTAGAGATCAAGTACTGCCTGAGCTAGAACGTGAGCGGTTGAATGACGCAGGACTTCCAGACCTTCGTCAGATGCGGGGAAGACTAATGACACGTCGGAACCATCTGGTAGCGGTTGGTTGAGGTCCAGTTGAATGCCGTTCGCTACTGCTATGAGCGCGTCTTTAGCTGCACGGCCACCTAGCTCTGCAGCCAGATCCGCGCCAGTGGCATCAGGTCCAAGGATCCGCTCGCTGCCGTCTGGCAGCACAACCGTTACGTCAGAACTCATATACACAAATCGTACGAGGTTCTAGGTGGCGATCTTGAACTATTAACCGACGCTTGAAGAGTTTCCGCCTAATCCGAAAACTATGTTCAGCGTCAAAATCAGAAGCCCGATGCCGATGAACACCCAGATTTGATCGGCGCGTTCAAAGCCGCGGAACTGCTCCAACGGCTTCCACTTAGCATTTGGGTCCTTGAGGACCTCTTCGTTGACTTTCCGCGTATCGCCGTCGGACATCGACACTCCCAATGGATGAACCCACAGCATGGCAGCCAATTGAGGTAACTACCAACATGATGATCAAAAAAAGTTGTCGGCGGTCAAGCTAAGACGGCCTCAGGCCCTAGAAGCACCCGAAGCTCGCCCGCTAAACCATTGTTGGTGTCAACGCGAAAGTTATTTGGTAGCTGAACTACTTGCTTACCGAGATGCAAGAACACCGTGGTGTCGCCTGGATGTTGCGACAACAGAGCTTTTAGCTCCTCAACCAGTTTGTCGCTGATCTGATGAGAAGGCACGGTTAAACGCAACTCAGCTGGTCCGGCCTTGACTTCAAAGTAGTTCAGTTTGTTTGCGATGAACTTAGGGTCATCGTCACGAGTATCAATTCGTCCGCTGACCAACAACACCGCGTCATCGTCAAGCTGATGACCATGCTCAGCCATTGTCCGCGGGAAGACAGTGACCTCAATTGAGCTTTGAAGATCTTCGAGATCGAAGACAGCCATAGCGTCTCCGCCGCGAGTGAACTTGCGTTGCAAATTCGACACCACACCGCCGAGTGTGATGAATGGATCGCGCCCATCTTCGTAAGGAGGTTGGTTCGGAGCATCGGCAATAGCGCAGTCGGTTGCGCGTTTCAGTGACGCATCAAGCCCATATAAAGGGTGGCTTGACACGTATAAACCGAGCATTTCTTTCTCCCATGCAAGCATGGTCCTCTCGTCGACTTCGTCCTCGGGAACCTCGATTCGTTCGTCAAACCCACTGCTGCTGTCATCGAGTTCGCCGAACAGGGTCTGAATGCCCATGTCTGCTTCTCTTCTTCGATTGACAACTTGGTCAACGATTTGGTCGGCTACCAGCAACAGGCCCTGTCGTGAATGGCCACATGATTCAAAAGCGCCAGCTTTAATGAGCGCCTCCAACGAGCGTTTGTTGAGCACAGATGTTGGAACCCGTTCACAGAAATCATAAAAATCGGTGTAGGGACCATTGGCNTTTCGTTCTTCGACAATGGGGCTCACCACNCCTTCGCCGACATTTCGTACCGCNGATAACCCGAAGGGAATGCGTCCGTCGACAGAACCAAAGTCAACATCGCTGCGATTGACGTTTGGTACTTCCACCACGATGCCGGCCTGCCGGCAATCATTTAAATAGATGCCCGCCTTGTCGAGNTTGTGTTTCACCCCAGTCAGCACTGCTGCCATGAACTCAACCCGATAGTTCGCTTTCAAAAAGGCAGTTTGGTAGGAAATCAACCCGTAGCCGAAGGCGTGACTCTTGTTGAATGCGTAGTCAGCGAACGGTTCGATGATGTCGAACAAGCCAGTACCGAGCTGCTCGTCGTATCCCGATGCCACAGTGCCTTCAACGAACTTGATGCGTTGCTCAGCAATCAACTGNCGATCCTTTTTGCCGCACGCTTTTCGTAGATCGTCTGCTTCAGCCAAGGTGTATCCGGCAATNCGTTGNGCNACTCGCATNACGGACTCNTGGTAGATCATCAAGCCGTACGTGTCGTCGAGAATTTCGTCTAAGTCAGCGTGAGGCAGGTCCGGCGGCTTCCTACCATTTTTCCTGTCGGCGTAGTCGTTGTGCATGTTCGCAGCCATAGGCCCCGGCCGATATAGGGCCACTAACGCAGCGATGTCATCGAAACCTGTGGGACTTAGGCTGCGCATCAAACTCCGCATGGGTGCTGACTCCAACTGGAACACACCTAATGAGTCGCCTGCCTGCAGCAGGCTGAAGGTTCCGGCATCGTCAAGGGGAATTTGTTCTAAATCCAGTGCTGTTCCCGTCACCGTTTCGATGAGCTTTAGGGCTTCGTCGATAATCGACAGGGTCCGCAACCCTAGGAAGTCCATTTTGAGCAGTCCGAGTTCTTCCACTCCGTTCATTTCGAATTGAGTGACTACTGGTGCATCTTCAGGTGCTACACCCGACTCTGGTTTTCGTTGTATCGGCAGATACTCGGTGAGCGGGTCGCGGGTAATCACGACCGCTGCGGCGTGAATTGAGTCCTGACGCCGCAACCCTTCAAGGCCTTTTGCTACATCTACGACCCGTTTCACATCAGGGTCAGAGTCATACATTTGGCGTAGTTCCGCCGCAGCTTTAAAGCCGTCGACATATTGTTCGTCCTGATCAAAACATGCCCACAGGGGAGTGTCGCGGCCCATCACCAGCGGCGGCATTGCTTTCGCAACTTTGTCTCCAACTGCGTAGGGGTAGCCAAGGACCCGAGCTGCGTCGCGCACCGCTGCTCGCGCTTTGATCGTTGAGAAGGTGATGATTTGCGCGACATGCTCTCGACCGTAGGTTTCTGCTGTGTAGCGAATCATTTCGTCTCGGTAACGGTCATCGAAGTCCATGTCGATATCTGGCATTGACTTTCGCCCTGGATTCAAAAACCGTTCGAATAGAAGATCGTATTTGATGGGGTCTAGGTCTGTTATTTGAAGGCAATACGCGACCGCGCAACCAGCAGCAGATCCGCGTCCGGGTCCAACTCGAATGTTGTTTTCCCGTGCGTGTCTGATCAGATCCCAAGTGATGAGGAAATACGCCGAAAAATCCATGTCCGCGATGACACGAAGTTCGTATCCGAGGCGATCAACAATTTCGTCGGGGAGGCGANGACCCCACCGCGCTTTTGCTCCCTCAAAGGCTAAATGTCGNAGATAGTCATCGTCGGACTCAAACTCCGGAGGGAGGGGAAAATCCGGTAAGTAAACATTTCCGAATTCGATATTGACGTCAGCGCGTTCGGCGATCCAGAGAGTGTTGTCGCAACTCTCNGGCAGCTCCGAAAANAGNTCCCGCATCTCTCGCGCAGATTTGAGGTAGTGCTGNTCGCCATGAAANTTNAATCTGTCAGGGTCGCTCATCTGTGAGCCGGTNTGCACGCANAGCAACGCGTCGTGAGAAATGGCGTCGTGTTGGTGTGTGTAGTGAAGATCGTTTGTTGCTAGGAGCGGTGCGTTCAACGCTCGCGCNATCTCAAGAAGTTGAGGGTTGTTGCGACGCTGCTCAGGAATTTCGTGATCTTGGAGTTCGATGAAGAGATTGTCGCGTCCAAAAATGTCTTGAAGGCGAGCGGCGCGATCGAGCGCACCTTTGTAGTCGCCTTTCAGAAGAGCTTGTTGAACAACACTGCCCAAGCAGCCTGTTGTAGCGATAAGGCCGCTGCTGTGCTGTTCGAATAGGTCCCAGTCCATTCGCGGCTTGTAGTAGTACCCCTCGAGGAACGCGCGGCTGGACAGCTTCAAAAGGTTGCTGTAGCCGGTGTTGTTTTCCGCGAGCAACGTGAGGTGGTAATACAGCTTTGAACCATCATCGGTGTCGCCGCCGGAGTCGTCCATCTTTCTTCCCCGGCGTGCTGGACGTTCCTCGCGGCTTTCGAGAGCCATATAGGCCTCTGTGCCGATCACGGGTTTGATGCCGTGTTGGTTGCATCCTTTGTAGAAGTCGAGAACACCGTACATATTGCCGTGGTCGGTGATTCCCAAAGCTGGCTGACCATCATTTACTGCCGCCGCGACAGCGTCGGGTATGCGCGCCGCACCATCGAGCATGGAGAACTCTGTGTGGGTGTGGAGGTGGACGAACGATCGAGTCACGCGAAAATGTCAGCTTGGTGTAGGAAGTGGTTCTATCGGCGCCGCGTGGCACCATAGAGGGAATCTAGTCCGATGGAGTCTGTAGTAATCGCATGACTGACACCAAACTTGCAGATCAATTAAGTGCTGTGTTGATCGAAGAAGACCCNAGTGATGGTCTTTGGCATCTTGTGGACTCTGGTTGGGCTGAAGAGCACCTGCCCGAACTTCCAGCTCTAAGACTTGAACAAGACCCTATTCATCGCCATAAGGATGTTCTGGCTCACACCATTGCAGTTACTAGCCAGAGTCCGTCGAGGCTGCGTGTTCGTCTCGCAGCCTTGTTCCATGATGTGGGAAAGCCCCGAACGCGNTCCTATGAACATGGCGGGGTTACGTTCCGACATCATGAAGCAGTCGGTGCTCGGATGACTCGTAAACGTATGCCGAAGCTGGGTTATCAGGACGAACTGACTCGCGAAGTAGCGCAACTCGTGTTCCTTTCCGGTCGTTTCAAGGGGTACACCGACGGGTGGAGTGACAGCGCTGTGCGTCGATACGCGCGAGACGGGGGAGCGCTACTAGGTGACTTGAATGACCTCGTGCGCAGTGACTGCACCTCACGGAACCCGCGTCGAGTTGTCGCCCTCCATGATGCTCTCAACGACCTTGAACAACGAATAGCGGAACTTGCTCGGGAGGACGCTCGCAAAGCAGAACGTCCAGAAATCGATGGAGACCAAGTGATCGCTCATCTCGGAATCCAACCCGGTCCCGATGTGGGGCGAGCCTTAAAATTTTTACTTGAACTCAAACGTTCCGAAGGAACACTGGGTGAAGCAGCGACGTTAGAACGACTCGACGTCTGGTGGGCAGATCAGAAGAAATAGATCTAGTTATCTTTGCCCCGCAAGTTTCCGGTTCTTGACTTTGGCTTTCACATAATCGCGGTTCATGAAAGCTATGAAATCAAGACTGATTTCTTTCGGACATGCTTCGTGACATTCCCCGTGATTTGTGCACGATCCGAAGAAGGACTCCATTGTTTCCACCATGCTCTCGGTTCGTTCGAAACGTTGAGCTTGTCCCTGTGGAATGAGGTTCAGGTGAGCCAATTTTGCTGACGTGAATAGTTGAGCTGCGGAATTTGGACAGGCAGCAACACAGGCTCCACATCCGATGCAGGCTGCGGCGTCAAATGACGTGTCTGCGGCTTCTTTGGGCACCGGGGTCAAGTTGGCGTCAGAAGCTGCTCCGGTGTTCACCGAGATATATCCGCCTGCTTCGATGATTCGATCGAAGGAACTGCGATCTACCACTAGGTCTCGTACCACTGGAAAAGCGCGCGCCCTGAAGGGTTCGACAACGATGGTGTCACCGTCGTTGAATTTGCGCATGTGGAGTTGGCAAGTAGTGGTTGCTTTTGCGTGACCGTGTGCCTGGCCGTTAATCATCAGACTGCAAGTGCCGCAGATACCTTCGCGACAGTCATGATCGAACTCGATTGGTACTTGTCCGTTCTCGACGAGGTCCTCATTGATGATGTCCAACAGTTCGAGAAACGACATGTCTTCGCTAATGTTTTCGGCTTTGTAGGTCTCGAAATGACCGGAGTCGTCGGGGCCGTCCTGTCGCCAAACTTGAAGCGTGAGGTTGAGCTCTTTGCTCACTTGTAGCTCCTTTGAGTAAGGGCAACGTTGTCAAACACGAGTTCTTCTTGATGGCGAGTTTGAACTGAATCTGCTCCGTTCCATTCCCATGCGGCAACGTGCGCGAAGTTGTCGTCATCGCGTTGCGCTTCACCTTCTTCTGTTTGGTGCTCTGCTCTGAAGTGCCCGCCGCAACTTTCCTCTCGGTCTAGTGCGTCGCGAGCCATGAGCTTTGCTAGCTCAAAGAAGTCGGCGACTCGGCCAGCTTTTTCCAGACTCGAATTCAACGTTGCGGTTGACCCTGGGAGGCGAAGGTCCTTCCAGAATTCTTCTTCCAGGGCAGGAATTTCGCTGAGCGCTTTTTCGAGACCTTCTTTGGTTCTTTCCATGCCGATGTAATCCCACACGATTTTGCCTAGCTCCCTGTGGAACCAATCGACCGAACGAGTGCCGCCAATTGACATGAATCGGTCGACCTGGCCTTGAACCGCTGCTTCGGCTTCAACGAAGACAGGATCGTCGGTGGGGACAACGGTTTCGCCGAGTCTTCCAGCGAGGTCATCCCCAATGGTGTACGGGAGAACGAAATAGCCGTCTGCCAGGCCTTGCATTAGCGCAGAGGCACCTAGCCGGTTCGCGCCGTGATCGGAGAAGTTAGCTTCGCCAATTGAATAGCAGCCTGGAATGCTGGTCATCAGGTTGTAGTCGACCCAGACTCCCCCCATGGTGTAGTGAATCGCTGGATAGATGCGCATAGGAACTTGATAGGGGTTCTCACCAGTGATGTTTGCGTACATGTCGAAGAGGTTGCCGTATTTGG
>PBOM01000031.1 GCA_002724355.1 Actinomycetota bacterium | reverse complement strand
TGCTCTAGCTACCTTGGCTCCCAGGACTGGCCTGATTGCTCTGGTCACAGCTCACGGGATAGGAAGAGCGTCTGCGGTAGGGGTGATGGTTCTCACCCGAAACACCGCCAAGGAAGGATTGGGGGCCGACTATTTGGCCGATCTCAGCCGCATTCGAGGTTCAGTTGGAATATCGGCGGCCGTTGGCATAGCCCTATTGTTAAACGGATATGACGGGTTCTTGCTAATTGCATTTGCATTGCCGGCCACTTTGCTGACCTGGGCATGGTCGCATCGCTCAATCGGAGGAGTAGTGGGAGACAGCCTCGGGGCAATCGCACAACTTTCGCAAACAAGCGTTTTAGTGGCAGCCTCAGCTCTTAATAGTTAGGTGTGTGCGTGTTCATAGCAACCCACAGGGAGAGGTACCTTGAACTCTGTGCCGAATAACAGCGACGAACTTCCCGAGAGCGCCCGCCAGCAACTTGATGAATTGTTTCGCTCGGACCCGCTAATGGATCAGCTAGGCGCCGAGTTGTTGATGTGGTCTCCTGGGAATGCCAGCGTGCAAGCAACTATCGAAGTTGCCCACACTAATTTTCTGGGTGGCGGACATGGTGGCATCATGTTCAGCCTCGGAGATATAGCCATGTCCTTCGCGTCAAACGGGTACGGACGTCAATCGGTAGCTACCCAAATTGACATCTCTTATCACCGAGGCGTGCGACCCGGTGACACGATTACCGCCACGGCATCCGAAATCAGTCGCACCAGGCGATTCGCTCACCACAGAGTCGAACTAACAGTCAACGACCGACTAGTAGCTAGTGCAACTGGCACTACGTACCGAACTGACGAATGGATACTCGGGCCCGACATTTGGCCAGATGAGTGGCGAGAAAAATATTGAGCCGTATCCATCGCGCCGTTTGCGTACTTTTAAGCGCGTTAACTCTCTTATCTGGTTGCGGCCCAGACGGCCCGCAAGTCACACGAGACCCAAACCCTTCGCTACTCGAACCATCACCGACTACAACTTTTGAACTTGAACAAAGCGACGTTCAGATAAATCGGGAAGTAGACGAAGGCGATGCTGATCACGGCTCTGCGCTGACCCGGCCAGGTGGTTCGGCAACCGTACTCGTCGCCAGCGACCCCATGCCGATCACCGGATGGACGCCCTGGGATCACTTCTGCACTTGGTCATGTCGCAACGTACTTGACCAAGTGCTTGAAACGCTCACCGTAATTTTGCCTGACGGCTCAACGGCGCCTTGGTTAGCAGAACGAGTGGATCCCAACCCTACGATGCTCAACTGGACCGTCACCTTACGGAAAGGACTTGAGTTCAGCGACGGTCGACCAGTAACAGCACAGGTCATTAAGAACGGTTACGAAGAATTCCTTAAGACTGGCGAAGTCACAAGGGGTTTGTTGCGTGACGCTCGAATTAACGCGGTCAAAGTCTTGGACGACTATCGACTCATGATCGATCTCGCGGAACCGAACCCAGCTTTAGAAGTAGTGCTAGCGGGCCCGGTAGGCAGAGTGTTCTCGGTTGAAGCTGCCATCGCAGATCCGGCTGGGTTCTTACGCAACCCAGTAGGCACTGGCCCGTTCATCATGCAGTCTTGGAACATCGGCGAACCGGTCAAATTAAAAGCCAACAGAAACTACTGGCGATCTAGATCTGGGGAACCACCGATGCCGTATCTTGATGAGCTTGTGTTTCGCGATATAGCCGATGAACAAGAACGCATTGAAATGGTGCAAAGTCGAGAGGCGGATTTTGCCCAGTCACGCTCAACTCTCGCGATCTCTCGGGCACGAAGCCTAGAACTCACCGTGATATCCAGGAACGAAGACAACGTAGGGGTGGTCCTGTTCAATACCGTGCGATCACCAATGGATGACGTCCGCATTCGACTAGCGCTCCAACTAGCAGCGAATCAAGAAGCGCTAATTGACTCGTCCTTAGGTGCCGGTGCCGGTCAAGCTGCAACCCAATGGTTCGCGCCCGAAAGCCGGTGGTGGTCAGGCTTAGCTGCGGACTCATGGCCGGACACAGACGTAACGCTGGCCAAGCAGTTGCTTGCGTCGTACGTTAACGATGCCAAACGGTCAGACAATCGTTCCCCGGGATCAAAGATCTCTATCGAACTTCAGTGCACAGACGACATACACCTTTCGTCAATGACTCGCGAATTGAAGAGACAATGGGAAGCGACGGGTCTGGTAGAGGTCGAGCTAGACACTGTCACACGAAGTGGGTTGATCCAACGAGTTCTCGGCTCCGTAACGGACCGCCCTGGATTTAGTGGCGACTTTGATGCCACGTGCTGGCGAGTAGGCGGGGAATCTGATCCGGCGATGATGTTTGCATCCATTTTCGGACCCGTTCGCACATCTCCGCTAAATGTCAGCAACCTTCATAACGAGTCCATCACAGCTTTTGTCGACCTTCTGCATTCCAGTTCAGTGGAAACAGTGCGTCAAGCCGCCGTCGAGCAGTTGATGCTGGCGTTAGTTGAACACATGCCAATGATCTACCTGTCCCATTCACAGTCTGCGCTCATAGGGCACTCCGATACCAAAGGTCTTGGCTCGTGGACACTGCCAAGTGGTGAGGTCATTTATGGGCAAGTCGCTGGTGTTGGACGCTGGTCGGAGGTGTGGATTTCCGATGATTGAGTCTGGAACACCGCTAGAACTCTTGGGGTGGTCACGACAAGGCATCACCTACCCGCAACTGACTGACACACAGGGCATCAGCCGAGTTGTTGTCGAACACCGAGGCGCATATGAAATATTGGGTCCGTTCGGTGCTCATGAAGCCATATTGGAAACAGCATCCCGACAAGTGGCNGATGACCCAACCGACTATCCAGCCGTCGGAGATTGGGTAATNCACACCCTNGAACCTATTGACAATCGCCGNGTGGGCATCATCGGNGTGTTACCTCGCCGNTCNAGAGTGCTCCGGCGNGCNTCGGGGTCGGCGCCGGTACCTCAAGTTGTGGGCGCCAACATCGACGTNCTCGCACTGGTTATCTCTGTTGATCAAGAAATAGACGAACATCTAATAGAGCGGTATTTAGTTACCGCGGAAGGCGGTAATNCCTCGCCGATCATTGTTATCAACAAGANTGATTTGGGAGGCGCGGAGGAAGTTCGCGACAAACTCGAACAGCGCGGCATTCGCTGCCCNATATATCTTGTCAGCGCAAAAAATGAGAAACCCCACCGCCAACTTGTTGAACTGTTGAACNAAGGGTCAACGGTCGCCGTAACAGGATCGTCTGGCGTGGGGAAATCAACATTGGTGAACCAGATGGTGGGTGATGTGGTCCTTGCTACCGGNGCGGTGACNAGNGAAGGCTCNGGTNGACACACCACAGTNCGAAGAGAGTTGTTGTTGGCTCAGGGAGGTGTGTTGATTGATACCCCAGGGTTGAGAGAGGTTCAGATATGGGAAGATTTGGGCTTGGAGACGGTATTTCACGAAATTGCGGCGGCGGCNACTAAATGCAAGTTTGCTGATTGCACCCATCGAGACGAACCGGATTGCGCCGTGAAACAAGCCACTACTGATGGTGATATCGACCTGAACCGCCTGGCCTCTTACCTTGCTCTGTGCCAGGAGCTATCGGATCTAACAGANGAAATTGACGAATATCAGAGATCCCAACGGCGGCGTCGGGACGCCCGGCAAAACTAGCGACCCGTAAATCGGGGCTTACGTTTCGCCATAAACGCAGCCACGCCTTCTTGATAGTCAGCGCTATCAAAACAAGCATTAACCAGTTCGTTTATTTCGTCGAAATTCTGAAGGTCAGAGGGTTTAGTCCATTCATCAGTAGCTGCTTTGGCCGCTCGNATTGTTAATGGCGCGTTGTCACAAATCTTATTTAGCCAATCATTTGTGGCTTCACCCAACTCGGACTTCGGAACGACGCGGTTGATCAACCCCATGGTCAGCGCTTCTTCGGCTCCGAAACGATCAGCGAGAAACANAATTCGCTTGGTTGCNGACGGTCCTACTAGATCAACCAATCGACCTAGCCCCGCAGCGCGATAACCCAATCCCAGGCGAGCCGCGGGAATCGTAAAGCTTGCATCGTCGGCAGCAATACGAAGATCAGCTGTGAGGGCGACCGCCAAACCGCCTCCGATGCAGTAACCGTGAATCATGGCGATTAACGGTTTTGGCATCGTCAGTAAAGCGGTATAGGCCCGATCCGACACATTGTCATATTCTTGATTTGCTGAACTGTCAGTTCTCTTGTCGTTGAATTCACTGATATCTGCACCAGCAGCAAAAGCCCGCTCACCTTCGCCTCGCAATAAAACTGCTCTTATCTCAGTGTCTCCAGCTAGTTCTGTAGCCGCATCAAGCAATCCTTGCCACATCTCGGAGCTAATTGCGTTGTGACGCTCTGGGTGATCGAGGACGATCAGGCCGATGTGGCCGTCTCGACGAATATGCACATGTCCACTCACCAACTGAACGCTACACGGCATTCAGATGTCTTCANAGGTGACTATTGTCAGCGAGGTGGTCAAATCTTCGTTGCGATTCTGTGTTCCAATAATTACTGCTGGAATTGCGCTGAGTTGCGCGGCGACTCCGCCGAGTGCTCGCACGACAACATCGGCGATCCTCCCATCAGTGACTCTCCCTATTGAACAAATTGACGACTCCGAAACCGAAAGTATTGGGACTGCGTTGACTAATACCCCCGGTGTCGCGACGACCTCGGTGGCTATCGACCTTGAATCCTGGCCGTTAACGGGAGTACCTGCTGACGAAGTTGGTAATTGGCCAATCTTGGTCATCAAAATCGACAACCATGAACGAGCTCGACCTCAATATGGACTCAACGCGGCTGACGTAGTTTTTGAAGAAATAGTCGAAGGCGGCCTCACCCGACTAGCAGCGCTGTACCACTCCAACGAAGCGGACACAGTAGGTCCGATACGTTCAGTGAGAACCAGCGACTTCAACCTCTTGCAGAATTTGAACCGTCCCCTATTTGCGAATTCAGGTGGGAACCAAGACGTGTTACGGCTCTTACAAGAGATCAATTTTGTGGACGTCAGCTCCAATGCAGCGAGAGGCGTATACCGGCGTCTAGAGGAACGACCTTCACCGCACAACCTTGTCAGCGACACAAAATCATTGCGCGANGTTGGCGCTGATCGCGGCCAGGGAGGGACACCTCCCATCATGTTTGAACGAAACGACNGCAATAACCAAACACAGATTTCCGGCATCCCGGTCAGAGGAGTTGATCTTGATTACGGATCAACATTTGTGCAATACCGATGGGAACAAAATCGCTTGGGATGGCTTCGGTCCCAAAATGGCAGCCCGCACGCTGATTCTGACGGGCTGCAGATCGCACCGGAAGTATTAGTCATACAAATCGTTTCCTACACCCGCAGTGCCGCCGACGGTAGATCACCTGAAGCAGTTTTGGTCGGAACTGGAAGGGCACTACTTTTGTTTGACGGAATCCTCATCGAAGGTACCTGGGAACGGTCAGAGGCTACCGACGTGACCCGTTTCTTCGATCGAGATGGCAACGCCGTCATATTTCCTAAGGGCAGTGTTTGGATTGCGTTGCCCCGAGTTGGGCAAACTCAGATTATTGAAAACGAATGACCCGGTTCGGTCGACTTAATCGTTTGGAACCCACGACGCGTCTCGACGTTCCCTGAACGCTGAAATGCCTTCTTCGGCTTCAGAGCTTTTGAAGAGCGACTGACTTAACTCAGCCGTCCACTCCCAAGCGTCACTTCGTTTCATCTGAGGGACCTTCGATACCAGTTGTTTGGAAGCTGCGAGAGCGTTGGGGCCGCCGCGCACCACTTTCTCTACAGCTTCCTGCATGGCTTCCTCTAAACGTTCTCTTGGAACAGAGTGATTAATGAGCCCCACCTCCGCAGCGCGAGAAGCAGGTATGCGTTCGCCGCTCAAAAACAGTTCGCTTGCATCGGCACGCCGGAGCTTAGGTAGGCAGATTACCGAAATTACTGCTGGTGCAACACCGATCCGAACTTCGGTGAAACCGACAATGATGTCGTCCGCGGCGATAGAAATGTCGAACGCTGCGGCTAGACCAACCCCACCACCCGTGCAGTGGCCGGCGATCTGACCTAAGACAGGTTTGGGTGACTCAATGATGTCGTCGAGGATCTGGACGAAGCTATGGCGAGCTTCGGGTTGCGTGACCCCAGGCTGATTGGCTTTCAGGTCAGCGCCAGCGCAAAACGTGTTGCCCGAATTCGTAAACAGTATTGCTCTGACTTCGGGGTCTGTTTGAGCGTCTGCTAGATGGTCGCCGATGGAGTTAACCATTTCGACACTCAAAGCGTTTTTATTGTCCGGGCGGTTGAGGGTAATTGTTGCGACCCCTTCAGAAACTTCGTAAAGAGTCGCGTCAGTTGAATCTGTCACATCATGCAGCCTAGTAAGTGCGCCGGTGTTGGTTAGTGGTGAACCTAAGCTGTTCTACGTGACTAATTCCATTACTCCGATAGCAACCACACTTAATGAAGCCTGCGGCACCGAAGCAGCCTGGTTATGTCGAAAGGTTTTTGAATGGACAGATAATTCCGATCTAGCCGGCATTGCGACGTGGCTAGTCGACCGACCAGTCAAGGTAGTTGTAATTGTTTTGCTTGCCCTATTGGTCAGACGACTTGTTCATAGAGCTATTGATGGTCTCATCGAACGGCTGATGTCGGAAAGGTCGACTGAAGAGCGTGACGCAGTAGCAGCAGCTGAAGCGGCAACAGGCACACTGCGCCGAGACTTACTTGCCGAAAAACTGGCATCACTTCGCGAACGAACCGAGCGAGCTCGACAGCGCGCAAAGACGTTGGGGGTTTTATTCAAGAGCGTCGCGTCGGCCGTGGTGGGAATCGTCACATTCATGATGTTGCTCGGCGAATTCGATATCAACCTAGGCCCGCTCATAGCCGGCGCAGGCATTGTGGGCGTAGCGATTGGTTTCGGCGCTCAGTCTCTGGTTCGTGATCTGTTGAGCGGAATTTTTATGCTCATTGAAGATCAATACGGGGTCGGTGACGTCATTGATGTCGGAGACGCGATTGGAACGGTCGAATCAGTCGGATTGAGAACTACACGTATCCGTGATGTGCGCGGAACTCTCTGGCATGTTCCAAATGGTGAAATTCGTCGTGTCGGCAATATGTCACAGGTATGGGCTCGCGCAATCCTTGACATTGACGTTGCATACGACACAGACCTTGATTTGGCTATGGAGACCATCAAAACGGTCGCCGATCGCTTATGGGAAGAACAACTCGAAGAAGCCACAATCGTTGAAGAACCAGTCATTTCAGGGGTTCAAAACTTTGGTGCCGACGCGGTCACCATCCGTCTGTCAGTGCGGACTGAACCTTCGGAGCAGTGGAGCACCGGCAGAGTGCTGAGAAAACGCATAAAGGAGGCGTTTGACGACGCAGGTATCGAGATTCCGTTCCCTCAAAGGACTGTCTGGTTGCGCAGTGAAGCTGATCAGAAAGCTCCAACTAAGAGAGAAGGACCAGGATTCCAGACCGGTTCTCAAGGCGGTGGAGCTGATGATTCGGAATAACCAAAAACATGGTTAATCAACAACCACTACGTCAGTGCCCACTTTCGCCCAGTTGAATAGAATGGCCGCTTGGTCATCTCTTAAACGCACACACCCTTCAGAGCGGTAGCTACCTAGCTGAGCCTCTGACTGCATTGCTTCGCCAAAGCCGTCAATCGGAATGTTGTGAAAGCCGATTGCTTGTTCGACGCCCCAAGTAAACCTAACCATGTACTCCATGCGGATGTCATCGTGTCCTGCGATCGTATGACGAGACTTAGAAAAGACTTGGTATGCGCCCGGCTTCGGTTTGTTAGCCCGTCCACTGACAAAGAAAGTTCCAGCTACCGAACCACCATCTTCCACCAGCCAAACCCGATGCAACTGATGCGAGAAAATTATCCTCCGTCCGTCTCCTGAGTTCTGAGGTACCTCCGGTGCCCCNGTAGTCACCATCCAATAACCACTGTCGTTGCGGCTAACCGCGAAAGCGCCGACAGGAGCAAGCTCATGTGCAGTCATTTGACCAAAATGAGTTGCGGTGCCAAACGTGAATACTTTTCCCCGCTGACTTACNAGCCAATAGCCAGCACCATCACGAGTTTGTTCCGCAGCGACGATCGCACTGCTGGAAATCTCGTTGTTAGCGAGCGANCCTCTAAAGCGAGCGTTCCCNTATGCATACACGGCTCCGTCAGCCCCAACCAATAAGTAGCCAGNTCCNTCGGAACTAGACAAGAGGTCAATAATTGGTCTGTACAGCTGGCGATTAGCAAGTCCACCTAGGTATTCGGCATCTCCGAATGCGAAAACGCCTCCATCTGCTGCGGTTAACCAGTATCCGTAGCCTGTCGATACCGGTTCAAGATCAACAATGGGAGCTTGAAGGTCCAGGTGGCCGAGTGAGCCACGCCAAAGAGCGGTGCCAAACGCGTAAACAATCCCCTTGCTTGTCACAAGCCAATATCCGTTACCGTCTGGAGTCACGGCAATATCGACTACGGGTGCAGTCACCGAAATGGCGCCTAGATCGCCGCGATGAACAGCGTCTCCGAAAGTGAATACCTGACCATCAGCGCTCGCCAACCAGTGNCCGTTCCCACTCTTGGTTGATGCCATCCCTGCAATATCTGGGATCTCTAGAGCAGATATACCTTTTAGTNTCCGAGCTTCCCCAAACGTGTGCAACTCGCCGCTCTGTTCTGAGTCNGCTTCGGGATAACTCCCTGGCTCTAGCCAATCAGCAGCAAAAGCGTGGTGAGACCCACAAAAGAGAACTGTGACGGTTGTGACTGTAAGAGCCAGAGCCCGGATCACTTAATGGTCCTCAAANAAATCATGTGACGCAATAGTTCGTTAGTTCTCTTCGGCAAGAGTCACTTCGACTCGAGTGGTGCCCTGCTGTTGTTCTACTAGATCGAGATTAGAAATATTGCCGGCCTCCATCAGGTCAGTTCGTGCTAGTTCCAATAGGTCAAGACGACCGCGCTCGGCAGAGACCACCACGCTCTCTGCTTCAACTTTGAGACTTCGCTTAGCTTCTGTTTTTGCCCTTCGAACCTCGGAAAGGGTTTCAGAGGCCACGTCAAACAGTTCAGTATCAACCTCACCAGAGAGTTGCGAAAGTAAGTCCTCGTGGGTTGGCCAGGTTGCACGGTGGACCGAATCGCTGGCTGACCATGACCAAACCTCTGCCGTGACGAAGGGAAGAAATGGGGCGAACAGACGTAGCAGGGTGTCCAGCGTTATCGACAGCGCGGCATGAGCCGAGCTTGCCTCTTCGACACCTTGGCTGCCATACGCTCGCGTTTTAACTAACTCGACGTAGTCATCGGTAAAGCGCCAGAAAAATTGTTCGGTCCGTTCAAGCGCACGCGCATAGTCGAAGTCTTCAAAGGCGTTTGTAGAGGCCTCGACAAGGCTTGCGAGCTTCAGCAATAGAGCATGGTCTATCGGGTTGGACACCGATGCGACATCTGCCTTGCCGTCGCCAGCGAGGCTCAAAGTGAACTTTGACGCATTCAGTATCTTGATCGCTAACCTGCGACCGATTTTCATCTGCCCTTCGTCAAATGCAGTGTCGGTTCCGGGTCGCCCATTAGCTGCCCAGTATCTGACAGCGTCAGAACCGTACTGATCCAATAATCCCTTGGGGGTGACGACGTTGCCCTTGGACTTAGACATCTTTTTACGATCTGGATCGAGGATCCATCCGGAGAGAGCGCAGTTTCTCCAGGGCGCTGCGTTTTCTTCTAGATGAGAACGTACGGCAGTAGAAAAGAGCCAAGTTCTGATGATGTCGTGACCTTGAGGGCGCATATCCATGGGAAAGGTCCGTGAAAACAGATCCTCGTCTTCCTCCCAGCCGCAAGCAATTTGAGGTGTTAGCGAAGAGGTCGCCCACGTGTCCATAATGTCGACCTCGCCTACGAAACCCCCCGGTTGATCTCGCTGAGCTTCCTCGAAACCCGAGGGAACATCAGACGAAGGATCCACGGGAAGATCACTTTCGGAAGGAAGTATTTGTTCATCCCACAGAACGTTCCCTTTGTCGTCGACTCGGTACCACAGTGGGATTGGGACTCCAAAGAATCTTTGGCGACTGATAAGCCAATCGCCGTTCAACCCCTCAATCCAATTGGTATAGCGCCCCTGCATATAGGACGGGTGCCATCTCATTTCGTCACCGCGTGCTATCAGTTCCTGATTCAAGTCAGAATCGCGACCACCGTTCTTGATATACCACTGGCGGCTCGTGACGATCTCTAGTGGTCGGTCACCCTTTTCGAAGAATTTGACTGCATGAGTAATAGGGCGGGGCTCACCAACCATTTCGTCTGCTTCTTGAAGTAGTCGCACTACCTCCTT
>PBOM01000030.1 GCA_002724355.1 Actinomycetota bacterium | reverse complement strand
GAAGACATGTTGATAATTACGCCAGAGCCAGCTTGAGCCATTGCGCGAGCTGCTCGATGTGCACATAGAAAGTGGCCTGTCAGGTTGACATCAATGATCTTTCGCCACCAGGCCTCGTCCGCTTCGAAGAAATGCAACATTGGTCCGACGAGACCAGCGTTGTTTACCAAGATTTGGACATGACCTAAAGCAGCTTCAGTAGCAGCGAACATCGAATCGACGTCTTCGCTATTGGAAACGTCCCCCGGTGCGGCGAGTGCTGAGCCGCCTGATTGAGTGATTTGTCCGGCGGTTGCGGTCGCCTTGACCTCGTCGACGTCATTTACGGCCACTTGAGCTCCTTGCTCAGCAAACCGGAGCGCTATCGCTTTACCGATCCCGCTTCCAGCGCCCGTTACGAAAACAACCTTATTTTTTAGATCTTGATATGAGGACACCTTTTCTCCTGCATGCGCATTCTGTTATTGGGTTCTAAGTAGCCCCGGAGTTCCCCCGAGATCTTGCCGAATGGATCCCTGAAGATCTTCATCGGTCACGATATAACGACAAATTTGTTGACCGTGCTTGGAGAGCGACCGGTAAATCTCACGAGGCATCGATCGGGCCATCGGCTCGTGGAACCATGGTGCATAAAACTCGATGTTTGGTATAGCGCGAAGCTCGTTAGAGAGGTTGGGCGTCCCGCCATGCCAGGCCCTTGGATCTCGGATCAGGACACTGCCCGCAGGTGCAGGGCAAACAGTGCTGTATTTCATCCACAGCGGTTCCTTGTCTAAATCAGGGATTGGTTCTCTTGAGTTTTGCGTCCCAGGAATTTGCCTTGTTGGCCCGTTAAGGGCGGTGAAGTCGGTCATTAAGAAGTTGCAACAAACATATGGGCACGGCAGATCCCTGAGGGTCATTAATCCGCGCGGATCCCAAAAGGCACCGGAAAATTTGGAACCATCGCTGTCTGCAGCAGCGATGTGATCCGCTTTCTCTCGGCGGTCCGCTACATCGCTGTGAAGAGGTTGATAGTCAACTGCCCCAGGTAAGCAGAAATCTCCACCCCCGCCTCTACATATGTAATCGGGAGACTCGAAAATTGCTTCGAGGATCGGAGTGACCGATGGAAGATCGATCAGCATCGCCCATTCTGGTTGGTGGACCTGATGACCTGTCGTGCTCGCAGAACCGAAGCTGTATCTGTGGGAACCCCTATTCCCGTGTCGTTCGCTGTCGCGCTCCATGATGTCCTGTACAACACGGGCACACCCTTCTCTGATCGTCGACAACTGTTCTAAGTTCAAAGCGTCTCGTATGACTACGAACCCGTCTCGATAGAAGAGTCTTTTTGCGTCGTCCAACTGATCGGGATTCAAAATTTCAAGTCCGTTCATGCCGTTGTGTTCGCGAAGTTGGTTTCGGCGTTGCTCTAGGTCTGGGTCAGTGGGGTCGCGCCCAACCCACCCATACCGTTCCCCTAGGGCTACTGCATCACTCACCGTGAGCAGCTTTCACTAGGTTGCGTAACAAACGAATCGCCTCATCGTGGGGCACGCGGCCACATCCGCAAGAGGTGGAAAGTAGCAGGCGTTTCTCCTCGATGACTTCGAGGAGGGAACCTATCCGCTCACTTAAGGCTTGCACCGATTGAGGTTTCTCTTTTACATCTGCTATGCCAGCAATGATTTCTATTGAGTCGGGAATTTCCGACAAAAGGCGGCGATCGTGCCATTGGCCTCGATGGGTGCATTCCAGGTGTACGCGATCTACGTGTCCATCCAATATTTGGAGAAGCGGTAGGAGCGACGAAAGGTTTTGTACTTCGGTTCCGGCTCGTCTCGAAATGTCACCTAGGCAGAAATGGATTGTTCGAACGACTCCTGGTGTGTCGTCAAACGGCGCTACTAAATTTTCGATGAGCTCGGTCGCTGTGGCTGTTCCGTTTACGAGTGCTGTGGCCTCCGAGGGAGCATCGAGTTGAATTTCGCTTGCGCCGGCATTGATCATGTCCCGGACTTCTTCGCGCACTATGGCGACGTAGTTGGGGAGTTGCTCTTCTAGCCGGGGGTCCCTCTCCATGCCAAGGGTCATAGTGAGGGGGCTGGGGACGGCAGCCTTGTTGAGCCGCGGTTCAACCCTTTGTTCTCGTCTGTAGCCGAGCGCATGGCCCGTGCCGTTCGGCGCCGAGACATCGCCGATAATGCGATAACGACCGATTCCTTCGTACCCCTTCGACGTGTCGCGAGGCTGAATGGTTTCGAGCCCGCTCAATCGAGGAGGCACGTGGTGAACGAAATCGGGACCCCAAACCTCTCCACCCATGATTTGATCGACACCACAAGCGATCATTTCGTCCATAGAGATTCTGGCCGCTTTCGCCAAAAGGTCATCTGCGGCGCGGTCATCGATTTCGCCTGCGTAGTAGCGCTTCAGTTCGGGTCGCAAACCAAAAGGAATCGGCCAAGAGCCGACGCAAGTGGTGCGGAGAGTCACGCTTCAGCCTTGGACGCAAGGGCTCGCCATAGTGACCGGTAATTTGGCCAGGTATTGGCATCAGTGATGTAGCCATCTTCTTCGAGTAGACGAGTCAGCCGAGGCAAGTTACGAAACGGCACACCACTGTCTACGTGATGAGCTAGGTGATGCCCAACGGAGAGAGGGACGAGGAAAAGTCGCGCCAGAATCCCTTGTTGAATGTGATGGGTAGTATTACGACGGTCATTCGAACGAGTCATGCCGCCATGTTCGGCAATGGCTCTAAGTCGGTTGACGACCTGATACACCGTCATAAACGGAAGTAGCCACAAATACAAGTACGCGAGCGGGCTTCCAGCGGCCACGAAAAGCAAAAAAATTGCGAGCTGTCCTAAATAGAACCGAAGACTGTTTCGCCAAAATCGTTTGGTGACTATCCCGACCAACCGGGGGCGCAAAATTCGGTAGCCCGACACGCCGCTGATATCCCGGCGAAATTTTCTTTTCATCGACGCGCTAGCAATCGGATATAGCGCATACAACAAGAAGTCCGGCTCCTTGTCTCCGAATTCATCCCGATGGTGATTTGCATGGGCCCGACGATAGGCGTGAGTGCCGGTTCCAAAAGACAGCCAGCCGAAAATGGTGATGCCGATCAAGTCATTAAATTTTCGACTTGAGAATAGAAGGCGGTGGGCGCCTTCATGATGCAAAATGAACATGCGATTTTGCACGAAACCCATTAGGCAGACGATAGGTACGGTCACAAGCCACTGGTTCAGCCACAAGGCAACGCCGATAAGTGTCACAGGCATCGCTAACGACAACAGACACGTCCACGCGTTGGCAAGATTGTTAATGGTGCGCAGCTCTGTTCGTAAAGCTGCTGCTGGTCGTCCGTCTGGCCGAAGATTTGTGGTGGCGACGAAGGGTAAATGTTCTCGGACCATTCCTCCGGTCATGGAATTGACAAGTTCGTCGTGGCTTCGGGTAGTAGCCATGTAGATACGGTACTCCTTCGGAGTTTCGATTTGCTATATGACCCCGACTAGGTGCAAGGCTGTCTCATCGTGCAACGGATCATCGCGTTAGATATGGAAGGCGTTATCACGCCTGAAATTTGGATTGCTGTAGCCAGTCGAACGGGGCTGCCTGAACTGCAGCTCACGACACGCGACGAACCGGACTACCAGAAGCTGATGGACCATCGCATCTCGGTCCTCGCGCAACACGACATTGGTCTAAGTCTGATTCAGGAAGTTATTTCGGAGCTTGATCTGTTGGTTGGGGCACGCTCATTCCTAGACCAGCTGCGAGTTAGTTACCAGGTAGTGGTCTTATCGGATACCTTCGAGCAATTTGCGGGTCACTTCATGGACCTTTTGGGCTATCCGCATCTGCTTTGCCATCGCTTACAGCTAGACGGGGACCGAATTACTAGCTTTATCCCGCGAACGGAAGACGCCAAGTTGAAGGCGGTGCTTGGTTATCAGGCTCTGGGCTATCACGTGACCGCAATTGGTGACTCACACAACGACATTGGGATGCTGTGCCAAGCCGACGCCAGTAGTTTGTTTCGGGCGCCAGAAGGGCTCCCGGAAAAATATCCAGACTTGCACTGTCTTGACGCCTACCATGAACTCAGTGACTGGATAGAAAACGTCGCTAAAGGGTAGGTATAGGAGAGAACTCGTGACCTCACCGGCAAGACTTGCACATTTTGTGTTGCGGACAAGCGATATCGATGGACTCGCCGACTGGTACTGCAAGGTGTTGGATGCGAAGGTTGTGCATCGGAACAAGATGATCGCGTTCGCAACCTTTGACCATGAGCACCACCGGATCGCGTTTCTGGATCGGGGATTTGAAAAGGGTCCTGATCCTGAAGGTAACGGGGTTGACCATGTTGCCTTCACCTATGACTCACTTGGAGACCTCTTATCCAATTACGTCCGTTTACGGGATCAAGGGATTTTGCCGGAACGCACAATCAACCATGGAATGACCACCTCGATGTATTACAAAGACCCCGATGGCAACAGAATCGAGTTGCAGGTGGAAAATTTCGAAGACCCTCAAGCAGGTCTCGACTTCATGAACGGTCCAGTCTTTCGGGAAAACCCGATAGGTGTGTTGTTCGATGCTGATGAACTCGTCGAACGTTTTGAATCAGGAGTGCCTGTTGAGGAGTTAGTGCGCCAAGGCGATTAGTCGATAGCTGTTTCAGCGATTAGGGCTTTGTGCTTATGAAGTAGTTGTTGCCACGGTCGTCGCGTATGCCTTCAATCCTGATATCTGTAAAACCTGCTTCGGTGAGATACTCGGTCGCTAGTTGATGTCCCCAAGCAGTGCCAAGGCCGTCCCCGCCGTAGGCAAGCGATACCGTCATGCAGTGCATGGTCGAGATTGTGTACATGAACGGGGCCATAGGGTCACTCATGTTCTCTTCCAAGACACTAGAAGCTTTAGGCTCAACGCATAAGTAGGTGCCTCCAGAACGCAGCATGGCGAAAATGCCTGCTAGTGCGTCTTTGGGGCGCGCCTGGTCATGAATTGCATCAAAGGTTGTCACCAGGTCAAAGCGTTCACTTTGGTTTAAGGCAGCAGCATCTGCCACCTCGTAGGACACGTTGTCGAGGTCTGCAGCCATCTCGGATGCGTGCGTAATGCCGTCAGTTGACATGTCGAAGCCCACAAATCGGCTGTTGGGGAACTCTTTGCCGAGGAGATAGCTAGCAAGGCCACTCCCGCAGCCAACGTCTGCTACATCAATGCCAGCGGTCAGAGCTTCGGTCATGTCCAGCAGAGGCACCACCTGATTGACGAGTCCACCGCGGAATCGCCGTTCACTGGACTCTGACATCAGGGCCTGAAACCGGGGGAACTTTTCGTAGCTCAACCCGCCGCCTTCTTTGAATACTTCTACGAGGTCATCCTCTACTTCGGCCAACAACGAAATCTGTTGCATGGGAACCGTAAGGTTCAGAGGCCCAGCACGGCGCGTCAAAAGCCCGGAGTGTTCTTGCGGCAAGCAGAATGTTTCATTGCTGGGGTCATAATCCACGATGCCGCCACAGGCGAGCGCTGAAAGCCACTCCCGCACATAGCGTTCATCAAGTCCTGAATTTGTGGCGATCTCTGCGGAGGTCGCTGGATCTTGTCCATCCATTGAGTCAAAGAGACCCGTCTTGTGGCCGATGCTCATCATTAGTGACAAGGCACCGTCATTGAGAATTCCGAGCGCTCTAGAAGTAAACGCGCGCGCCCGTTCTTTATCAAAGGAAGTTTCAGTGTCAGTCATCTGTTAATTATCTCATTGTCGGCGCTGATTTCGCACAGCATTTGGTTCTTTGGGATACAGAAACCACATGAGGGGCGCTACTAGAAACATCAGGATCCCTAATAGAAGCCACATCACGCTGTATCGCTGCACTTCGTGAGTCCCGTTCAACACCGTGATTGCAGTAGCCGCGCCCATGCCTCCAACCGCGTACCTGAGACTCTGGTGAATGCCGTTCGCCGTGGCGGTCGACTCGGGTGGAATATCGCGCAACGCAGCGCTGTTGAGTTGACTGGCGAGAACTCCCATGCCGAAACCAAACATCACCGATGAAGGAAAGAAAGCAAACCAAAACTGCACCTCTTCGTCGAGGAAGAAGTAGAGCCACAAGAAGCCAACTGTGGCTATCAAAGCAGCGAGGGCCATGATGCCCCGGAACCCGCGTCTGTCTGCCCAACGGCCACCAAGAACAGCTACCACCGCCGAAAGGACAGGAGATGGAGTGAAAGCCAACCCAACCTTTGCTTTGCTGTACTCCCACACCTCGGTGAGGAACAAAGGCCAGAGAAACCAACTGGTGAAAGCTCCAACCATCGCGAAAGTAACTGCAACGTTAGAAACTGTGAACGATCGGATCCGAAATAAACCAGGGTCAAACAAGGGCTCTGGATGTTTCGATGATCGAATAAGGAATAACGGAAGCAGGAGCGTTGTGCCCGCAAAGCAAGCAACCGTGTAGGGGGAAAGCCAGCCCCAACTGCGGCCCTGTAGCGTTCCTAATACGACTAGGAATACCGAAGCGCTACCCATGAGCACGCCCAGAAGATCCAGTGGGCTATCGGCTTTAGCTTCTGCAGTTTCTTCTAGGTACAACTTGGCCCCTATCAAGCCCAGCCCAACGATGGGGACAAGAATTAGGTAGACCCAGCGCCAAGAACTGACCTCAAGAACTAATGCAGCAAAGCCGGGGGAAAGGCCGGAAGCGACCATTCCCGCTGCAGCCCAGATACCGATGACGCTTGCTTGCTTGGTCTGCGGAAACTGTGGAAGGACTAGTGCTAAGGATGAGGGAACCGTCAACGCCCCGAACATGCCCTGTATGGCACGTGCGAAAACCAAGATCAGGGGAGACGGAGCGAGGCCCGCGCCTAAGGCGCCGATTAGCAGACCGAAGAGCCCCACACGGAAAACAGTTAGGCGACCGTATCGATCGGCCAACCGCCCGCCCGCCAACATTGTCGAGGCAAAGGCCAAGGAATATCCGGCAATGATCCACCCGGTCATTCCATTACTCACTCCAGGAAAGGAGCGAACAATTTCTGGAAATGCGACGTTTGAAACTGTCACGTTGACAGTTCCTAAGACGAAAGCCAGAGATCCAGTCGCTAAAGCTAGGTAAGGGCTACGCGAGGTTAGAGAAGTTTCTTGAGCGTCGAGGCTTGAAGGTGACACCGAGAACACCTTGGGAATGCGTTGGTTCGCTCGGGTTTCGATCACCGGCATCAGAGTACGCTGCGTTTCACTAGAAAGACATCGAGAAAGCGAGTGACTTGCTCATGGAATCAGAACTTGTGCGTACAGAGCTTGATGGGCATGTTTGCATCATTACTCTCCATCGTCGAGATAAGCGCAACGCGTTCGATCTCCAATTGACAACTGCACTAAACGACGCCCTAGATCGATTTGAGGATGACCCAGAGCTGTGGGTAGCGGTGTTAAGTGGGGGTCCCGACATGTTTTCCGCAGGGAGTGATCTGAAAGAGGGAAGCGGGCAAACTGAACGGGGTGGGGAGTACGGAGTGATCAGACGGAAACGTCTGAAACCCCTTATTGCCGCTGCCGAGGGTTTGGCGCTTGGTGGTGGCATGGAAATATTGTTCTGCTGCGACCTGATCGTGGCTTCTAAAGACCTTCGACTAGGTCTACCTGAAGTTAAGCGTGGCGTATTACCTACTAGTGGAGGGTTGTTTAGAGCGCTGCGATCTTTGCCGTTACACATTGCAAAGGAATTAGTTCTGACCGGCGAAGAGCTTCCAGCGGACAGGGCTTTTCAGTACGGCCTAGTGAATCGGCTAGTTGACTCCGGTGATGCATTGCAAGAGGCGATAGCTCTAGCGAAGCAAATTGCGGCGAATTCCCCGACATCAACCCGCAATTCAGTACAGGCGATGGAACGAATCTTGGCTGATGGCGACACGCTCGGTTGGGCCGCCACGGANCATGCTCGATCCGAGGTCTTTGCTAGNGAAGATCGCAAGGAGGGNATTAGNGCGTTTTTTGATCGTCGCGAACCNAAATGGAGTGGTCGATGAGCCGTATCGGGATACCGCANGNGGANGCCTTAGATGATGCNCAGCAGGCGTTGCGCGACGCCGTTGTGGGATCAAGAAAAGGCCTCGGNCCAGAAGTGTGGGGGAGAGGTCCGTTTGGTGTTTGGCAATCCGCGCCCAACGTAGGTCACCCNGCCTTNGACCTGGGCGCTGCGGTTCGTTTCAAAACAGAACTTCCGCCTGACGTACGCGAGGTTGCTATCTGCACAGTTGGTGTTCACTACAAAGCAAAGTTTGAGTTCGCCGCTCATAGGGCTATCGGGATCGAAGCAGGATTAGATCCAGATGCTCTCGACCGTTTGGCTGCTGGAGAAAATACGGGCTGGGTCGGTGACTTGGAACTGGCTCATCGCTATACCACTACCTTGTTGNCGGATCATCGCGTTTCAACTGAGNTGCACGAAGAGTTAGTGGGATCCTTNTCTGAGGCTGGAGCAGTCGAACTCGTCACCACNGTTGGTTACTACTGCCTTATATGTCTCACCCTGAACGCATTCGAAGTTTCACTGCCAAAGGAAATGGCGGATCCATGGCCAGAGTCATGATGGCCCTCTAGGGTGTGTTGATGAACTTTGATGGCGAATACGGCCCAAGCACCTGGGAATGGGTAGCAGAGCAAGCCGACGTGTACGAAAAGTCGAATGGTCNAGAGGGAAACACCCTCCGAGATACCGGCCTGCCGGTCATNGTGATGACCACAATCGGGCATCGCACGGGACTTGTNCGCAAGGTGCCNTTAATGAAAGTCGAGCACGAAGGGCAATACGCCATCGTGGCCTCAAAAGGAGGGGCGGTTAACCACCCCGGCTGGTACCACAACCTCATGGCCAATTCGACCGTCCTGATCCAGGACGGCCCGGAGCCCTTCGAGACNACGGTGAGGTTACTCAGCGGAGAAGAACGCGCCGAGTGGTGGGAGCGTTCAGTGGAAGCTTTCTCCCCTTATGCCGAATACCAAGAAAAGACCGACCGTGAAATTCCGCTTTTCATCACCGAGTTGCCTACCTAACGCTTCGTCGGGCAACTGATGCGCCTAGAAAAGGTGCAAACCTATGTCACCGTTCCTCCTGACGGCATCGGAGGTTCCTTCTGGTTGTTCGTTGAGGTCGTAACAGACGACGGCATAACAGGCACAGGGGAATGCTACGGCGTGCCGGTTTCTGGGGACGTAGCGAGTGNAATGGTTGAAGATACTTTCGCTCGGTTCATAGAGGGTGAGGATCCACACCACCTCGAAACTATGTTCCGGCGGGTGTACTCAGCTGGNTTCACGCAACGCCCTGACATATCCATGATGGGGGTGTTTAGCGGAATCGAAATGGCNATTTGGGACATCCTGGGAAAGGCACANGGTGTGCCGGTATTTGAGCTGTTGGGTGGAAAGTTCCANGACCGGTTACGCACTTATTCCTACCTTTACCCAACCCAAACCAATGATTTAGGAAATCCAGCTGACGGCGAAGGTGACGTCTACCACGATGGGGACGCTGCGGCGGAGAGTGCATTGCGATTTCTCGAGATGGGATTTACCGCCATCAAGCAAGACCCTGTCGGTCCATACTCCTTTCAGGGAGGTCGGGAGCTGTCGNTGGCTGAACTAAGTCGCGCGGAATACTCCGTTCGGCGAATACGCGAAGCCGTAGGGGACCGCGCTGACATTCTGTTGGGAACTCATGGCCAAATGACGACGGCGTCGGCTATCCGATTGGCTCGACGCATCGAACNGTTTGANCCGCTCTGGTTTGAGGAGCCCTGCCCCCCAGATCAAATAGATGGACTTAAGGCAGTCGCTACGAGCACATCTATTCCCATTGCCGCCGGAGAGCGTTTGACAACTCGCAAAGAGTTTCATGAGGCACTCCGAGTGGGAGTTCGGATACTTCAGCCAAATGTTGGCCGCAGTGGAGGGCTGTGGGAGACCAAAAAAATCGCGGCTTTGGCAGAGCTCTTCAATGCGCAAGTNGCACCTCACATTTACTGCGGTCCAGTAGCGCATGCTGCTGCGACGCACCTAGGGTTCACACTTCCTAATTTTTTGATTCTCGAAACAATCTTGAGTGATTTCCACCAACAAGTGGTCGCGTCTCCCTTGGATTGGGAGTCGGGTTGGATGTTGCCACCTAGAGAACCTGGCTTGGGTGTGCACCTCAATCATGATGTCCTGGCAAATCATCCGTACACCACGGGAGGCCGTCTTCATCTGGAGATGANCCAGACTCCACTGGATTCAAATAACTCGCGCTTGGCCTCAGAGCTTGACTAGATGAGCTGACTGATAAGGATCAAGTGCTAATGGTTGGNGGGGCGCCATTTAGGGCATCCATGGCGAACCCCGCAGCAGTTTTGTACGCCCCCATATATTCCTCGATTTCTTCTCGGGGTATTACATCCTCAATATCGTCGAACACTCCGCCACAACGCTCTTCGACGATCCCGAGAATCCCGATAGGTCCGGCGCCTCGATTTCTNAGGACCAGNTGGTTCATGTCNGCGAGCATTTCAGCCTCGTAGTGTGCGAGGGCGCGATGCGATACGCCATGTTCGAGGAACGCAGCGCCCAACACGCGGGCGTCAACTATTGCTTGACTGGCCCCATTTGACCCAACGGGATACATAACGTGGGCAGCATCTCCGATTAGGACACAATTTCCGTCAATCCATGTATCCACCGGATTTCGGTCAACCATCGGATACTCGTATACCGCGGANGCCTGTTGGATAAGGCCCGGTATGTCGAGCCAGTCGTAGGACCAATCTTCGAAATGAGACAAGAATTTGCTGATCGGAACTTGTTTGTTCCAGTCGCNGTCACCCCAGCCTTGTGATGTGTCATATGTCAGTTCGGCTATCCAGTTGATAGTTGCCAGACCGGTCTCTGGGTCTGCTTTGCTTATCGGGTAGCAGACAAACCGCTGTTCCAGTTTCCCNACTAGCACGAAGGATGCTCCCGTGCGGATAGGCGGAGCAACTGATGTGCCCCGCCACATCACAGGGCCACCCCAAATTGGTGAACCCTCATCGGGGTGCATTTGTGCCCGCACTGCGCTATGTAGCCCGTCGGCCCCCACAAGAACGTTCCCCTCGGAGGTGGACTCCTTTCCGGACTGGTCAACGAAAGCCACCTCGACGGTATCGCCGAGGGTTCGGTAGTTAGCTAGTCGGCTGCCTGTTACAACAGCTTGGGTACCGAGCCTTTCGAGAACTGCTTCATACAGCATCATTTGTAGTTGGCCGCGGTGAACCGAGTATTGGGGCCACAGATAGCCAGCATCACGTCCACGTGGTTCGGCCCAAACGTCATTGCCATTGCGTCCTACTAGAGCCCACTCTTTTGCCTCGATNCCGATGTGATCGAGTTGTTCTTGAAAGCCAAGATCAAACAGCTCTCTTACNGCATTCGGTTGCAGGTTTATTCCTACCCCTAGAGGTTCGAGTTTCTCGACGCTTTCGTGGACGACAACAGGGATATTTAACTGGTGGCAAGTCAACGCCATCGTCATTCCAGCTATACCGCCACCCGCCACAATTACCGNCATGGCAGAAGAATAGAGTCAGATCGTGTAACACTCATCTCGTGTCTGCACTAAATATTTCTCGAATACTCGACATAGATCTCGCGCCTGAAGGCCATCTCGCGATTGATTGGGCTCGGCGACACTCACCCCTCGTCGATGGATTTCTGCGAGACAGACTTCGCGACGGTGCCCTCAAGGGTCGAAAAGTCGCAGTAGTTGTTCATTTAGAAGCCAAGACGGCTTTTCTNGCGACGGTTTTGGCTGATGCCGGCGCGGAAGTAGTNGTCGCAGGATCNAATCCACACTCCACGCGTGATGAAATCGCGGCGGCGCTAGTGGACCGAGAAATACAGGTCCATTCAGTGCGCGACAGTGGTTATGAAGCTTGGGAGAAAGATCTCTTAGCAGTAGCTGAAACCGCGCCTGATTTCATCATCGATGACGGCGCCGAGTTAACAATAAGAATGGCGACTCACAGACCGGATTTATTCGCGGAGCTAAGTGGTGTTACCGAGCAGACAACTACGGGTGTGGCTCGCCTCATGGCTTTAGCGGAGAGAGATATGTTGCCATTCCCGGCCTTGGCCGCCAATGACGCTTTATGTAAGCATCTGTTTGACAACAGATACGGAACTGGGCAGAGCACCGTTCAAGCGATTTTGAACCTCACCAACATGCTGATGGCCGGAAAGACGGTTGCACTTCTTGGGTATGGCTGGGTTGGCCGAGGAATCGCCGCTCATGTCCGGGCTCTTGGCGGCACCGCATGGGTGGTCGAGGTTGATCCAGTCAAAGCGCTCGAGGCGTTCATGGATGGTCACCAAGTCGGGAATCTCGCTACGTCGCTGCCGACGGCGGATTTTGTGATTACTGCAACGGGAGGCCGTCGGGCGTTGTCGAGAGAGCACTTCTCACTTATGAAAGATGGGGCGATTTTGGCTAATGCAGGGCACCATGATTTAGAGATAGACGTCGAAGCGCTTGCCGATGAGGCGAAGAGCTTCCGCTCCGTACGAAGCGGTATTGATGAGTATGTCTTGCCCGACGACCGTTCCATGCTTGTCCTTGCAAACGGTGCGTTGGTGAACATAGCTGGAGGCCTAGGGCATCCAATCGAGATCATGGATTTGTCTTTCGCTGTTCAGGGGGTGGGTTGCCACGAACTTGCTCGTGGGGAAGTAGCTCAAGGTGTTCATGTGATCGCTCCTGAAATTGATTCTGAGATTGCCGCTGCGAAACTTAATTTTCACGGAGTCCATTTAGATAGGAAAGAATTGCATCAAGAAGACAGCATCGACGATTTNCTGCGACCGGAGGTCTGAAATGTCAACTCCCCATATCGACGCAGCGGTAGGCGATTTCGCCAAGGTGGTGTTAATGCCTGGTGATCCTCGTCGAGCCACCTATATCGCAGAAAACTATTTGGAGAACAGTCGACTTGTATCTGATGTTCGTAACGCTGTGGGCTACACGGGTAATTACCAGGGGCGTGAGATCTCCGTGATGCCCTCAGGTATGGGAATGCCATCAGCAGCGATCTATATCACCGAGTTGTATCGCTCTTTTGATGTCGAGACGATTATTCGTATCGGCACCGCTGGTGGATTCGCGCCTCAACTGGAGCTAAGGGACATGGTGGTTGCTTCCGGGTGCATCACCAATAGCCGAATGCCTGAACTACTGCTTGGCGGAGCGGACTACGAACTTGGCCCTACAGCGTCTCTTCTCGATGCTGCTGTCGATCTCGGGGCTGAGGCCGGATTGACGTTGCGCAGTGGCACTGTGTTCACGTCGGACATCTTTTACGAGCCTGATGAAGGACTGAATGATCGGATGATTGAAGACGGGGTCCTTTGTGTGGAAATGGAGACGGCTGCTTTGTATGCCTTAGCTCAGATCGAAAACAAGCAGGCGTTGAGCTTGGTGACGATTTCAGATCATCTCACCACAGGGGAGCGTCTTAGCTCCGAAGAACGGCAGAGCACCCTAGATGAAATGATTTCCTTTGCGCTAAATGTAGCGTCGCAACNNGCNGACNCTATTGNGTGAACCAGGTTCGGTAGATGTTGACTGCTCGGTTTAATTGATCGATATCGACCCACTCAACGGCTTGGTGGGCTTGATCAATAGAGCCTGGCCCAAAAACGACTAGTTGTTCNGCTACCTCGCCGTATTTCAGGGCATTTGACCCGTACTCTGCTGTAGCTGGAGNTGTATCCGCTAGCTGAGCTAACACGGTCACCAGATCGCAGGAAGGATCTTGATAAAAACCCGGACTGCCATCGCCGTAGAGAGACTCGATCGTCGTTGCCAACGGNGCGGCGCTGTCTTCGATGAGTTTGCACAACGCCNNTCGAACTTCGTCGACGTCTTCTTCNGGNGCAGTGCGGCGCCCGACATACATCGTGCATGCGTCCGGAATAATGTTGCGAGCTAAACCGCCTGCTAGTTCTGTGACCGACACAGTGCCTTTACCCACCGGGGTGATTGCTTCTAGCGCGGCGAGTCGTTCTTGTTCNTCGTCGATCGCCACAACGACCCGCGCAGCGCCGCTCAATGCGTTGGCGCCTAGGTGCGGCTTGGATGAATGAGCTGCGTGGCCATGGACGGTTACGTCGAGTCCAATACCTCCCTTGTGGCCATGAACCGGTGCACACATAGTTGGTTCAGCAACGACTACCTGCTCAATTGTTTGCCCTCGTTCCAGCAACCAGTCGCGGTAGCGAGCAGCCCCTAACAATCCCCCTCCTTCTTCGGAGACTGTGCCGACCAGGTTGATNGTACGTGAGGGCCGTTGCCCCGAAGCTCGGAGTTCTTCGAGAACTTGTAACACAACGGCAAGAGTCGGCTTGGTGTCAACGGATCCGCGTCCATATACACGACCGTNTTCGATTCGNCCGTCAAACGGATCGCCCTCCATGTGTTNCACNCCAACAGTGTCGAGGTGGACGTCAACNGTCACGGCCCGATCAGAAGTGCCTTCAAAGCGTGCATATACATTGCANCGACCGTCTTCTACTTCGTCGACCACGACGTCCGCTCCGAGCGCTTCNGCGTGGTCAGCTAACCACGCTGATAAGGCGCGCTCTCCGTCTTCTCCAGACTTTGGGCCTGCCTGCAGCGGATTAACGCTTGGAATTTGTACTAGTTCAGCTACCCGCTCGGCTATTTCCACTTNAGTTACCCCTTCGGAGGNCAATCTTAAACGCTCAGAGAAGAAACTTATGCAAGGCAATGGGGGTCTTATGCCCTACGGTTGTTTCTCTATGTCGAAGGTTTTGATGTCATTGCCGCAAGGCGAACGAGTTGGGATTGCCTTTTCTGGCGGTTTGGACACCTCAGCGGCAGTTGCGTGGATGCGAGAACGTGGGGCTATCCCGTANGCCTATACAGCAGATTTGGGTCAATATGACGAGCCGAACCTTGAGGAAGTCCCTGACAGGGCTCTCCAATACGGCGCCGAGNCAGCTCGCATAGTTGACTGCAGAGCAGAACTGGTTCGAGAAGGATTAATGGCGTTGCAGTGTGGCGCTTTTCATATCTCGACAGCAGGAAAGACCTATTTCAATACCACGCCATTAGGTAGGGCCGTAACTGGCACCATGCTGGTCGCAGCAATGAAAGAAGATGGGGTCGATATCTGGGGAGATGGATCNACTTATAAAGGCAATGACATCGAGCGGTTCTATCGGTACGGCTTGATGGTGAATCCAAACCTTAGGGTTTATAAACCNTGGCTTGACGAAGNGTTCGTAAATGAGCTCGGTGGTCGCACGGGAATGAGCGAGTTTCTTACTGAGCGGGCTTTNCCGTATCGCGATCCGGTCGAGAAGGCATATTCCACAGACGCGAACATTTGGGGCGCNACACACGAAGCAAAAGCGCTAGAAGAACTAGATCANGGGATGGACATTGTGTCGCCCATCATGGGTGTNGCGCATTGGGATAACNCAGTGGAGATTGAAGAAGAAGACGTCACCCTTTTGTTNGAAGAGGGCTGGCCGGTAGNGGTAAATGGTCAGCGGTTCGANGATCAAATCGCGCTGGTACGAACCGTCAATTCGCTGGGCGGTCGACATGGTCTTGGAATGAGTGATCAAATTGAAAATCGGATAATCGAAGCTAAATCGAGAGGTATTTACGAAGGCCCGGGACTTGCTCTCCTACATATCGCCTACGAACGCCTGGTGAGTGCCATTCACAACGAAAGCACGATTGAGAACTACCGCACCATGGGNAGAAGGCTTGGGCGTTTACTTTATGAAGGTCGNTGGTTCGATCCTCAGAGTCTGATGCTGCGTGAACCGTTATTGAGGTGGGTAGGTTCAGCGATTTCTGGCGAAGTCACACTCCGTCTCCGGCGAGGCGACGATTACTCCATCGTGAACACTCAAGGCCCCGGCCTCACCTACGAACCGGAGCGGTTGTCCATGGAACGCGTCGAAGACCAGTCGTTCGGTCCCTTAGACCGGATTGGGCAGTTGACAATGCGTAATCTCGACATCGACGACAGTCGAGCGAAGCTTGACGTTTATCGCGACACGGGAACTCTCGACGGCGGGAACCTCCTCGGAATTGAGTCCGGAGAAGATGAGGCGTAATTAGAGCGCGGACGACTTGACGGCAACTCGCTGCTGTAACCAGTCTCCAAGTTGATTGAGCGACACCACAGTAAGCGTCAAAAATAACCCAGGCCAAAATATTGGTAAGACGGTTTGTCTGATGTCTCGCCGTCCCTCGTTGATCATGTTGCCCCACGTGGGCTCTGGGACTTGNACGCTGAGACCTAAGTAAGACAAGGTGCCNTCAATCACGATCACNAACCCAGCATTAATGAGAGCGTAGGCAAATAAGGCTGGGAGAATGTTGGGAATAATCTCGCGAAACAAAATCGCTGTTCGTCTGGTTCCGATCGCTTCCGCTGCTTGAACGAATTCGCGGCTAGCGACTCCCAAAGTGCTNGCTCGCGCAATGCGGACGTANGTNGGAATTCCTAAAACACCAAAGACCAGAGCGATCATGGTTAGATTTCGCACCTTGTAGATGGAAACGAGAGCTAAGAGTAGGACCAGGGCTGGGAAAGCTATTATGACNTCCAGGATCGCCATGACGATCGCTTCCCAACGTCCTCGTATNTAACCCACCGCAGCGCCTATGACGGCTCCAACTGTCACACCGAATGACACCACTGTTGCTGCAACGATTAGCGAGACCCANGAACCATGCAAGAGTCGCGANAAATTGTCGCGAGAAAGCACGTCGGTGCCGAGAATGTGGGCTGATGATGGGCCTTCCACTGGCTTTNCTTCTCCGAAAAGAAATGGTTGGTAGAAGGGGTCCTGAAGGGGAAGGGCCTGCCCAAGTAAGCGATCTAGACGCGTGTAAATGGCGGCCCCGATAATGAAAAGCATCCAGGTGAGCGCAAGTTTGATCCCTAACGGCATTTCGGAGAATNCTGTCCGTAGGGAGCCTCGAGTTCTNGTAGATCGTGGGTTGCTTGGTTCCTGTTGTCCTGACATCATCGCCTCCGAATTCGGGGGTCAAGNGCTAGGTACAGAAANTCGGCTGCGGCGTTGACTATGACGTAGACAGATGCAATGAACAGCGTGATTCCTTGGATCATCATCACGTCACGTTGATAAATGCCACTGATAAGGCGGGTGCCGAGTCCCGGTAGTGCAAANATTGTTTCGATTACGACGGTGCCTCCGATGAGTCCTCCGAATTGGAGAGCGAAAACCGTTACCGCAGTAAGTGAGCTGGGGCGGAGGGCATGCCGCATGAGGATGTAGCGGTCGCGTAAGCCTTTCGCTCTAGCAGAGAGAACATAATCCTCTTTGAGGGTGCCGATCATGTCGGCTCGGATTAGTCGAGCGTTTATCGCTAAAGGGGCCAAAGCAAGGGAAGCAGCAGGAAGAATTGCTGTTTTTAAATTGGCGATGAGGCCCTTGTCGCTGATGCGGTTCCACCCTGTCGAAGGTAACCAGTTGAATTTGAGGGTGAAGAGCCAGATGAAGAAAATGCCGGCCACGAAACCGGGGATTGAAAGAGCGGTGGTAGTTATGCCCGACATGACNCGGTCGAAACGGCTTCCTTCCCGATATGCGCAGAGGGCGCCGATAGGTACCGCTAAGACAGCTGCGAGAAAGGTTGCGAGGAAGGCCAACTCCAGGGTTACTGGGATGCGATCTTTGATGGCATCCGTTACCGGTTGGTCGGTGATATAGGACTTGCCAAGATCCCCTTGTAAAGCGTCGCCTACCCATCGGAAATAACGGGTGACTACCGAATCGTCTAGACGCAACTCTTTGCGAATCCGTTCGATATTCTCGAGGTCGTCGAGCGCCTCGGGGGGAAGAATTGCCAAAACCGGATCCCCAGGCAGTTGCTCAACCATCAGGAAAGTAATTAGAGACACCGCGAACAGGGTGGCGATAAGCCTGACCATTCGTAGCGCTATGACTTTTCCTAACAATTGAACTCCTGCCTGGGGATCGCGATTAGTGGCTTAATAGCTCTAGTTGCTCCAGAAAGCCTGGTTCAACTGTGGAACGGCCCAGCCTTGACCGCCGAATGTCCCATCGGGAAGCACCCAGCCGTTGACGCCTTCGAGGCCGGACTCTATGGCGAGCATCGTTGCGGTGTGGCCGGAATACCAAATCGGTACATCACGAGCGATCCGCATCATCACCATTTCGTAAAGCGCATAACGCTCTTCGAACTTATCGGTTCCGATTGCGGCTACGAGCCAACCGAATACTTCGATGTCAAACCAGTTGAAGAAGTTGGTTGGTGTGAAGATGCCGTCGAGCCCGTAGGCAGCAGCAACACCCAAGGTGTGCGGCGCCATTTGACGATTGAGCTCCGTCGACGGATCGTTATCGCTTGACCAACGCCAGCAGTGGGCTCCATGGGATCCCATGAAGTCTGGTGGCGCACCCAATGCGTAGCCGATGTGGGTTTGCTGATCGTAATTTGTCATATTGACGTCGATCAGCCCACTTGATGACCAGAGCTGTTCGATCACCTGCATCGCTGCGATAAGCGTTGGATCTGGCGGACACGAAAGTTCCAGTTCGATGTTCTCGCCCACTGCTCGACCATCAGACCGCTCGGGATCGTTTACGTACTCTTCGATTAGAGCCTTACCAGCCGCTAGGTCGAAGTTAGGCCACGCTGCGGCAACCTTTTCTGAGTACCAAGGGCTATCTGGGCTGAACCATTGACTTCCTGGAAGTGAAATTCCAGTTCCACCAAGTGCCTCGATCACGGCGTCCTGGTTATTCATATGGGTTAGGCCCTTGCGAACCCGAACGTCGTCCAAAGGCGGGTTGTTCAGGTTGTACATGCCGCCACCGACGTTGTTCCCTTGGAATTCGAGGAGAACAATGTCAGCGCCATCAGCTTTGGAGCTTCTGGCGTCACGGATGGTGCCTTGGCGCAGGGTTTGCATAGCGTTGGTAGTACCTGAAAGCAACGAATCCAAACGGGTTCCTTCATCAGGAATCGGTCGGAACGTTACGGAATCCAGATACGGCAGTTGGTTACCGTCGGCATCGCTCATCCAATAGTTCGGGTTCCGAACAACAATGGTTTCGTTGTCGAGGTCCCGCTTATCCATCATGAATGGACCGGTTCCTATTGGATTCATGGAGTAGCCGTCAAAGTCAGCGTTGGCCGCATCAGGATCGAAGACAGCCCCTAGAGGCGTCTGAACCAAGAACGACGGGAACGCTGAATGCGCTTGGCCAAGAACGTACTTGACCGTGTAGTCATCTACAGCCACGACCTCTTGGAGGCCTGCTGCCGTAACGATGCCGGCAGCCGAAGCGCCAACCTTTTGCAGCTCAAACATATCCACGAGCGTCTGGGCTGTAAAAGCGCTTCCGTTATGGAAGGTTACGCCTTCTTCAAGTTGGAAAGTCCACTCGGTAAAAGTGTCATTCGCTTCCCAAGCTGTAGCCAACCAAGGCCCAATTGTGCCGTCTGTCCTGATTTGAACCAACAAATCGTGGACTGCCACCACCATGGTGAGACACGGGGAAGAACAAGCGTCTTCCCATGGGCGTAGGCCCGTAGCCTCGGCTTCAAGGCCGACGATTAGGTCGCCGCCGTAGTTGCTTTTTTCGACTACTTCCTCAACTTCGGTGTCAACATCTCCTTCGGCTTCTGTGCCGGATTCGATTACTTCTTCCTCAGCTTCAGTTGTAGCTGTTTCTGTACTGCTCGCGGTGTCGCTATCGGACCCGGAGTCACTGCCTCCACAGGCAGCTGCTATCAAAGCAAACGCGAAAAGCGAAGCGATGATTTGTAGCCAGCTCTTTTTCATTTGAACCCTCCCTGAGTTCTTGCTGGTATAAGAAAGCGCGCCTGGCGGGTGCCTGGTCGCGCAGCCCTTGATTCTCAAGAGCGAAAATTGTTCAGGCGCTCACCTCCGCCGGTTCGGGTACGGAGACGAGTGGGTGATGACAAGCGACGAAATGGTCGTCGGCTACTTGGCGCATGATCGGTTCTTCTTGGACGCATCGCTCGGTGGCATATTCGCAGCGAGTTCTAAACCGGCATCCACTAGGCGGATCTATGGGGGAGGGAACGTCGCCCTCCTCAACCATGGTGACGTCAATGTTGGCTTCCGGATCCGGGACAGGACTAGAACTCAATAAAAGCCTTGTGTATGGATGAGCTGGTGTGGCGTAGAGCGAATTGGATTCAGACACTTCGCACATCTTGCCCAAGTACATGACCGCGACACGGTCAGAGACGTTTTTAACAACGGCGAGATCGTGTGCAATGAACACCAACGTCAACCCATAGTCGGCTTTGAGGTCCTCAAGCATATTCAAAATCTGTGCTTGTACGGATACATCGAGCGCTGAGACCGGTTCGTCGCAGATGATTACCTGTGGGTTGAGGACCAGGGCTCGGGCGATTGAAATGCGTTGGCATTGACCGCCGGAGAACTCGTGAGGCCGTTTGCCGCGTGCGATCCGCGGGTCAATGCCAACAGCCTCGAGCATTGCGTTTACTAACTCTGTTTGCTCGGTTGATTCGCGGGGCCCCCATACGCGCAGAGGTTCGGCTACTACGTCTCCGATCTTGCGGCGAGGGTTTAGGGAGGAAATGGGATCCTGGAAGATCATTTGGAGGTCGGTTCGGGTTCTCCGGAGGTCCTCGCCCGCCAGTTCGGTTAAGTCGTTTCCGGCAAAGGTCACTGTTCCCGAGGTTGGTGCTGGGAGTTGGATGAGGGACTTGGCTGTGGTGGATTTGCCGCAACCTGATTCGCCTACGAGGCCGAGAGTTTCTCCTCGTTTGACATCGAGGCTTATGCCGCTGACAGCATTCACTACCCGATCTTTGGAGATCGGGAACTCGACGACTAAGTCTTCAGCCCGGATTAAGACATCCTCTCGATCACGAAGATGAGCCTTTCCGCTGCCAGCCATTAGTTGCCACCTGATCCAACGTTGACTGGGACGTCATCGACTATGTGGCCTTGGTCTATAGCGAGAGTCGAAAGATGGCCTGCAGCCAGGTTCTTATCCCAAGCTTCTTGATTTTCAGGTGTGCCAACCCGATACCAACACGCGGTGTAATGGTCAGGACTTGTCTCTTCGAGAACTGGTTCCTCTTCGAAGCAGCGTTCTTGGGCGTAGGGGCAACGCGGACTAAAGGAACACCCTTTGGTGATTTCGATGAGAGTTGGGGGGCGACCAGCTATAGCAGCGAGGCGTGTGTGACTAGGTTGATCTGTCTTCGGGATGGATCGGAGCAGCGCTTCTGTGTAGGGATGCTCAGTTGTTTGGAAAATTTCGGCCGTTTTGGCTTTTTCGACGATCTTGCCGGCGTACATCACCAAAATTTCATCGGTGCGTCCAGCTACTACTCCTAAATCGTGAGTGACTAAGACCATTGCCATGGAGCGCTCTTGCTGTTGCATTCCCAGCAGATTCAGAATCTGGTGTTGGACTGTGACGTCTAGTGCTGTGGTTGGCTCATCGGCAAATAGCAATTTGGGGCTGCATGCTAAAGCAATTGCTATTGATACTCGCTGACGCATGCCACCGGATAGCTCGTGGGGGTATCTATCGATGGCTGTTTCGGCTTCAGGGATGCGGACGCTTCGGAGAAGCTCGACAGCCAGGTTCTTGGCTTCAGTTTTGGAAACCCCTAGGTGCTTGCGCACGTGTTCGCTAACTTGCCTGCCCACCTTCACGACGGGATTCAGCGAGGTCATGGGGTCCTGGAACACCATGGCGATCTCTTGGCCCCAGATGTCTGTCATCGCGTTCATCGGAAGCGCTAGGAGATCCTTATCTAGAAATCGGACTCTTCCTGATGTATGGACGTTGTTCCCAAGATTTAGACGCATGATGGTCCGTGAGAGCACTGTCTTCCCTGAACCGCTTTCACCAACAATTCCCATGGTTTGGCCTGGTTGCAAGGAAAAGCTCACCCCGTCGACCGCGCGCAGCCGCCCGGCGCCGATTGAGAAATGAGTACTCAGGTCCTCAACCTCTAGCAGTGCCTCACTGCGCGAAGGAGTTGCCGATTCAGTCACTGTTGCGCTGATCCCCTTCCTCGGCAGGGGCCCCCGAAGGCTTCCTGCGTTAGGCAGCCTAACGTGCGTTCAGTGCCGAAAAACTAAGCTATTTGGCCTAAAAATAGCAAGAACTGAATGCGACAATTTCGCGACAAATTATTCCGGTATGGGAANCAGGTGCATTTCGAAATAGCGGTGCCGATCGNAAAGACGTNTCGGTNGTGNGTCAGANGGTGAACTCGTCAATTATTNTGTTGAAAGTTGGGCTGGGNCTCATCGCTTCGGCTGCCAGTNCTGGGTTGGGGAAGTAGTAACCGCCTATGTCCATGGGCTTTCCTTGGCATTCGATGAGTTCCTGAAGGATTGTCTCTTCTGNTGCGTTTAGTGCCTCAGCTAGGGGAGCAAAGAGGACGGCTAAGTCGCGGTCGTCGGTTTGCTCTGTCATTGCTTGGGCCCACCACATCGCTATATAGAAATGGCTGCCTCGGTTGTCTAGTTCGTTGACTTTCCGGCTGGGAGATTTGCCTTCGTCAAGGAGTCGTCCCGTGGCAACATCTAGAGCGGATCCCAAGATGTTGGCGGTGGGGTTGCTGGTTGCTTGAGCGAGATGTTCAAAGGACACTGCCAAAGCGAGGAATTCACCGAGGCTGTCCCATCGCAAATGATTTTCAGCTTCGAATTGTTGTACGTGTTTTGGAGCTGAGCCCCCGGCTCCTGTTTCAAATAGTCCTCCGCCGTTCATGAGGGGCACGATAGAAAGCATTTTTGCGGACGTTCCAACCTCAAGTATTGGGAACAGATCGGTGTTGTAGTCACGTAACACATTTCCTGTTACCGAGATGGTGTCTTCTCCGGCCCTAATCCGCTGGAGAGAGAGTTTGGTGGCCTCGACAGGGGAGAGGATTTCTATGGTGAGCCCATCAGTGTCGTGTTCAGCGAGGTAGGTGTTGACCTTTTCGATTAACTGGGCGTCGTGGGCGCGCTGGGCGTCTAGCCAGAACACAACAGTTGCTCCAGTAGCGTGCCCTCGCGCAACAGCGAGCTTTACCCAATCTCTAATTGCAGCGTCCTTAACCGTGCACATCCTCCAGACGTCACCTACCTCAACTTGGTGTTGGAGTAGTACATCCCCGTCCGGCGTCACGACGGATACGGTCCCGGGCTGATCGACTTCGTAAGTTCTGTCGTGGCTGCCGTATTCCTCGGCTTTTTGTGCCATCAGCCCGACGTTGGGGACCGACCCCATAGTTGTCGGATCGTAAGCTCCGTGGGCAATACAGTCATCGATTACGGCCTGATAGATGCCGGCGTAGCTGCTATCGGGAATGACTGCTTTTGTGTCCTGCATTTCGCCGTCGGCGTTCCACATTTGCCCCGACGAGCGAAGCATGGCTGGCATAGAGGCATCGACAATGATGTCGCTCGGTACATGCAAATTAGTTATGCCACGGTCGGAGTCCACCATGGCGAGTGATGGGCCGTTGGCGTATGCCTCCGAGATCGAGGCCTCGATTGCCGCTCTTTCGTCGGCGGGTAAAGATTCGAGCGCTTCGAGGAGATCGCCGAAACCGTTGTTTACGTTGACTCCGAGGGCTTCGAGCTGCTCTCCGTGTTGTTCAAACACTGTTGAGAAATAGGCACGCACGCAGTGGCCAAAAATGATTGGGTCCGAGACCTTCATCATGGTGGCTTTCAGATGTAACGAAAACAGAACGTCCTGGGCTTTGCTGTCCTCAATTTGTTCATTGAGAAATCCTTGGAGATGGCGTACGGACATAAATGTGGCGTCAACAACTTCGCCTGCTGATAGCGAGACTTCTTTAAGGGTGATGCGCTCTCCGCTTTCGGTTAAGTGCTCGATGTGAACCGTTGTGTCCGAGTCAACCGTCGTTGATATCTCATTGGAGCGAAAGTCATGGGCTCCCATGCTCGCAACATGAGTCTTTGAGTTGGGTGACCAGGCGCCCATGGAATGAGGGAACTTTTGAGCAAACGCTTTGACTGCTTTTGGTGCTCTCCGATCTGAGTTGCCTTCTCTCAATACCGGATTAACAGCCGAACCTTTGATGCGGTCATATCGCTTTTGGGTTTCATGTTCTTCTTCTGTGGAAGGCTCAGTGGGGTAATCCGGCACTGCGAAACCAGCGGCCTGGAGTTCGGAGATGGTTGCCTGGAGTTGAGGAATGGATGCAGAAATATTGGGCAGTTTGATGATGTTCGCATCGGGTAAGAGCGTCATGTCGCCTAGTTCGGCGAGATGGTCGGAGATTCTCTGATCGTCGTTGAGAAGTTCTGGAAAGGCTGCGATCACGCGGCCAGCCAACGAAATGTCACGAGTTTCGACTGAAATTCCAGCGGCCTTCGCGAATGCTTGGATAACGGGCAGGAAAGAGTAGGTCGCAAGAGCCGGTGCCTCGTCTGTATGGGTGTAAATAATTTTGGACATGCCACTCCATTTAGCTCTAGGTACCGAATTAAACCTACATCTTCTTTGTATGAACGCACCGTGTCAGTTGCGGGACTCGCAGTCGGTAAAGTCAGAACGTCGTTTTAAGGGCCACCGGAGGTACTGGCAGATGTCGACTATCACTTCACTAGCGGATATCACACGCGTTCACGCGGCGAGTCAACCAGACAAAGTTGCCATGATTTTCGAGGATCGCCAATGGACCTATGCGGAGTTGGACCAAGAATCCAATCAGGTAGCGAATGCTTTGATCGCAGCCGGTGTAGGGGCTCAAGACCGTGTTGCTCATTTAGATAAGAATGGCCCGGAGTATTTCAGTTTTCTTTTCGGCGCGAGCAAAATTAATGCGGTTGGGGTCGCGGTGAACTGGCGGCTGGCTGCTCCTGAAATGGAGTACATCCTCAACCACTCGGGAGCGAAAGTTCTCTTAATCGGCGAAGAGTTTTTGGGCCATTATGAGCAGATGGAGCTGACAAGCATCAGCACCGTAGTTGTGGTGGGAGAAGCCGGTCCCCATGTGGACTATTCGTCCTGGATTGGATCGGCTGCTGATGTCGATCCCAATGTAGAAGTTGGGTGGACCGACACTTCGTATCAGTTGTATACCTCCGGAACGACTGGTCTTCCCAAGGGTGTCGAGCTAACTAACCGAAACTTCTTTGAGATGCTTCCTGCGGCGAGCGAAGAATGGTACTTCGATACCGACAGCGTCAACCTTGTAGCGATGCCACTCTTCCACATTGCCGGGAGCGGCTGGGGAGTGGTGGGGCTCTTTAACGGGGGCACGAATGTGCTTTTGAGGGAGGCTGACCTTGTTGAGTTGCTTCGGTTGATCGAGGCTTATTCGGTTACGAATGCATTGTTGGTTCCGGCCATATTGCAGTTCCTTTTGATTACGCCTGAGGCCGAGGGCACTGATTTTTCAAGTTTGCGTTGCATGGTTTATGGAGCATCACCGATTACAGAAGAAGTTCTGGCGGGAAGTATGAGTCTGATGGGGTGCAAGTTTGTTCAAGCCTATGGGTTAACCGAAACGACTGGGGGCGTGACAATACTTCGAGCGGATGACCATGATCCTGGAGGTCCACGGGCCCATCTGCTCCGCTCAGCAGGTCGTGTTTGGGGTGACGTCGAGTTGCGAATTGTCGACCCTGAAACTCATGAGGATTTGGCTGAAGAAGAAGTAGGGGAGGTCTGGGTTAAGACAATTCAAAACTTAAAGAGTTATTGGAACGATCCCGATGCAACAGCGGACGCTTATCCAGAAGGAATCGACGAAGACGGGCGCGGTTGGTTTCGGACCGGCGACGCTGGCTACATGTCCGATGGGTTCTTGTTCATACATGATCGTGTCAAAGACATGATCATTTCGGGTGCGGAAAATATCTACCCTGCTGAAGTGGAGAACGCTTTAATGGCCCACCCGGAGATTGCAGACGCGGCCGTCATCGGAGTTCCGGACGAAAAGTGGGGTGAAACAGTCAAGGCCATAATTACGCCTGCTGCAGATTGCGATCCTCAAGAAGCCGCTTTGATCGAATACTGTCGCGAGCGCCTAGCGCACTATAAGTGTCCGACGTCTGTTGAACGCATGGACATGATTCCGCGTAATCCCTCAGGGAAGATTCTTAAGACCGAATTGCGGGCGCCTTACTGGGAAGGTAAGGAGCGAGGCGTCAACTAGAGCTCGCTGAGCCGGCACTCTCTCCTGCGAGTCTGCCAAACACGGCGCCTGCCATTAGGCCGGTTCCGCCAGGGTAATTGCCATAAAAGAGGCCGCCGACCAGCTCACCAGCCGCGTATAGGCCGGGAATTTCTTCTAGCCCAGTGTCGAGGACCTGGCCATGCGGATCAATTCTGAGGCCACCGAAGGTAAACGTCAGACCACACGTCACGTTGTACGCCTGGAACGGCGGTTCGTCGATGGTGTTAGCCCAGTTGGTTTTATTGATTGTGAGCCCTTCGGTTGATCGACCATCTTTAACGTTCGGATCGAAAGGGATGGCAGTTCGGACTGCGGCGTTGTACTCAGCGATGGTGTTTAGCGCTGCCTCAGTGTCGACGCCCTCCATCCGGGCACACAATTCTTCGATTGAGTTGGCTTGCACCTTTGTTACCTGTTTTATTCGATATTCGTCTCTGAGTAAGTGGTCTACCTTTGCATCGAAGAGTTGCCAGGCTGAGTGGTCGGGTTGATTGAGGATTTCGCGCCCATATTTCGCGTAGGTGTAATTCCTGAAGTCAGCGCCTTCGTCGAGGAAGCGTTCCCCATCGTTGTTGATCACGACCCCGAAGGGATAACTGTGTTTTTGGAAAGCGTCGCCTACGGCCAGGTCGCCGAACTCCGGAGCGTTGTATTCCCAAGCGACTGCGTGAGCGCCGCTCCAGTTGCCATACGGCATTGCGCCTACATCTAAAGCCATGCGAATGCCGTCTCCGGTGTTGAAACGGGTTCCGCGCACCTTGGCCAGGTCCCAGCCGGGGCCCAAATACCGCGTACGCCATTCGGCGTTGGCTTGAAACCCTCCCGCAGCCAGGATGACCGCTTTTGCTGGGATGTCGACAATTCGGTCTTGATGGCGCACACGGACGCCCCTCACCGAGTGGCCGTCGAAGAGGAGATCTTGAACGGTGGTGGCGTAGCGCAGCTCGATGCCGCTGTTTGCTAACGCCCCGTGTAACGCTTCGACGAGGCCCTCTCCGCCTCCCCAAGCCTCTACCGTTAGGCCTCCCCAAAACTTAAACTTTCCATCGACCTTGAAGGCTTGACGGCCCCAAATGGGGGCGAACCGAACACCGTGTTGCTGCATCCACATCACGGTTGGGTTGCTTTGGGAAACTAGATAATTGGCTAACTCGGGGTCTGTTCGGTAATCGGTTACGCGACCCATGTCTTCATAGAACTGCTCTTCGGTGTAGGTGCCGAAGTCGGTGCTTTCGATCTCTGTTTGAGTCAAATCGGGCATCAAGGCCATCAGGTCCTCTACGCCTGAATAGGCGAACCTAATTGCTCCAGCCGTGAAGCGGCTGTTGCCTCCGGCTTCCTCTTGAGGTGCTCGTTCAAGCACGAGCACTTTGGCGCCTTGCTCAGCGGCGGCTAATGCCGCACAACACGCCGCATTGCCCGCTCCAACTACCACTACATCAACGTCGGTTGCGGAAGTCATTCTTCTATTTAACCCACTGCGCAGGGATCGTTGAGTCGGGAGCGTACGAGCCACTGAAACACGTGCCAGCCGTTGAGTTCGTGCCCTACTGATTTATGCGCCTCTGCTGCGGCTCCATCACTAATCTGTCGCCCGTTTGGCGCTTTGATGCATACCTCTGCGGCACGTTCCGCATTCAAATAGAACCCGACCGCAGAGGCGACTGAGGTGCCGACAGTTAATAGCCCGTGATTGGCCAGCACCACCAAGCGGCCGGTGCCGAGTGCCTCGGCTATCCGTTGGCCCGTGGCGATATCGGTCACATTGACTTCTTCTCCATGAAATACGCCCTGGAGATGATGAAAGGCCGCTGCCTCTTGGCTGGTCATAGGCAGTGGCTCTGCTAACGCAGAGAACGGAGTGCCATAAGGCGTGTGGGCATGGATTGCGCCGATGACGTCTGGTCGGTTTGTGTGAATGGGTGCATGGATGCAAAAGGCTGCGGGGTTGATGTCGCCATGTCCTTGGACTACTTCTCCGAGCTCGTTGACGAGCACTAGGTTCTCTACAGTTGCCTGCTGAAAAGGGATCCCGTAGGCAAGTAGCCAAAAACAATCGGTGTGCTCAGGGTCGCGAGCTGTGATGTGTCCCGAACCATCTGCCCCCCAACCCCAGGAAGCCATTATCCGATAACCCAATGCTGCCTCGCGTTTGCGGGCGAGTCGTTCGGCGTCGAAGTCTTGCGCGCTGATCGGCTTTGAGTTCAAGGAGAACTCCTCAAGAGTGCGTGGTTCTCTCATCGCTAGAGGCCGTTCCCAATGTTCATCGTCTTGATTCTTATAACCCAGGGGCGCTGTTGTCGATACCACTCATGACGCGCCCTGCTAGTTCCACGACGGGCTCAGCGACCATCATGTGTTGCGAGGCAACATGTACGTCGCGAAAGTGGCGCTGAAGAGCGGAGTCTTCGTAAACGGATGTGCCTCCAACCGCTGTATACATCCGATCAATGACATCTATTGAGGTTGTGACGGCGTGGGTTGTCGAGGTGCGCAGAAGTCTTCGTGATTCGAGAGAACCAATACCTTGTTGGGCTTCTGACCAGGCTGCTGAAATGTCGCTGTAGAAGGAGGCTCTAGCGGCCCGAAGGGAGGCATCGGCTGCCGCTACGTCTCGTTGGAACGCGGGACGAGCTGAAAGGGTTCGAGCAGAGCCAGTTGGCGTCTTGGACTTCGCGACACCTAGCGCCTCGTCGATGGAGTCGCGCGCCATTCCGAGTGCAATCGCTCCGATGGGCAACGCCAAATACCCGAATCGGGGAAATCGGTAAATCGGTAATTGCGAAAGGGGAGAGGACCTGAGTGCTTCGACTGTCGCTATCCGATAAGTGTCCAACGTGACATTTTCTGCGGTGTATGAGTTGGACCCAGAGCCGCGAAGCCCAGTGGTGTGCCAGTTGTCAAGAATGGTTATTTCGTCGGGTCGAAAGAAGGCACGTGCTTCTGTGGGTCGGTCGTTAGCGTCGAGTAGTGGTTCGCCATTTTCGGCACACAAAATCACGCCACCGGAGATCCACTCAGCGTTAAGGCAGCCGGATCCCCAATCCCAACGCCCGTTAATACTCCAGCGTTCGCCTGATGAGTCCATCTTCGTGGCGGTACCGGAATATGCAAATACTCCGCTGGTGATGAGATTTGAAGTCTTTGTTAGCTCTGCGAGAAGAGTTGGCGTGGCGGCTGGGAACATGTACTGCGACGTGGCGCCGATGAACACACACCAAGCTGCTGAACCGTTGCCAGCGGCGAGCACTTCGCAGACGCGAGCCAAGTCTTCTGGTGTGCCCCCAACGCCGGCAATTTCTTGGGGTGTGCAGAGGCGGTAAAAGCCGTCCTCTGCGAGTCGGTCCGCGATGTCTTGTGGAAGCTTCCGAGCTGCGTCGATTTCGCGTCCGCGCGCCCGTAACTCGGACACGTAGCTGTTGGCTAGCTCGCAAAAGTCAGTTGGCATAGTTGGGCGTCAATTCGTATACGTGCTCAGTGAACCTTGTTCGGAAACTAGTTGTTCAATCAGTGGCGAGATTGACCAGTGGTCGCCACCGATAGTAGATGCATAGTGGTTGATCCGTTCAGCTACTTCTTCCAACCCGACCGTATCTGCCCAAAACATTGGGCCGCCGGTATACATAGGCCATCCGTAACCATTGATCCAGACAACGTCGACGTCACTGCCCCGAATAGCGATCTCTTCGGAAAGAATCTTCGCGCCCTCATTGACCATTGGGTACAGGCAGCGTTCGAGAATCTCCTGATCACTGATCTCGCGTCTTTCTATGCCCTGACGTTCGTCGAAGCCCGCGATGATCTCTTCTACCTCTGGGTCAGGGGTAGCGGCGCGTGTATCGGGGTCATATGTGTAATAACCCCGACCGTTTTTTTGGCCTCTGCGGCCGCTTTCGCATAAAAGCTCCCTGACGGTAGCGCCTGATGAGGTGGCTTCGTCCCATCCGATGTCTAGTCCGGCAAGATCGCTCATGGCGAAAGGGCCCATTGGTAGACCAAAGTCGAAAAGGACCTGATCCACGCGAGAAGGAGCAGCGCCCTCAAGGATCATCTTTTCCGCTTCTATCCCGCGCATGAACAACATTCTGTTCCCCACGAAACCGTGGCATACGCCACACAGCACTGGAGTTTTGCCGATTGAACGTCCTATCTTCATGGCAGTAGTAATCGCCACATCGGAAGTAGCGTCTCCGCGAACTACCTCCAGCATCTTCATCACGTTTGCTGGCGAAAAGAAGTGCATTCCTATAACGGCTTCAGGGCGAGTGGTTGCTGACGCTATTTCGTTGATGTCTAGGGCTGAGGTATTTGAAGCCAGAATCGCGCCGGGCTTACAAATTGCATCTAATTCGGCGAAAATAGACTTTTTAAGTTCCATATTTTCGAACACTGCCTCGATGACGAGATCGCAGTCTGCGAAGTTGCCCATGTCGGTTGAACCAGAAATAAGACCCATACGAGTCTCGACGTCGTCGCTGGTGATGCCGCCCCGAGCAGCAGTTCTTTCATAATTGGATCGCACAACCGCAAGGCCTCGATCAAGCGATTCTTGGTCTCGTTCGACGATGGTGACGGGAATGCCAACATTTGCGAAGTTCATTGCTATTCCCCCGCCCATTGTCCCGGCTCCGAGGACACCGCAGCGAGCGACGTCGACAGGCTCGGTCTCTTTGGGGAGACCCGGGATCTTGAGCGCTGCACGCTCAGCGAAGAAGTAGTACTGCTGAGCCTTTGATTGCGTACCTGTCATTAGGTCGCGAAACAACTCCTGCTCACGCTTTAAGCCATCTTCGAAGTCAAGATTTACTGCGGCTTCAATGCAACGAATGTTGTATTCGGGTGCTAGGAAACCGCGAGTCTTTCGGGCGATGCTTGCGCGGAAGTCGTCAAAGAGAGATGGCGGGGTATCGGCCAGCTTGTCATTCCGGTCGCGAATTCGCAGGAGAGGCATTTGCTCGGAAACCGCACGTCGAGCGAAAGCCACAGCGCCTTGTTCTAAATCGTCAACAATTTCGTCGATCAGGCCGCAAGCCAGGGCCTCATCTGCGGCTATGGGATCTCCGCTTGTCATCATTTGCAGTGCCTTGGCCGCACCGGTGATGCGAGGTAAACGTTGAGTGCCGCCAGCGCCAGGTAGGAGGCCTAGTTTTACTTCGGGAAGCCCATATTGACTGGAGGTGACTCCAACTCGGTAGTGGGCGCACAAGGCGACCTCCAGACCTCCGCCCAGTGCGGTGCCGTGAACGGCAGCAATAACGGGTTTGGAGCAGTTCTCCATAGCATCTTGTGCTTCTTGAAGAGACGGTGGTTGAGGCTTACCTGAGAACTCGGTGATGTCGGCTCCGGCGATGAACGTACGTCCTTCGCAAATAAGCACGATGGCGGTAGCGTCGCTTTGTTCTGCTTGAGTGACGCCATCCAAAAGGCCTTGTCGCACGTGGAAGCTAAGCGCGTTTACTGGTGGATTATCCACACGGATAATCGCAATGTCGTCGTCAAAGTCAAGTCGTACAGACTGGGAAAGTTGAGTCATATGCACAAGGTAGGGGACAGACGGCACCAAAGTCCTATCGAGTGACGATTCCAACCCAAATCTGATCGTGTTCTCTCCGCGGTGAGGTAAAGTTCCAACCGCGATTGGAGATGCCATGAGTGAAAAGCCTGATCCCATGACAGTGCCATTCGGCACAGTCTTTTGTGACTGGATGGCCACTGCGCCCACCACTGATGGTGTCTATAGATACGCGGGCAAAGTGGAACCGTACGGTGATTTCACCTTGAGCCCAGCAGCCCATGCGTTGCATTATGGGAGCGCAATCTTCGAAGGTCTAAAAGCTCACTGGCAGGTCGACGGCTCTCTGGCGATCTTCCGCCTAGAGGACCATGTCGCCCGTATGTGTCAGAGCGCTTCACTGCTGAGACTCCCTATCCCTGATGCGGACGTGCTGCGCCAAATGATTATTGACACAGTCGAGGCAAATGTCGAAGAAGTACCTCCACCACCCGGATCCCTTTATATACGGCCGACTCTCATTGGCACAGAACCAAATATTGGGGCGGCTGCGACACCGTCTTCTGAGGCGCTCCTGTACGTGGTTAACTGCCCCGTCGGCGATTACTTTAAGGGTGGCGTTAGGCCCCTAACTCTGCTGATAGAAGAACAGATTCCTCGCACCACACCCCAGTTCGGAATGGTGAAGTCAGGTGCGAATTACGCGATGGCGTTGTCACCTACTTTGGACGCCATGGCAGAGAACGCTGCAGTTGATCAAATTCTGTTTGCAACTGGCGGTGACATTACCGAAACGGGTGCCGCTAACTTCTTTCTTGCCGACGACAATCGGGTAGTCACACGACAGCTGGATAGCTCTTTCTTGCATGGAGTAACCCGTTCGTCGGTGCTCGCCCTTGCAAATGACTTGGGTTACGAGGTGGAAGAACGTCCCATCGAGCTCGACGAACTTCAAGAGTGGGCGGAACGGGGCGAAGCATTTCTGTCAGGTACAGCAGCCGTCCTGTCGCCGGTAGGAACTGTGTTGCGAGGCGACTCGCAAATTACCTTCGGGGATGGCGAACCGGGAAGCAACACCCTTCGCCTCAGAGAGAGTTTGGTCGCAATCCAAAATGGCAGCGGAGATGATCCCCATGGCTGGCGTACACAAGTTCAAACTTGATGTGATGAGCTGTTGCGAAGGGTGCTGCAGTGGCTACTAGCGCTCAAGGGCTGAGTTTTGGGTGGCTATCCCCGGTGATCGGCAACAAGTGGAGTGACTATCAGCCCATTGTTCAATATCAGTGCGAACACGTTTTGGCCGAAGTGACCCCTCATTTCGACAGTTTGTGGATCGCTGATCATTTTTATGGTTTCGACCAAAAGACCGATCCCTTTCTTGAAGCCTGGACGACGCTGACGTGGTGTGCTGCGAAATTCCCCGACATTGATTTATGTCACCACGTATTGGGGGTGGGGTATCGGCCGCCCGCTTTGACGGCAAAGATGGCAAGCACGCTCCAGTTTCTGAGTGGGAATCGTTTCATCTTGGGAATCGGTGCCGGTTGGCGCGAGGAGGAATACCACTCTTATGGGTATGAGTTTCCAAAGCCAAGCGTCCGATTCAAGCAGTTGGACGAAACCATCGAGATTTGCAGACGAATGTGGTCTGAGGACGATCCCCACTTTGAGGGAGATATATTCCGGATTGAGGGCGCTGCAGCCCCGCCGCGCCCCGAGCTGATTCCACCAATCTGTGTAGGTACTTCCGGTGAGCAGATAGGGATACCTTTAGCGGCTCGTCAGGCAGATATTTGGAACACGGTCTGGCGAGGTAGCCGAGAATCGCTTGAGCGGAAATCTGGCGTGATGCATAAGCACCTGGAGCTATTGGGACGTGACCCAACCGAAATTCAGTTTTCGTTAACTATTGAACGTGCCCTACCAGACACGAAATCCGAAGCCGACGACTTTGCTGCCTTGCTAAGCGAACTGATCGAACTTGGCTTCGAACACTTCGTTCTGGATTTTGGCAATCCCACATCAGCTGCAGAAGCCGACCTATTCATCGCTGAGGTGTTGACGCCTCTTCGCGGGGAGTTCAGGGGTTCTTAATGGATTTACGGTTGCGCCAAGTAGCTATGGTTGGAGACGAATACGACGTGACGGAGCAAGCGTTGCGTCAGGTTTTCGGTCTCGACGTGGCCTACCGGGACCCAGGTACTCGCCCTGGCCGCGAAGCGGGAGTGAGTATCTTCGGCCTCAAGAACTTCGTTATGCCCATCGGGAACCAGTTCTTGGAGTTGGTAACGCCATTGAAGCCCGGCCCTGAATCGGCTGGCGGTCGCTACATAGCCCGCCGTCAAGGTGCTGGTGGGTACATGCTCCTCTTCCAGGTCACCCGGTCGGACTATGAGTTGCATCGAGAACACTTAGAGAACCAAGGCGTGAGACTGGTGGCCGGCGGTGAGATCAGTGAATCTGATAGCGACGCTCTGCACATCCACCCCAAAGACTTGCCCGGATGCTTGGTGGAACTTCGCTGGTGCGAGAACGAGGACGTGGCCGACGGCGACTGGTGGCCAGTGGAACGCGACTGGAAAGACCACCGCAACACCGAAATCATTGAGGCCATCGTCGGAGCTGAAATCCAAACACCGGAACCAGGGCGCTTAGCTGCGCAGTGGGCTGATCGACTTCAGCAAACTCTTGATCAGAATCATGACAACCCGACCATATTGACCGCAGATGGCCCGATCCGATTCGTGGTGCCCTCCGATGGTCGACCAGAGGGTCTCGGAGGCATCGATGTGAAGGCTTCCGATCCTGTGTCTTTATTGCGGAGCGCCGAGGAGTTCGGACTGCGGTGTGAAGGCCACACGATTGAGGTCTGTGGTCTCAGATTCAATGTCGTTTCGTAAGGTCAGCTCACATACAACTCAGTGTGTTCACCCAAGAAAGGCGCACGGCTGGTAGACCACCACTGCGCGTTTGTTCGAAAAGGCGCACCGGGCACCGTTACCGTCTGACCGTCGTGAAGTTCGGTGGAGGACCAGTAGTCCGCGGCCTCTAAGTGAGGATCGTCAACTAGCGCATCTACAGTGTTAACGGGTGTGATGGGTATGCCGCGCCGTTGACCCTCTTGGAACAACTCAAGGCGGGTTCCCTGTCTAGTGAGCTCTTCGACCCATTCATCAATTAGATCTTTAGCTTCAATCCGAACAGCGTTCTCTTCGAAGACAGGCTCGGTGATGCTTTCGTTTCCGGTTACTTCGGCGACCCACTGAGCCATGGCAACCCAATGCCTTGGCATTAGCACGATGATGGAAACGAAACCGTCGCTGCACGGATACAGCCCGAAGGGTCGACCCAAGTCCCTACGGTTGCCGGTGCGTTCTCTGTGCACTCTGTCGTCCAGCAACATGGGCACCCCGGTTTCAGGTGCGATCGTCAAAGCAGCCTCTTGCATGGAAATCTCAACGTTTTGCACTACACCGCTAAGCCGTCTCGAGCGAAGAGCGAGAAGCGTCCCGACAAGAGCCGAAGCTCCTGCGGCATGGCACGCTAACTGAACGGGAGCTGCAGGAGCCACAGGGGGACGGTCGACAAATCCTGTCGTGTAGAGAATTCCTGACCCGGCCCAGGCCACAAGGTTGGAGCTCTTCCAACCCCGCTTTGGACCAGTAAGTCCGAACGGCAAAATTCTGGTTCGGATGGTGGAGGACCCGATTATCTCTGGTGGAATGCCCGAGTGTTCGGGGAGTTGATCCTCAAAGACCACATCTGCTTGTGAGATGAGCCGTTCCAATGACTCGGTGTCCTCAGGTTCGATAACGACGCTACGGGTGCCCATAGCTAAATAGTTCCACCACAAGCTGTTCTCAGGTGGATCGACACTCTCGACGAAGGGAGTCAATCGCCGAAGTGCAGACCCTTGCGGGGGCTCAAGATGAATAACTTCCGCGCCTAGACCTGCAAAGAGTCGAGTTGCGTAGGCGCCTGTCAGGCCGGTGGTGTCCACCACGGTGACGCCTTCGTAAGGGCCCACCATTAGAGATCCCTCGCATCATCGACTCCGGGAATGAAAATATGAATCCAGTCGTCCCAAGGTCGAGTCGTCACCATGTCAGGGGCAATGGACTCGAAGGCGGCTTCAACATCGATTAGCTCGTCAATCTGTGCATCGCTGAGCCCTGCATAGCTCTGGAGTACCTCCCGAGTGTGCTGGCCCATTGACGGGCCTGCATGGGTCCAACGCCCGGGAGTCTGATCTAGTCGCACAAGGCAGTTGCTAAAGACGTCGCGACCTAGGCGCTTTGAAGCCGCGACTTGGTACCAACCGCGGCTCATCACGTGGGTGTCGTGAAGGAGGTCTTCGTTGCTGGAAACGGCGTGCGCGGCAACGCCAAGTGTCTGAAGGCGATCAACCAGGTCATCGACTTGGTACTTGATAGTCCAACTCGCAATTTGTTCGTCGAGAAGATCTTGCTGCTCGATACGGCGCGTGGCGTCATCGAAGACGTCGTCAATGGCGTTGCCAGCTAAGCCTCTCAATGCATCCCAATCTTCGTCGTCTGTGGCGCTGATTGCGATCCAGTTTTCGATGCCGAAGCATGGGTAGACACCCTGCGGTGCTCCCCACATCGAGCGATTACCCATCCGGCTGGGGATGGTGCCGGTTAAGTCGTAATCCATTACGAAGGGTCCCAGAAGGGCCAAGGTTGTCTCAAATTGGCTGATATCTACGTGGACTCCTTCGCCGGTGAGATCTCGCTGTTCCAGGCCGGTGAGGGTAGCTATTGCTGCATGGAGTGCTGACATGTAGTCGGGTGGGGCGACGGTTGCGATACCTGCGGGTGGATCGTCGCTATGGCCGGTGAAGTCATCCATCCCCACTAGCGGCGCTTGGTTGGGACCCCAGGCCACAAACGGGTAATACGGCATATTTGGGTCGCTCCCAAAACCAGGCAACTGGACGTAGACGATGTCAGGGTTCACGGCCTTCACTGACGCATAGTCGAAGCCAAGATCAGCTAAGGCTCGGGCGCCAAAGTTGGCTAAGAAAACGTCGCATTCAGCAAGAATTTGCATAGCGGCTGCTTTGCCTTGCTCGGTTTTGAGTTCTAGGCCCACGCTACGTTTTGAGGCGTTCATTTCTGAGACGTAGGGACTCGTGTCGGAAGCGATTGGGGCAAGATCCTCTCGATCTTTAAGCCAAGCTGAGCCAAGTAAGCGAACCACATCGGGGCTAGTTCGGGATTCGATTTTGATGACGTCTGCGCCGAAGTGCGCCATCAATTTGCCGCAAAACGGAGACGCTATCGCTATCCCTAACTCGAATACTTTTATGCCGCTGAGCGGCAGTTGCTTTTCGGACGCTGTCACGCCGACCCCCCGGCCTAAGACGTTACGTACCCTAATCTCCGATCACGGAGCCGCGCTTCTTTCATTCTGCGCTCTGGCTTGCCCAGGCCGCCACCCCCTGGAAATTCGACAATTAGATGTGTGCCGCCAGGCACCAGCGTGTTGCCTTTGGCAGGAACAGGAGTTCCGTCGTCGAGGGAAAGTCGTCCAGGTAAGCCATCGCTTCCGCCATGGCGACCTCGAGCAGGATGTTGAACCCTCTCGTAGGTAGCGCTGAAGAGGAACTCTCCGTCGCTTCGATGGCCCAGCTCAACTATTTGCCCTAACCCCCCGCGAAATTCCCCATCGCCTCCGGAATCGGGGCGGAATTCCTTACGCCAAAAGATGAGCGGTGAAACCACTTCATTTATTTCGACGGGCATATTACGCACCCCACTGGGAAAGGCTGTTGCCGATAGCCCATCTTGACCAGGTCGCGCGCCTGCTCCACCGGAATTGAAGCTCATCATCATAAAGCTCGTATTCCTATGATCGTCCCACTTGCCACTTGCCAACAAGTTCCAGAGAGAGCTGGTGCCTTCTGCCGGTACTTTGTCTGGAATAACTTGGGCGAGGCAGCCGTAGACGGCGTCAGGAAGCATTTGACCCATAACGTGCCGGATATTGACGGCTGCTGGACGGGGGGCGTTGAGGATGCATCCTGATGGAGCCGAAACAGCAACGACTTCGAGAGACCCCGCGTTGTTAGGGATGTTGGGTCCAACAATGCAACGCACCCCAAATGAGGTGTAGGCATCGGTGTAAGACATAGGAACGTTGATGCCGTGCGGTTGAACAGGGCTCGTTCCATCGAACCTGACCTTGATGCCCTCTGCGGTAATTTCTAATTCGGTGACGATATCCAGAGGCTGGTCGACACCATCCACCCGCATGGAAGCACTCCAGGTGCCCTCGGGTAGGTTGCCGATTTCTTTGAGCATTGCGAGACGAGAAGTTTCGATTATGTACTGCCCAAGATCATCAAGATCGGTTAGTTGGTACTCGTCCATCATTTCAGTTAGACGAAGAGCCCCCACTCGATTGCACGCAGCTAGCGAATAGATATCTCCCATGACTTGGACGCCGTCTCGAACATTTCCTTCGATGATCTTTACAACGTTGGGATCGAAAACTTCGTTGGTGGCGAACCGCATAATTGGAAGCTGTAATCCTTCATGGAAAATCTCGCTCGACGCAGAACTAAATCCGACTCCACCGATGTCAACTACGTGACTGGTGCAAGCAAAGAGTGCGATCACCCGATTGTCACGAAACACCGGTGTAACAACGACCACGTCAAATAGGTGTCCGGTGCCTTTCCAGGGGTCGTTGGTGAGGTAAATGTCGCCAGGGCGCATCGTTTGAACCGGGAACTCGTCTATGAAGTGGCTAACGGAAGCCGCCATTGAGTTGACGTGCCCTGGCGTGCCCGTAACAGATTGGGCCAACATCCTGCCCTGTGAATCAAAGACGCCTGCGGAAAGATCACCTGCTTCGCGGGTCGACGTAGAAAAGGCTGAACGAACGAGGGTTGTTGCTTGCTCTTGGACGACGGCGATTAATCGATTCCACATGATGTCTCGATGTAACGACCTTAAGCCCGCTGATGTTTCGTCGGGAGATCTATCTGCGTTCGTGTCTTGTCCCTGCATTCGGAGATGACCACTTGCGGTTAGCCAAGCGCTGTATGACGCGGGGACAAAGGTTGTGGTCTGGCTTTCGGTAACTAGCGCAGGGCCAACCACATAACCATTAGCTAATTCAGTTCGCTCTACGACGGTCGTCGTCGTCATTTCTCCTGTGGAGTTGTCGGCGGCGAGAGTAGTTAGGTGGCCCTCGATTCTATGTTCTGGGATCTCTGAGGTTTCGAAAGTTGATACCGCCGTCGGAGAGCTCACTGTCGCTACCCAGCTAAGGGTCTCTACGCCCAATCCTGTGATCTCGCGTCCGTAAAGGCGACGATATTCCTCGACGAACGCCTCCTCTAAAATTTTTTGGAGATGAGCGGCGTCGGGGCGGGGGTCACAGAGGATCTCGTCAAGATCTAGATCTACGGTTATCTCGTGGCCTTGGCCCGCGTACCGCATAAATGCCTTCGCGTTTTGGCGTAAATCTTCATCAGGTGCGGCTCGTCGAACGATCTCCTGGGATTCCTCCAACATTTCCTCAAGCATCGTTACTAGCTCATCAACGTTGAGAGCGTCGAGATGGAGGTAGCGAGTGCGAACGTTCTCGTGTGACGCTGGGGCGTGCAAAAACCCAATAGCTGAACCAACGCCTGCTCCATTGGGCACTATTACATCCGAGATCCCCAACTTTTCGGCGACGCGGGCTGCGTGCAGAGGAGCGGCTCCGCCGAAAGCGATCAGCGTGCCATCGGTGATATCGCAGCCTTGCTCGATGGCGTGTACTCGACCAGCGCTAGCCATATTCTCGTCAACTGTTTCAACAATCCCGAGAGCAGCCAGAGTTGAGTCCTGCGTCTCAGCGCTTAACATCGCGCCGGTAATTGCGTGGACCGCAGCTTCTTTCGAGAACTCCAACTCGGATTTCCCAAAACCGTCTGCGAGGATCCGACCCAAAGCAACATCGGCATCAGTCACCGTTGGCGCGTCGCCGCCTCTGCCATAGCAGGCGGGACCGGGTTCACTGCCAGCGCTAGTTGGGCCAACAGCGATTCGGCCAAGCTCATCGAGCCGTGCGATCGAGGATCCTCCGGCCCCGATTTCGACCATTTCGATAACTGGTAAACGCAAAGGCAATCCGCTGCCTGCCAGGAACCGGTATTCGCGCCCAACTTCGAACTCGCGGGATGTTCTGGGATAACCGCCGTTAATAATGCAAAGTTTCGCGGTGGTGCCGCCCATGTCGAAGCTAAGCGCTTTCTCCAACTGGAGGGAGCGAGCTAACTCTGCAGATAGAAGAGCGCCACCCGCGGGGCCGCTTTCGACTAGGCGTACTGGGAATCGCAAAGCGTCGTCTAGGGTGCCAAGCCCTCCACCAGACTGCATCAGGAGCATGGGGCACGTCATCGATAGTGCGTGCCGGCGGGATTCCAGATCTTGAAGGTACTTCGTGACCAGCGGCTGGATGTAAGCGTTTGCGCACGCGGTGGATAAACGTTCATATTCTCGAATTTCGGGGCAAACTTCGCTCGAGAGAGTTATCGATACTTCCGGCCAGAGTTCCTGGACCACCTTTGCGGCGCGTCGCTCATGGCTGTTGTTGGCATAACTGTGCAGGAAGCCTATGGCGATGCTTTCGACATTCTGCTCCTTCATGACTTGAACAGCTGTTTCTAATGCGCTGGTATCCAGTTCTTTGAGGACGCGGCCAGTTGAATCGAGTCTCTCGGGTATGCCGAAGCGTAAGTCACGGGGAACGAGTGGCTCCGGGCGCGTCATGGCGAGGTCGTACTGCTCGAACCTGTTCTCGTGAGCCATTTCGACCGAGTCGCGCAAACCCTCTGTGGTGAGTAGGGCCGTTACCGCGCCTCGGCGTTCAATCAACGCGTTTGTCGCCAACGTCGTGCCATGGACAAAAACATCAATATCGCTTGCGTTGAGCCCTGCCCCGGTGAGAACTTCCTCGATCCCACGCAGGACTCCCGTGGCAGGTTCTTGTGCTGTGGTTAGGACCTTGCTGGTGTAAAGGCCAGTGGGCGTGTCAAGTGCAACGTCGGTAAATGTGCCCCCGATGTCGGCCGCAACACGAATCAGTGTCATGTGAAGAGCCTAGAGCACCGTTGAGCTCTCACAATTCGAGTGAATCTAGGTTGCGGGAGATAACGATCTTCTGGACTTCGGAGGTTCCTTCGTAGATCTGGTAAACGCGGACGTCACGATAGATCTTCTCAACGAGGTGGTCTTCGAGAAAACCGGCCCCTCCGTGTACTTGAATCGCTTTCGATGCGACGCGTTCAGCCATTTCTGAGGCAAATAGTTTCGCCATTGATGCTGCGGTCGCTGAATCCTTACCCGCATCATGCAGAGATGCAGCATGCAGGTACATCTGGCGAGCGGCCTCAACCTCGGTAGCCATTTCAGCAAGAGTGAAAGCGACGCTTTGGTGCCCAATGATGGGTTTCCCAAAAGTTTCACGTTCAGAGGCGTAACTCTTTGAAAGCTGTAAGGCCTGACGAGCCCCACCAACTGCTTGAGCAGCTGTCGCTATCCGCCCCAAGGAAAGGCCACCCAGAGCAATTGAGAGCCCGCGGCCTTCCTCGCCTAATAGATCTGTTGCAGGTACACGCATCGCATCAAAGCGCACCTGACAGAGATCGTTAGTTCTGTGCCCTAGCTTCCGTTCGGTGTTAATTACTTGGTAGCCCGGATTCTCAGTCGGCGTGACAAAGACGCTGATTCCGGGGTTGTCTGCTTGTGTGTCTGTTACAGCGACAATCATCGCGATGTCCGAAGTTGATCCCGCTGTGATGAAGGCCTTGTGTCCGTTGAGGATGTATTCATTTCCGTCTCTAACCGCTCGAGTGGTAATTGACGACGCATCAGATCCGGTGTGGGGCTCGGTTAGGTGAAACGAACCCAGCCACTCGCCTGCGCACAAGCGAGGCAGAAAGCGGTCCTTTTGTTCGTTTGTGCCGTGGGTAGCAATTCCGATGGCGACTGGGGAGTTGTTGGCCGACATCATGTTGCTGATACCACCGTCGACTGCTGCTATCTCTTCCATTGCAAGTGCGTAGGACACAAAGTCCAACCCTGATCCGCCGTACTTGGGATCGATGGTCATGCCGAGCAGACCGACCTTGGCCATATCCTGATACAAGGCCTTTGGCGCGCCACCCTGGGCTTCCCACTCTCTGACATTGGGTGCGATTTCACTAGACGCGAAACTGCGAGCGACTTGTCGAATTTCATTGTGTTCAGGGCTGAGGATCACATGAAGACGATACGCCGTTGATAGCAACACGTGCCGGCGTTCTCTAGAGTTTGATGTATGGCTTCTGGTGAAAATCGCGCTTCAGCATCTGAGGGATTAGATGGTGATGGGCTTCGAATAGCGATTGTTCATGCGCGATGGAATACGTCGATCGTTGACCGGTTACTGGAAGGGGCTTTAAGGGGTTTAGACGCCTTCGGGGCTAAGGACGTCGGCCCGATTGCGGTTCCTGGTTGCTTTGAGCTGCCGATGGCATGTCAGGCCGTGGCGTCCTCGGGTGACGTAGACGCAGTGGTCGCTATTGGGGCGGTGGTTCGGGGAGAGACGACACATTATGAGATTGTTTCCGAAGGCTGTGCGTCTGGAATCCAACAGGCGCAGCTGCAAACTGGAATTCCAATTACTTTCGGAGTGTTGACTGTCGAATCGACTGAACAGGCAACGGAACGCTCTCAGGGGCCGGGATCGCACAACGTTGGCGAAGAAGCTGCCGTGGCAGCGATTGAGATGGCACGGCTTGTTAACGACTGCCGTTGATTGATCGCAGTCGCTTTGCTGGAAGAGATCGGAGAGCTCTCAGAAGTCGGTCGTGCGGTCCTGCTACGGTTTCAGATAATGAGGGCTGAAAGTTAGCCGGTTTAAAAGGGGAATTTATGCGCTACTTTTCTTGCGACTCCCATGTCGTCGAAGCCGCGGAGATCTATGACGGCTTGACTGACAAATTTGGTGATCGGGCGCCATTCATCGAAAAGGACTACCAGGGCAAGCCGGGTACGTGGTTAGTGCTGCCTGGGGGAATGCAAACCCTGCCGGTCGGACGATTGGGTATCGCAGGCGCGCGTCTAGATGACCCAGCGACTCACGAACGGATCGCTATGGGCTATGAAGGATTTAACCCAGGGGTCATGGACCCAGTGGCTCGCTTAGAGGAACAGACCACAGACGGGATTGTGGGCGAAGTTATGTACCCGAGTTTGAGCATGTTTACCTTCGCTATTCCTGATCCTGAGGTGCGGGATATGGCTTTTCGGCAGCACAACGACTGGGTTCTTGACTATTGCTCGGTGGATCGTAATCGCTTGATCGGAGTTGGGTGCTTGCCGTTGCCCGATGTCGAGCGAGCATTGGTTGAGATTGATCGCTCTGCGGAACGCGGCGTCAGAGGCTTTGCTATTCCAGCCCACGTAGATCCTTCGCTTCCCTACAGCGATCCCGCATTCGACCCGTTTTGGGCCAGAGCACAGGAGTACGGTGTTCCGCTCACCATGCACATTTTCACAGGGCAAACCCTAGATGGGGGCCTCCCCAAACATTGGGGGACCCCGGGGGGGAACCTTAAGGGTTACACCCTCGCTCACACGACAGCTGTTAACACCATGATCGACATCATTTGCGGTGGCGTGGTGGAACGATTTCCGGAGCTGAAATTTGTAATCAGCGAATACGAAACCGGCTGGGTTGCACACACCTTGCAACGTTTGGATCACGCTGCGTATCGAACTCCATGGGAACTCGCAGATGGCTTAACCATGAAGCCATCAGAGTATTTTGATCGAAACTTCTGGGTGACTTTCGAAGATGATCAAGAAGGAATAGCGACCCGGCACGCAATCGGAGTAAGTAACCTTCTGTGGGGGAACGACTACCCGCACCATGATTCGATTTGGCCCAACTCTCGGCCGATTCTGGACGATATTTTGTCTGAGGTTCCAGACGATGAGCGAGAGGCGATGGTCTGGGGCAATGTGCTCGACCTCTACGAGATAGACCCCGACTCTCTCCCAGCGGTGGCCTAACCGTTACAACAAGTGCTGCAGTATTGCCCGACCGACGGTTGCCCCGTCCTCCATCGGACCAAAGTGAGTTAGCCCTTGCATTGGTAAGAGGTGGCCATCGCCAAGATGCGATGCTATGGGAGCTGCCATCTCGGGGGGAAGCTCATTTCCAGTCGCCACGGCTTCGCCTCTGGCGATAACAGTTGGGGTGCTGATCGATTTGAGTTGCTTGAAGTCCGTTGTGGTCCCCGATCCAAAAATTCGGGCTTCTGTATCCCCTGAACAACTCAGACACACCCCAGCGTCAGTTGGATAAGTACCAAGTTCGGCATAGGCCTGGACTGCCTCTTCCTCACAGTCTGAGAAGGGCGGTTTACTCATGAGGCGCTCGGTGAATGCTTCGAGCGAAGGAAATTCGGTACGGCGACGCCGAGCAGCGATGACCAGCGGATGATCACCGTCGGGCCGCTCATGGCCGTCAGGCACCATAACGGGCTCGAACAGCCAGAGTCTACGAAACGTTCCAGGGTTCTCAAGTTCGGTGCGTAGCAAAGTCGCGCCGCCGAGAGAGTGGCCCACCGCATCGATTTGTTCACTATCAATGGCAGCCACGGCATTGAGCACTTCCTCCACTAGGCGTGCTCTGTCCACGTCCAAGGGTGGCTTAGCAATACGGGAACCGCCGTGACCGCGAAAGTCGAGTCCAAAACATTGACGGTGTTGCCGCAGGGTAGGGATCACCGTCGCCCACATGCCTGCGTTGAGGCCATTCCCATGAGTCAGTAGCACTGGCGGGCCATCGCCACCAAAATCATGAAGCGCGCACACTTCGTGATCAGTTCCAGGTAAGAGCAACATCACCGACGAGAATACCGACGTGCCACAATGTGCGTATGCCTAGTTTCGTTTCTGATGATGTTGAAATCCATTTCGATGAATACGGCAGTGGTTTTCCGGTACTGCTAATCGCCCCAGGAGGTATGAAATCCGAAGCGTCATTCTGGGAGTCCACCCCTTGGAATCCAATACCGCAGTTGAGCGACCGCTTCCGTGTGATTGCCATGGATCAGCGCAACGCTGGTCGATCAAAAGGCCCCATCTCAGGTGATCACGGCTGGCAGACCTATACAGCAGACCAGCTCGCACTTCTCGATCACCTCGGAGTTGAACGCTTTCATGTGGCGGGAATGTGTATCGGCGGTCCCTACGTAATGGGTTTGATACAGCAGGCACCAGAGCGAGTTGCGTCCGGCGTCCTCTTCCAAACGATTGGACTCAGCAACAACAAGCCCGCTTTTTTTGACATGTACGATGCGTGGGCTGACGAGCTTCGACCTCAACGCCCGGAGGTTTCTGAGGACGATTGGGCGCGTTTTAGGTCCAACATGTACGAATCAGACAAGTTTCTGTTCAACGTTGACGAAGACTTTGTACGAACAGTTACGACGCCGCTCCTGGTGCTAGAAGGTAACGATTTGTACCACCCGTCAGAATCATCTGTAACGGTCAATGAACTAGCGCAGAACGCGACGCTGATTCGTGAGTGGAAGAGTGGGGCTGCAATGGAATTAGCAGCGCAACAGTTTTCGGATTTTCTGGAACTTCACCAGGATTGAGATCCATGAGTGACATGAATATAGGAGTAGTGAATGTTTGATCTATCAGGAAAGGTCGCTGTCGTTACCGGTGCCAGTCGAGGTATCGGGGAAGCAAGTGCCCGTGTGTTGGATGCCTCCGGTGCGCAAGTGGTTTTGACTGGGCGAACGGTATCTGACTTGGAACGGGTTGCTGGTGATCTGGCCAATTCGCCGGTGGTGATTCCGTGCGACCTTTCGCAACAAGGCGCAGGCACCCAGCTAGCGGAAGAGATCCTTCAGCAGGTCCAGGGGGTCGACGTCCTTGTCAACAATGCAGGCATTCCGATGCGTCGCATGCCGGAGAAACTGACAGAAGAAGAAATCGATCTGGTTTTCGCTATAAATGTGCGCTCTCTTCTCACTTTGTCGATTGCCCTCGCTCCTTCAATGAAGAGCAGGGGAGGCGGATCGATGATCAACGTAAGTTCGGTGGCAGGGATTCGAGGACCAGGAGCTCGGGTCGCGTATGCCGGCACCAAAGGCGCCGTTGATGCCATGACCCGCGCGTTGGCGTCGGACTGGGGGCCGGACGGCATCCGGGTCAACTCCATCGCCCCAGGCCTTATAGCAACTGCGATCTGGGAAGAAAGCCGTAATACGGTTCCCGGTCTTATAGAAGACATGGAAGGACAGATTGCTCTCAAAAGATGGGGCTTCGGCGATGACATCGCTGACGTTGTGCTGTTCTTTGCGTCAGATGCATCCCGTTATGTGACAGGCGAGACATTAGTTGTGGATGGAGGCCTTGCTCGCGTTACCGCATCTGCTCAAGCTCAAGTCCTGCCGGAACTTCTTGAATGACCTCATCTCTGCACTTTGGGATTTTCGACCAGCTCGAAAATGACGGCACGACCGATATAGGGACTCAATACCGTTCACATCTCGAACTCGCGCGTCTAGCCGACGAGGGCGGTTTCCATCATTGGTTTAAATCCGAGCACCACAACGTCCCGTTGGATATTGCACCCAGCATCAACGTGTTTCTTAGCGCCGTGACGCAGGTAACTAGAAGCATGCGGATTGCTTCGCTCGTGCACTTACTCCCATTTTATGAGCCTCTTCGGTTATACGAGGAGTTGTGCATGTTGGACCACCTCAGCCACGGCCGTTTAGATATCGGTTTCGGAAAAGGTGTAAGCCCACCAGAGCAACTCCTGTGGGGCGTTCCCGCAGATGAGGCAGTAGCCCGAACGAACGAAGCCCTGGCATTTGTGCTCGCGGCCATGGAACTAGCTACTAACGAAGGGCTTGGTTGTCTGTTCTCCTTCGATGGTGAATTTTGGTCAGCGAGTGACCATCCATTAGAAATCGGTCCCCTCCAAACACCGCACCCGCCGTTGTGGCGGCCAGGTAACCCCACAACCGCAGCCGAAATGGGAGTCAGCACCATAATCCCCGGTCCAATTGCGACCCTCCCCGAAAAGATCGCGGCCTTTCACAACGAACGAAAATGTGAGGGCGCAGGCGGATATGCCCCAGTGGTGTCAACGCTCCGACGGGTGGTAATCGCACCTACGACAAAAGAAGCTATGAAGGTAGCAGAGCGGGCGTGGGGACACTTCGATTCGAACCTGACAAAACTGTTCAGGAAATATGACCTTTGGCCGCCGACCATGGTGCCGAGCTTTCTGGGAGATGTTGACATGGCGTTGGCCACAGAGTCGTTGATTGCAGGCTCCCCAGCGCAGGTCGCAGAATATTTTTCGCGATTGGAAGCCGAATCAACTCTGGAGCATGTAACTATTTGTCCCGCATTTGGCAACGTCTCCGCGCAAGAGGCACACGGCACGTTGGCGGCCTTCGTAGAGAACGTGATTGCCGCCTAAATCTTTGGGCCATCCTCCCTGCAAGTAACGGCCCCAGTGGACCGCTAAGACCCGGTAGTCAAACCCTTAAAGCACCATTTGTGGGCGTGAGCGGATATTTGGGTCGGAACGCTCAGAGGGCGGGGCCTAAGCCCCGCCCTCTTCAAAGTGTCATTAACTCCCGATGGGGGAGTGAACGTGTTTAGTTATTAGCTAGCAGCGGCGCGGGCGGCGTCAAGCCAACCGTCTACCAATCCGCGGTTTCCTGCGATCCAGTCAGCTGCGAGATCCTTAGGATCTGCACCCTCTCCCTAGGCCACATTGGCGATTG
>PBOM01000029.1 GCA_002724355.1 Actinomycetota bacterium | reverse complement strand
ACGGTTTCGTATGGTTCAACGGTCCTCGTCGACATCTCGTCTGACCAGCGTGCGTAGTAGTCGAATCGAATACATGCTCGATCTTTTGTGGCTTGCTGGATAATCCCAAGGAACTCTGGCTCAGAAATATCTACTGCGAGCGCTGAATCAGTTCCGAGAGCGGCTTCCAGTTTTGACACTCCTGTCCTAAGCGCATCGACATCCATACCGGGCAAACTGAGCGCAGCGTTCGCGACTGCGAGAAGACCAATTGCTTCGCTGCGTTCAAGTTTTCGAGGTCGACCTATTAACGGGTTGATGTCGAAGAAAATTTCTCCATCTTCGTCAACCACGACTCCTAGGTTGTGAAATTCCTCGTTGATGGCGACTTCGATACCTTGGAGTGGGTATAGCTCGCTGTAGGCGTCGTCGGCATCAATTCCAAAGTGTTCAGCTACTTCAGAGACACTAACCGGCTGATGCTCATACGCCCACAGCATCATTGCCAACTGAAGTCCAAGCCTTTCATCATTGGTGCGTCGTTTTCTCACCGGGAGCTCGCTAACGCTCGTAGCCAAGAAGTCACGTCTGCCACTAACTCCGGTGGGTCAAGAACTAGCGCGTGGTCTCCCATGCCGAACAACCAAGATCGGAACGCTCCGGGGCTTCGGACCTCAACTTCTACGATGACGGAGCCATCGTCGCGTCGATCGATAACTCCGCCTCTGTCACGTTCCACCAAACGAGACAGTGGAGGATTCACTAGTACCTGAGCGATAAGCCCATCTTCGGGTCCGTGGAGCAAAGGATCTTCCGACATGGCTTGGCTCGGATTGGGTACAGATCGTGTCGCAGCAGAATTTTCGTCGCCAAAGGAAACTGAGCTTTGAAAGCGTTCCACTTTAAAGTTTTTGGGAACCTGCCCTTCATATGCGTGGACATACCAACCTCCGTGCCGCCAGAACACCAATACGGGTTCAACCTCACGGGTTTGTCCTCCGTATACAAAGCTGATGACGCGTCTCTGGTCAATGGCGTCATGGAGGGCGATAAGTTCGTCGGGCGCACTCAGTTGAGCTCTTAACGGGGGTGGACCTGGCAACGTTCCTGCTCCGAGTTTCGCGAGCGCATCTATTTCCCAGGCAGCATCAAATTGCACCATGGACGCAGCCATTTCAATGGCAAGGCTTTCACTATCGGAGAGCTCCAAATTCAAAAACACATCTGAATCCCGGATGGCGTACCGCGTCCCTCCTGCCGCTTCGTCACTGCCTCCGATATTTTCTGTATAAATCGGGATGCCGGTGTTTCGTAGATCTTTCTTATCTCGTTCGAAGGTTTTCTTTGAGCTTGGTCCGTCGTCGGCATACAGGTCGGTATCGCGAACTATTTCGGCCCAGCTAACAGGGACGGGGCTGGCTCGCAAATACATGAGTAATTTCCAAATGCGTTCGTTCTTATCCACTTCCGATGACTTTAGATTCCCAACTGATGAGATTGTTTGACCCATCTAAGCCCTAACCTTCTGGCGTGGACGAACGAACGAATCCTCCAATTCGACATGATTGCCCCGAAAGTATCTTGGGCAGCCAACACAGGCGGGAAGCAATTCGTCGTCTTTCTGAAGAGCGGTTAGATGTTTTAGTTGTTGGTGCAGGCGTCACGGGCATCGGATGTGCACTTGACGCCGCTGCTCGAGGGCTGAGCGTGGCTGTTGTAGAGCAACACGATCTCGCTTCTGGCACATCTAGCCGTTCAAGCAAGTTGATCCATGGCGGTTTGCGTTACTTGGAACAATTTCAGTTCGCCCTAGTCAAAGAGGCGCTTACAGAACGAAACCTTCTTTTATCTCGTCTCGCTCCTCACTTAGTGAAAAGAGTCGATTTTCTTTACCCCGTTCAACGTTTGAGGGAACGACTGTACGCAGGACTCGGTATCAGCCTGTACGACCTGATGGCATCTCGTGGCCCTAGGTTGCTTCCTCGTCACCACCATCTGGGTCGACAACAAGTCGCGAAAGATGCCCCCGCATTGAAAGATCGCAGCCACAAAGGAGCGATCGTATATTCGGATGCCCTGGTTGATGACGCCCGATTTGTGATTTCCGCTGCCCGTACGGCAGCAAAGTTAGGTGCATCGATAGCGACCTCAACAAGAGTGGTTGACCTGTCCCGTTCTAAGGATCGAGTTTCGGGCGCTACCGTCAGGTGTCTTGAGTCGGGGCGCGAAATCNGNGTTTCATGCGGCACGGTAGTAAACGCCACCGGCGTATGGAGTGACGATATTGAGGCGTACGCAGGCGAATCGAATTCGAGAGTTCGAGCTTCGAAGGGAATTCATCTGGTAGTTCCCAGAGATCGAATCAATCTCGAAACGGGNCTGATACTTCGTACGACTGACAGTGTCCTTTTCGTGATTCCATCAGACAATCATTGGATTGTTGGCACAACTGATTCCGACTGGTCTCTGGACCGTGCGCACCCCGCAGCTACTCATCGAGATATCACTTACCTGATTACGACTCTAAACGAGGTGCTGACCGACCCATTAACGGCAGACGATGTTGTGGGCGTATATGTAGGTCTTCGACCGCTGTTGGCTGGCGACTCAGACAAAACAAGCAAGCTCAGCCGCGAGCACGCAGTGACGAGTTCGACTGGTGGTCTTGTTTCCATTGCTGGAGGCAAGTACACGACCTACAGGGTTATGGCAGCCGACACTATCGATATGGTCGGAATCGATCAGGGCTTAGATCTTCCGAAGTCATCCACCGACCAGGTGCCGCTGCTCGGCTCGGAGGGCTATGTTCAACTGCGTGCCCAAATTAGTGAAATTGCTGAGACGTGGGGTGTTCTCGCAGCCACAGTGGACCATTTGCTGTCTCGGCAAGGGGATCGAATCTACGAGGTTTTGGATTTAATCAAGGAAGATGCGTCGCTGGCCGAGCTAATCGATCCGCGTCTGCCTTACGTGCGCGCTGAAGTGGTTCACGCTGTTCGATTCGAAGCAGCGTTACATCTTGAAGATGTATTGACGAGACGAACTCGCCTCTCCATAGAAAGTCCTGATCGTGGAACAGACTCAGCTCTAGAGGTTGCTGAGTTGATGGCACGCGAACTGAACTGGGATCAGAGGAGACTCGACAGTGAGGTCGCTCATTATTTGGATCGAGTCGCAGCGGAAAGAGCCAGCAACGAACAATTAGATGATGTGACCGCAGATGCTCGCCGTGTAGCGGTGGGAGAAGTGCGGGACAATCTAAATTAGGTCTATAACGAATCGATCAAGCGGTGTTTTTGAACTTTTCCTAGGGCGTTTCTTGGCAATGAGTCGACTCTATGCGCGTGCTGCGGTCGCTTGTAATGAGCTAGTCGGTCGCCTACAAAGTTTCTGAGTTCGGCGGTGTCAATATCTCGCGTCGCGACGACAAAAGCCAGCACGGCTTCTCCCCAATCATCATCTGGGACTCCTACCACAGCACACTCTCGCACTGCTTCGTGTTCCATTATGACGTCTTCGACTTCTTTGGGGTAAACGTTGAAGCCTCCGGAGATAATCAACTCTTTTGCTCGTCCGGTTATGGCGAGGTATCCGTCTGAATCGATTGCACCTAGATCGCCGGTACGAAACCAACCGTCGTCGAAGGCCTCTACATTTTCTTCTGGCCGTTCCCAGTATCCCTTGAAGACATTCGGTCCCTTGACTTGAATTTCAGGGGGATTACCTTCGATTCGGACTTCTACACCAGGTAAAGGAAAGCCGACCGAGTTTGGGCGTCGTTCGCCTACATACGGGTTGGACACCAGCATCGCTGTTTCAGTCATTCCATAACGTTCAAGTATGTGTTGACCAGCCGCGTCATAGATCTTTCGGTGAACCTCGGCAGAGAGAGGAGCAGAACCCGATACGCACAGTCGTAGATCTCCGAGTTGACTAACTTTTTCGGAGTTGAGCAACCGACCGTACATCGTTGGAACTCCAAAGAACATCGTCGCTTCAAACTTCTTGATGGAATCCAAAACCTGATCGGCATCGAACTCTGGTAGTAGAACAGCTCGGGCACCGACGGTTAGAGATCCATGTAGCCCAACTCCTAGCCCATGCATGTGAAACAGCGGTAAGGCAAGTATCAGGGTGTCGCTAGAAGTCCAGCGCCAAGCAATCTCTAAGCCTCGAACAGAAGACAACAAATTACCGTGCGTTAGAACAGCACCTTTGGGTCGACCTGTAGTACCGGAGGTGTATCCGATGAGAGCTGGGCTATCCGTTTCCGCTCCGTCCAACGAAAGGAACGGACCATCGTCCAACTCAACCGAAGGGTTGGCCAAAATCACGTTGGGATCAGTTGTGTGAATCCACTCTCGCCATTCCGGCTGTTCGACGATAGCGACTTTCGGTCTGGCATCTGAGACTACGTGTGCAACCTCCTCAGCGCGATATGCACCGTTAGTTGGAATAACAACGGCCCCGAGCCGCAAGGCCGCTATGTGGGCTACTACAAGCTCCAGAGAACTTGATGCACTTAGCAGAACTCGCTCACCCGGTAAGACCCCCGCTTGCGCCAATCTACGTGCCACGGTTTCCGAATGGTCAAGGAGCGTTTCACCATTGACCCAGCCCTGCTTGGGGTCGTGGATCACATTCTTGTCTGGAGATTTGCGCCACTGGCTCACCCAGACACTCGGCAGCGTACCTCCCGCAAGCAAATCGACTTGGGAAAGCTCTGTCGCATCAGGTAGATGAGGTTGCCAGGAGTTCATTTGGTGACTTCTTGAGGTTGAAAAGATCGACCTTATCGGCCCATTGCAGACGAATCCATGGTGGCTGACACTAGACGGCTTAACGCTCAGCCGAGAGAAAGGTGGCATCCCCAACGGGATTTGAACCCGTGCCGCCACCTTGAGAGGGTGGTGTCCTAGGCCGCTAGACGATGGGGACTNGATCGGGGGTTCTAGCACCCCCGAGCGAACGGTCAGCTTACCGATCTCTAGTTCTTACGCCACAGATTGGCTTACTTCACTCTGAGGGTTGGCGTTTTCGACCGATGCCGGCAAGTCCGCGGGGAAAGAAAAACGTTAAAGCGATTAGTCCAACACCAAAGACGAAAGCCGACTCATCTAACAGTGAGAAAAAGTCGCCTATTGGACCGAGCCCATCGAACCCAGCTATTAGGTCACCCGCTTTACCCACCCCCGTGCGCGCTAGAACGCCCAAGACTGGACCCCATATGGTCCCTAGTCCGCCCACAACTGCCGATGCGTAAATAACTAGCGATTCCTGGGCTGGGAATTTGTCTTGAGAAACAAAGGGCACCAAGAGCACTTGAAGAGCGCCGCACAAGCCTGCGAGCCCTGCGCTTACCGCAAATGTGGTGACTCGAGCCGAAACTAGGTCTATCCCATAAATCGCAGCTGCTGTGTCGTTGTCTCTTAACGCTCTCATCGAACGGCCGAAGCGACTATTTACGATGTTCCACGTGACCCATAAAGCAAGAACAACGATAAGTACGCAAAAGAGATACCGGTAGACCGCTGATGCCATCCGCGAATCCCCGGGCCACCAATTTGGTGCGTCAAACCGAGCCTCAACACCCTGACCACTGACACCTCCGGTAATTTTCGGAAATCGTTTACTTAAAGGCTGGAAGACAATCGCCATACCTAAAGTAACGAGAGCTAGGTGGATTCCTTTGATCCGAAGAGCTGGCAATCCCACGAGCGCTCCTGACAAGGCTGCTGTGAGCGCTCCAAGCGCAATTGCTACGAGCCAGGGGAGGGACAAATCATCTAGGTAGTAGCCAGTGGCGAAAGCACCGACTCCCACAAAAACGCCATGCCCGAGGCTGATCATCCCCCCGTAGCCAGTAGCGACGTTAACACCGAGTACAGCTAGAACACTGATGATGATTTGGCTAGCTTGCCTCAAACCAGTGGTCGTCGCGACAAACGGAATAATTGCTAGAGCTACAGATAGAAGAACTATGCCGGCAACACTGAGCCGGCTAACTCTGTGCTGACGCTCAAACATCAGACTCGCTCTATCCGTTTGGTGCCGTATAACCCGGCGGGACGAATCAGCAGAATAAGGACCATAGCCAGTAGAGCTGGTAGCACGCTGAGTTCGAAACCAATGAAAGGCACATATGCAGGGATCAACGTTTGGCTAAGACCAATGATCAAACCACCCACTAACGCGCCTTTGGGTGAGTCAAGTCCTCCGAGCGTTGCCGCAGCAAATGCGTACACCAAGACTCGCAGCATCATGTTTGGCTCAAGTAGGACCGAGTTAGCACTTAAGCATGCTGCCAAGGCACCAAAGCCTGATGCCATAGCCCAGCCATACATAAGCGTCGGCCCAACACGAACTCCCACTAGCTCTGCGTTGGAGGGACTAATTGACACCGCCCTAAACGCCAGTCCGACGCGAGTGTGGCGTAGCAGCAATATAAGGAGTATCAACACCGAAAGAAGAACGATCCACACCCCGACGGTTGAATAACGAAGCCGTGCTCCCAGGATGGTGAAGTGTTGTCCCGCTCCACTGGGAAAGATCGCTGGGAAGATCCGCGGTCCTGTCCCCCACCATTGCGCCATCAAGGAATTTGTCGCTAAAAGCAGGCCAATAGTGATATTCACCAGCGCTAAGTCCGATGCTCCCCCTAGCGGTCGAATCAGAGCACGTTCGGTAGCTGCTCCCGCTGCCATCCCACATAAGACGGCACCCACGATTGCTAAGGGAACCGTGAAGGGAACTCCAGGAATCAGGCCAGCAAGTCCTCCTCCCGTCAGACGTGGTTGAGGGCCCGCCAAAAGGACAAATGCTATGTATGCCGTGAACGTGGCCATTTCGCCTTGCGCAAAGTTAAGCAAGCCCGTGGACCGAAAAATAATGACAAGGGCCAATGCTAACGACGAGTAGATCGCGCTGTTAAACAGAGCGTCGAATATTCGTTGGAGCAGAAGGACTAGATCCATAGCGGTTTACAGGAAGAAGGTAGCAAGAAGATTTGATGCGAGTCGCGGATCGGAGGTGGCATTAGCCACCTCCGATCAAGCGAAAATAATTACTGTTGTTTAAAAGTCGTAGTTCAGCGCGAATCGTTGAACTGCGTATGCGATGACGAACAGGAAGCCAAGTCCTCCAAGTAGACGAGCCATACTGGCCGGTCCTTTAACGGAGTCCGCTCGATTACCTGCAGCATGCGCTTTCAGTTCGTTGGAACCGACGAGCATCGCTACTGGCGCCATGAGGATGGTCATGCGAAGACCGAATGCTAAGACGCCGACGATCAAGCTGTTGACCGCCATAAGTAGCCAGCCGACTGCCAGGAGCACTGGAGCGATGATAGATATCTTCATCGCTGTGTCGGCTCTGGTCGACTCCATGCCGGGGTCAAATGAGTCCAACGGCTGGATCGGTTGTCCCGATGGTGTTAGGGGCACGACCTTTATGAGCTTGTCTTGGACCATTCTTCCCAGAGAGACGATGCCTCCCGGGGCGAAGAAGGTGAACAGAATTAGGATCAGACCGAAGATGGCTTTAGCTAAGGGTCCGTCGCCGTTGAGCGTATATAGACCCAGCGGGACCGAGATTCGCTTGGTGAGGTCGTTTACCCACACCACGAACAGTCCGCCAACGAGGGAACCTTGGATGGTTCCCACGCCGCCAAGCACGAGGCCGATAATGAGGTCAATCGCAAGCAAGAAGGTGAAGTCCTGGCCAGCGACGAAACCTTTGTCCAAACACCACATCAGACCGGCAAGCGATCCAAGTGATGCGCTGATCGCGAAGTTCATGGTTTTGGCAACAGGTAGGTTTACTCCATACACCGCTGCGCCGGCTTCGTTGTCACGGATAGCCAGCACTGCGCGGCCTGGTCGACTGCGCAGATAGTTGGTGATCAAGAGCAACGTGATGCCCAGCATGACGACGATGATCCAGTAGCGGTATGCAGAACCGCCACGGGCGCCTTCAACGCCGGGGAGCCATTCCAAGAACCCTGGCGCTATAACTTCTTCGGATACGCCTTTGCCATTAGGTCCGCCGGTTCGAGCCGCTATGCCGAGTTCGTCGATATTGACCAAAGTCGGGAAAACGGCTGCTTGGGCAATGGTTACCAAAGCCAAATATAAACCTTTGACTCGCAAAGCTGGCAGGCCGATTATGACACCCATGATGAATCCGACGATGAGGACCACCGGCAAGACTTGCCAGTAATCCCAATTTTCGTCTTGGACCATGGATGCAGTGACGAACGCTCCGATTCCCATAAAGGCGGAGTGTCCGAGGGCCAACATGCCGTTGAAACCAACGACGAGGTTCACTGCCAGGATGGCAACGCTGAGCACTAAGGCTCGGTTCATTTTGCCGATCTCAAATGGTTCTAGGACCAGCGGGGTGAGAATCAGGAAGCCGGCTAGGTACGCCCATTGCACGTACTTCCATCTTTTATGTTCTGCGCTGTCTTTTGCAACGACAACCAGTGGTGCACTCATTTTTGTAACTCCTCTTGCTGTTGTTGGGTTAGACGCGTTCTACCCGTCGGGTACCAAAGAGGCCCG
>PBOM01000028.1 GCA_002724355.1 Actinomycetota bacterium | reverse complement strand
CGCAGGAGCCTTCTTCTTCGCTACTGCCTTCTTCTTCGCAGGAGCCTTCTTCTTGGCCACTGCCTTCTTCTTCGCTACTGCCTTCTTCTTCGCAGGAGCCTTCTTCTTGGCCACTGCCTTCTTCTTCGCTACTGCCTTCTTCTTCGCCACTGCCTTCTTCTTCGCAGGAGCCTTCTTCTTGGCCACTGCCTTCTTCTTCGCAGGAGCCTTCTTCTTCGCAGGAGCCTTCTTCTTGGCCACTGCCTTCTTCTTCGCTACTGCCTTCTTCTTCGCCATAACTCACCTGCCGAATAGTCGTGTTCGAAAAGGTGTCGCATCATAGCCTTCCGGGGTCGTTTAACGGCGGACCATCTCAAGAAGCGTTAAATAACAGGCAAACAAATTCCAGACGGTAGCTTGAATGGTTGCATGGCAGATCAGGACGACTCATGAGCACTGCAGACAACACTCCCTACCCCCGAGTGCCCAACCGGGCAGATTTCCCTGCTATCGAGCGCTCTGTACTCGACCGTTGGAACAAAGAGGGAACTTTCAAGCAATCAATAAGCTCTCGACCCAATGACGACGAATATGTGTTCTACGACGGACCGCCATTCGCAAACGGACTTCCGCATCACGGGCACCTATTGACCGGCTATGTGAAAGACGTGGTACCCCGATACCAAACAATGCTCGGCAAACGCGTTGACCGCCGTTTTGGCTGGGATTGTCACGGTTTACCAGCCGAGATGGAAACCGAACAAGAATTAGGAGTCTCTGGAAGAGCAGCTATCACCGAATTCGGGATCGAAACCTTCAACGCCAGCTGTAGGGAATCAGTACTGAAATACACCTCAGAATGGCAAGAAACTGTCACGCGCCAAGCCCGATGGGTCGATTTCGATAACGATTACAAGACCATGGACCTCTCCTACATGGAATCGGTCATGTGGGCCTTCAAACAGCTGTGGGACAAAGGACTCATTTACAAAGCATTCCGAGTAATGCCCTACTCCTGGGGAGCCGAAACACCTCTATCGAACTTCGAGATTCGCCTAGATGACGCAACGCGCCCTAGACAAGATCCAGCGATCACTGTCTGGTTTCAACTCAAAGAAGAAGCAGCAGCAGAGTTTTCGGCAGGGCTACCGACTCGATTGCTGGCCTGGACCACTACGCCCTGGACTCTGCCTTCGAACTTAGCTCTAGCAGTTGGACCAGAAATTGAATACGTACTCGTCGAAGCACTCAACGCACGTTGGATCCTCAGTTCGGATTGCCTAGAAAAGTACTCCGAGCAGCTACCTGACTATCAAACGATCCAAACCCTGCCCGGCTCGTCTTTAGTTGGACTCCATTACGAACCAATTTTTGATTTCTTTGCTGAGAGAGACGACGCCTTCCGTGTTCTCGCTGCCGATTTTGTCGACACATCCGAAGGCACAGGGGTAGTGCATATGGCACCCGGCTTCGGCGAAGACGATCAGCTAGTTTGCGAAGCCAACAAAATCGAGATCCGCGATGCTGTCCCTGTAGACGATCAGGGAAGATTCACGGACAGAGTCAACAACTGGTCCAACCAAAATGTCTTCGATGCAAACCCACAGATAATTCAACACCTGAAAGATCTAGGAAAAGTTCTGCGTCACGATACCTACGAACACAACTACCCACATTGCTGGCGCACAGACACTCCAATTATCTACAAAGCAATATCATCCTGGTACGTCGAAGTCACAAAGATCCGTTCACGGCTGCAAGAAATCAACCAAGAAATCAACTGGGTCCCCGATCATGTCAAAGACGGACGGTTCGGACAGTGGTTAGCCGGCGCACGAGACTGGTCCATCAGCCGCAACCGTTTCTGGGGATCTCCGATACCAGTCTGGGTCAGCGATAACCCTGACTATCCACGAACCGACGTCTACGGCAGCCTTGACGAACTAGAAGCGGATTTCGGAGTGAGGCCTGATGACCTTCATCGTCCATTCATCGATGATCTCACGAGACCAAACCCCGACGACCCTTCGGGCAACAGCACCATGCGGCGCGTTCCGGAAGTCCTCGACTGTTGGTTTGAATCTGGCTCCATGCCATTCGCGCAGGTTCATTATCCCTTCGAAAACAAACAATGGTTCGAGGAACATTTCCCCGCTGATTTCATAGTCGAATACATCAATCAGACCCGGGGGTGGTTCTACACACTGCATGTCTTAGCTGGAGCGCTATTCGATCGACCAGCTTTTCAGAACGTAATTTGTCACGGAATCCTCCTGGCAGAAGATGGCAATAAGCTGTCCAAAAGGCTCAGAAACTACACCGAACCGACAGAGATCTTTGATTCGCAGGGCTCAGATGCCCTTCGCTGGTACTTGATGTCAACAAACATCGTTCGGGGTGGCGATACACGAATATCGGACGCCGGAATCGACGATGTAACGAGGCAAGTTCTCATCCCGATATGGAACGCCTATTCTTTTTTTACTCTCTACGCAAATGTCGATCATCATCAGGCAGTACCCAGAGTCGACTCGAAACATCTCTTAGATCGCTACCTATTAGCCAAGACACGATCTCTCATAGCCAACACCACCTTGGCGTTAGACGCGTACGACCTTCCGGGTGCTGCGAACGAAATTCAATTGTTTATCGACGCCCTAAATAATTGGTACATACGACGCTCGAGAGACCGGTTCTGGGGGCCCGAGGGCGGCGGCCAAGGAGACCCTGACGCATACGACACTCTTTACACCGTGTTGACTATCTTCACCCGAATTGCTGCTCCGTTTCTTCCTATGGTCATGGACGAAATTTACGGAGGTCTCACAAATGGTGAGAGCGTTCACTTAGCATCCTGGCCAAGCGTTGAAGAGTTGCCAGAGGACTCAGATCTAGTTCACCGAATGGACCAGATAAGAGAAGCAGCGTCAACGGCCCTCCGACTGAGAGAAGACGCAGGACTTCGGGTACGGCTACCTTTGACATCGGTCACAATTGCTGGAAAACGCGCGTCAGAGCTCAACGAGGTTTCCGATCTTCTTGCTGAAGAGATCAACGTTCATAGGGTCGTTTTGACTAACGAGATAGGCGATTCCGCAACAATGACTTTAAAGCCCAACGGAAATGTTCTTGGGCCCCGGCTCGGGTCTGACGTTCAAAAGGTTTTTGTCGCAGCGAAAGAAGGAAGCTGGACTTCCCTGGAGGGCAACCGCGTGGAAATCGCTGGCCACATACTCGAATCCCACGAGTACGACATGGCTTTAGAGCCCTCTGACCCTGCGACTACCGCTTCTCTCAAGTCCAACGATGCAGTAGTGATTCTGGACACCAAGGTAACTCCGGAGCTTGAGGCGGAAGGCTCGGCTCGCGACTTAATTAGAACAATCCAGCAGGCAAGAAAAGAAGCTGACCTTGAAGTAACAGAACGAATCACAGTCGAAGTGAGCTGGTCCCCGAAAGATATTGACGCGATTAAGAAGCATGAACCGGCTGTCATGGCTGCCGTCTTGGCAAATCAAATTTCTTGGCTGCCAGGCAATGATGAGCCAATGGTGCTACTCGCTAAGTCCTAGCGCTTTATCTACTTACCCTCTAACGGCTGTTGCCGCTGCAAAGCAGAGAAGAACGGGTCATCGATCTCTTCTCCGGAACCAATTTCTGTTTTCAGGCGGGGAGTCGCATCAACCGCAGGTTGATCATTTCGCGTTTCGTCGATAACAGCAACGCCTTCGACCATTGTTGTGGCCGGATGCTGGTCAGGTGGACCGTCCGGGCGGCCACTTAGATCTCTGGCAATTTCCCCCAAGGCCCGTCGACGAGTTTCTATCAGGTCCGCCAACTGGTCGGCATCGCTACGCCTCGCAGCGATTCGCGCTTCTAGCTCCAACAATTCTTCTTCTAAGTCTGACTTACGAGCCCAGGCCTCAGTCGTAGCTAGCTCAGACGAAGAAACCACCAGAACGTCAGCTAAAAGATCTGCTACCTGTTCCCTCGCCGCGGCGACGGCATCTTCTACAACATCCTCAGCGGTTTCTTGAGCAAGAGCTATCAGCTGCGCAATCCGGTCAATCTCTATTTTCGTTGCGCCAACTGCAACAGCGACCCGTTCCTGATCGGTCCGACCTTCGCTTTCCACTCTTGGTGCTGTGGCTAGTGCTTCTTGGATGCTCTCAACCGCGTCAAGGCGCCCATCGTGAACTTGAATTCCCTCCTGCTCACCGTTTTGGTTCGTGCGAGCCTCAGCGGCTATTAGCCGATCGGCCACATCGTCTAGCCGCGTCTGCATTTCACTTAGCCCCGCAGCTACGCGCTCCAAAAAGTCGTCTACGGCATCGGGGTCATAACCTCTGAATCGCTCAGGGAAATGCTGCGTTTCGAGCAACTGTGGGGTCAACTCCATACGCTGACCCTAACAATAAGGCGGCCTTACCGAAACCGGGACAGCTCGAACCTGGCTCAACCGCAATTCAGAATCAATCCGCCAAGAATCCATTGCACCAAGATCAAGACCAGGATCGGTGACAAATCAAGACCGAATCCACCCAGCCGAAGCGGTGGAAGAGCCCTCCTTAAAGGACCCATTAAAGGTTCGGTAATGCGTACCAAGAAGGTCCGGACAATAGCCACTGGACTATCGTGGGCAATCGGGATCCAGCTAAAGATGATGCGACCAAAGATAGCTAAGACGTAAATGTCGCAGAGTGTGCACAAGACTTGAGTCAACGCGAAAACCTTTGACTAATAGTGCAAGCCGCGCTCTTGGAGGCGCTGACGCTCCTCATCGGCGAGGTTCACGTGTGACGGGGCCAAGAGATACACCTGATCAGCGACTTTCTCCATCTTGCCGCCCAGTGCGTAACACAGACCGCTTACGAAATCGATAATTCTGCGAGCAAGATCTCGGTTAGCGGTTTGCAGGTTGACGATAACNGGCTGATCGGCCTTGAAACGGTCGGCTAGTTGCTGTGCATCGTTAAAGGTTCTCGGCGCCACCACGTGGGGTTTAGCACTAGTTATGGGAATTGTTCTAACCGACCCTGTCGGCGCAGCCCCTGTGCTGCTAGCCGCAGATCCACTTTCGGAACGATCAGGAAGAGTTAAAGAATCAGAAGGGCTGGTCACGACCGTCACCTGCTCCTCACCGTGATCTCTGCCATCAGGGTGTTGAAGGCCATCCAACTCGTCGTACTGCTCATCGGGCCCTAACCCGAGGTAGAGCATCGCCTGCCGCCACATCGAAGCCATTCGCTTCCTCCTAATTGCTGAGAGTACCGCGGTCTCACCGCGATGGGCGATCACCAAACAAAGCTGTTCCAATTCTTACCATGGTGCTACCCGATTCAATGGCAACCTCGAGGTCGTTTGTCATTCCGATTGATCTTGTCTTCAGCTGGTGATCATCAGCGAAGGAAACAAGCCTCTTGTATGCAGCTCGCATCGAATCAACATCTCCTTGTGGACCGACACCCATCACCCCAACTACTCGCAAGCCTCGTTCTTCAGCTGCTACGACCAACTCTTCTGCTTGTGAGAGATCGCATCCTCCTTGACCTTCAACGTCAGTTAGTTTCACCTGAATCATTACAGAGGACCCAGGTCCACGTTTCGCTATCTCCTTAATCAGCGATAACCGGTCAATCGTCTGCCACACAGAAACGATGTCAGCTACCTTCCGGACCTTGTTCGTCTGCATGCCTCCGATGAAATGCACTTGCAGCGCTTTCCGCTCTTCCATATCTAGATCTAGCTCGAGCCACTTAGCGGCTAACTCTTGGGCATAGTTTTCCCCAACCATTCGGAAGCCACAGTCAGAAGCGAGCGTTATAGCCCACGCTCCGAAACCCTTTGTCACTGCGACTATGTCAATGTCAGTACCACCCAAAGTCGCGATACGTTCTTTTAGCGTTTCAGCCCGGTCCAGGAACTCTTCTTTCGAAACAGATCTTTCTTGCATTACGGCAACCTCTCGATTTCAGCCATAAGCGCGAACCGTTCCACGTCTCCGGCACCTCGGTGAGACCAATACCGTTTATCTTTAGCGGTACACCGTTGCACTTTGTAGTCAATCGCGACGGCACTATCCAGCAACATCGCGGTAACCGCAGCACCAAGGTCTAGGGCTGGTTTCCCGTCCTTGGTTAGGCCTGAAACGCGCTGACCCGCTACGGCCATCATTTTAGATAAATCGTCGAGACCGAATTCGTATTCTTCTGTTGAGATGTGCGGACCGACAATCGCTCTCAGTGCTCCGCTACCGGAAGCTGTCAAAGTTCTCACCGCTGCATCAATAACGCCCGCACGAATACCCCGCCATCCAGCATGGACGACAGAAATGAAAGGTCTTGACGATGCGGTGCTGTATAACGCCACCGGGACACAGTCGGCACTTCGAACACCAATTATTGCGCCCGGTGTCGATGTAATAACCCCGTCAGCTGAGTCTCCTTGGCCCTCTCCTGGTTGAAAGACTGACAGGATTTCAGCGCCATGCACCTGTTTGGGAAAGGTGCGTATGTGTCGCTCTTCGGACATGAACGAGGTAGAAGAAGCGTCGCCTTCGCTGCGCTCAGATATTCGAATGCGCACCGAGTGCTGCTTTCCAACGCGACGATGGAATGTCAACACGACTGAGGATTCCCGAAACGACCAGCAGCTAGGTCGTCATTTAAGAAAAGAAGGAACGTCGAACTCGTCATCGTCGTCATCATCGTCAATGCCAATGCCGCTAGTCTCCTCAGCATCGAAAATATCGGCAATTTCTTCGAGAGGGCTAGCAGTCGCAGATCTCGTCGAACCTGCTGCTCCGTCATCCCACCGGTCGAACCCTGCCGCGATAACAGTGATCCGGATCTCTTCGCCCATTGAGTCGTCAATTACCGTTCCAAAAATAATGTTGGCGTCCGGATGAGCGACATCGTGAATGACGTCTGCCGCGTCGCGCACTTCATGTAGACCAAGGTTTTCCGATGCAGTCACATTAAGCAAGATGCCACGCGCTCCTTCTATAGAAGCTTCAAGCAAGGGACTAGAGACAGCCTGCCGAGCAGCGTTCTCGGCTCTGTTCTCGCCATGTGCCCGACCGATCCCCATCAGTGCGGACCCAGCGTTTGACATGATCATTTTCACGTCGGCGAAATCGGTGTTGATGAGTCCAGGCGTGGTGATGAGAGTCGTAATACCTTGAACACCCTCCCTTAGGACATCATCCGCCATCTGGAAGGCATCAACCATCGTTGTGTTTTCATTGGTGACGCTCAACAAACGGTCATTTGGAACAACGATCTGCGTATCCACTTTTTCTCGCAGTTCCTGAATTCCGGCATCAGCTTGTACGGCACGGCGTCGTCCCTCAAACATAAACGGTCTAGTTACAACACCTATCGTCAGCGCACCCGCCTCTTTGGCGATCTCTGCTATCACCGGAGCTGCACCTGTGCCTGTTCCACCGCCTTCCCCGGCCGTAATAAAAACCATGTCAGAACCGGCAAGCGTTTGTTGAATCTCCTCGACATGTTCTATGGCCGCCTGTCGACCCACGTCAGGGTCGCTGCCTGCTCCCAAGCCACGAGTCAACTCACGTCCAATGTCAAGCTTGATATCAGCATCGCTCATCAGCAGGGCTTGGGCATCTGTGTTGACGGCAACGAACTCAACACCAGTCAGCCCTGACTCGATCATCCTGTTGACGGCGTTGCATCCGCCTCCCCCAACGCCAACGACCTTGATAACCGCCTGATAGTTCTGAGGACTGGCCACTGGGCCTCCTGGTATCTCGTATACAGCTAATCGTTAGAAATAGATCGCAACCCTGAAGGTAGCGCAAGTTTGAGACTCTTAAGGTCCGCCCCAGCACCAGCTAGACGAATTTTGAGTTACTAATGTCAACTCAGCTAGTTGGCACCACTGGCCTTTCTGGAACAGAGACATCAAGAACTCTGTCTGTTCTCATTTCTTCTTCTAAATAACCCAGTAGGGCGGATAGGGCCACCACCTTGGCCGGGAGCTGCTCGTCGTCACCAAAAATAACTTCTTGGTTGCTATTCAAGGTGCCTGACAGGTCCCCCGTTGCGGGGTCTCGCCGCAAACTAGTGAACCTCTCCAACAATCCAGGTGGCATAGTCCTCAAAAGTGACAGCAACGCAGAGCTATCGCTACTCAGGTATGAGCCAGGTACACCTGCAGCTCGAATTCCGCTGATTCGAGGCAAATCAGGGGGTGACATCAACCCGTAGCTCAAGACTCTCCCATCCGAGGCGATTAACGCCCACTGTTCTGGTTCACTCATAACTAAAGCGGCCGGTCGATGTTCAATGATGTCGACGACCACCACACCACTCCACGAGCGTTCGACCGAAACGGATTGGACCCTGGGAAGAGCCTCGATTCTGCGTTGAGTCGCTGATTGATCTAGCGAGAGCAATGGGTCACCTGGCTCAAATCCCAATCGCTCTTCTATCTCTCCGAGGGTGAGATGATGCAAACCATACACTTCTATCTTCTCAATATTTAGAAGCGGCGAGTATCCGACTACAACGAAGCCGCCAACGAAGAGGAGCACTGCAAACGTGAGCCCGATTACGCTTTTGCGAATCGTCGGCGACATGGAAGCTCTCCGCCTTTTAGGCAACATCGTTAGTCCTCGAACCCCACTCGCTGAATTTCGGTTCTCAGAGCTATACCCGTTTCGGCGTAGACCCGTTCAGCCACCGCCGTCATCACAGCGTCCACGTCGTTCGCTGAGCCTCCGACATCTGCTTGAACAAAATTGGCGTGTTTTGGTGATACTTGTGCCGATCCAATCCGGAAACCTTTAAGACCGAGGCGGTCAATTAACTCGGCAGAAGTTTCGTTGCTTGGATTCACAAAGACGGACCCAGCGTTCTGCCCTCCCGGTTGATTGTCCCGACGCCACCGAACAATCTCATCCAACACTCTTTCTCCGGAGTTGTTGTCATCATCAGCAAGTTGGAGGGACGCCCCTAAGACAATTTGTTGTTGGCTCACAGCGCTGTACCGGTATCCAAAGTCCAAATCCTCATTGACTACCGTGTTGATATCGCCACTGTGGAGATCAAATAGTTTGACTGTTTGAACGCATGCCTGCATGTCGCTTCCATGACCGCCAGCATTCATTCGTACCGCTCCTCCGACCGATCCGGGCACGCCAACAGCCCATTCGAAGCCACTTAGTCCTGCCGCTACGCAACGACGAGCGAGCGCAGGTAGCGCCACTATCCCTCCCACATCAACTTCACAGGAACTCTGGTCAAAGTCGCTATGGGAGAAATCTGACCCCAGGGACACCACAATCCCCTTGAATCCTTCATCAGCTATGAGCAGATTGGATCCCTTACCAACAACAAGAACAGGTAATTCTGTCTCATTTTTGGCATCGCAAACTTTGAATAGATCTTCTTCAGTATTCGCAACCACATACAACGACGCCTCACCGCCGACGCGGTAAGTCGTCATGGCACCCAAGTTCACGTGAGGCTGTGCGCTGGCGCCGAGTATCTGTCGCGCCACCTCTATTGAGTTCGAATCCGCGCGACTCATTGTGATGACCTTGGTGACTTACGTCGACTCTGAACCTCATCTGCGACTGAGGTCAGGTCACCCGCGCCCATAGTTAAACAAAGATCCCCGGGGCGGAGGATGGAATCCAAATAGTCAGCGACTTGCTCTCGGCCCGGCAGATACGTCACCGAAGATTTTGGGTGATCGTCAAGGATGGCTCGAACTAATAGGTCTCCTGTTATTCCAGGTCTAGGAGATTCACCGGCGCTGTATATCCCAGTAAGCACTATGTGGTCAGCATCTACGAACGAATCTCCGAACTCTCTCCAGAGTTCGGCTGTTCTGCTGTATCTGTGAGGTTGAAACACTGCCACGATTCTTTCCCAATCGCCTGTTCTCGCGGCTGCTAGGACTGCAGATACTTCTGTCGGGAGATGTGCATAGTCATCGACATACACCACTCCCTGATGCTCTCCTCTAAATTCGAACCTTCTCGCAACACCCGCAAATCTAGCCAAGGCCGTCGTCACCAGGTCTGGGTCCGCGCCCATTTCAACTGCGGTAGCGAAGGCGGCTGTTGCATTTAGAACGTTGTGGATGCCAGGCACTGGCAAATCACATTTGGTGATGCGCTCTCCGCCTCGAATTACTTCGAAATTTGAGGCATAGCGACTGCTGTTAATTCCGACAACCCGATAGTCGGCACCTTCGGTGGTTCCATAGGTAAGGCATCCTCCTACTTCGGTGGCGAGTCCAGCCGCCCCTGGATCGTCAATACAAACAATTCGTGGACCATCAACTGCATCGAGAAATTCTGTGAACGCCTGGACCAGAGCGTCGTAGTCCCCGAAGTAGTCAAGGTGATCGCTTTCCAAGTTGGTCACTATCGCGGTCGCTGCACCAACTTTGAGGAATGTGCCGTCTGACTCATCGGCTTCTACGACGAAGAGTTCTCCCTGGTCATTCCAAACAGCTCCCGAACCGATGTCATTGAGATCTCCTCCGACTATGAAGGAGGGTTCAAGCCCTGCAGCGGTTAGTGCTAGTGCCAGCATGGATGACGTGGTCGTCTTACCGTGGGTTCCCGCCACTGCGATTGTCTGTTTATTGCTGCAAATGGCCGCGAGTATTTCAGCGCGACTGAGGACTACCCGCCCTGCATCTAGCGCCGCCAGAATCTCTACATTGGAATCAGGCACCGCTGTAGATCTGCAAATGAGAGATGCGTTTCCAATGTTGCTCGCATCATGGCCCACTTCGATTCTGGCTCCCATCGAACGGAGCCTGTTAACCCCGGCGGACTCACGCAGATCGCTGCCACTCACTGAATGACCCATCGACAACAGAACGGCGGCAATCGCATTCATGCCGGCACCACCAGCGCCAACTACGTGGATAGCAGTGAGCTCCGCAAGATCGACATGAGTGAAGTCGGATGCCTTCAAGGTCATCCCGCTTTTCGGTCAGTCGGTGGTTGTTCACCTGATGCATGGGTGAGCACGAGATTAGCTACGTTTCGAGTCGCGTTTGGATACCCAACGCTACGCCTATGCCTTTCGCCATCTGGGTCACCTGAGCCTTTAAATTCGTTGAGCATCCGGTCAATCTCACTGCTCAAACGCTGTCCATCTAATTCGGCATCTTCTACGAGAGTTGCTAACCCCGCCTTCATTAGCACTTCGGCATTCCGTCGTTGGTGGTCATTCGGAGCGTTTGGGAGTGGAACCAAGATAGCTGGCACGCCCAAAACGGCTAGCTCTGCACTAGTCGAACCACCGGGACGGCAGACCACTAAATCGGCCGCTGCTATCGCTTTCGGCAGATTTTCGTCATATTCGAGTGATCTAATAGTGTTGGGAAGAGAGGCAGGCACCTTCTCCCAATCTCTTCGACCGACAACATGATGAATCGTCGGCAATTGAGTAGATGAAGCAGCTTGCCATACGGCTTCGTTAATCCGAAGCGATCCTAAGGATCCGCCAAACACAACTACCACTGGATCGTGAGGGGGCCACCCAAGGTCAGATCTACTTTTCCGACCCAAATGATGGGCTTCTAACACCGACTCGCGGATTGGATTGTCAGTTACAACTTCGTTCTTAAGGCCGGTTCCAGCGTTGGGCACGGCCGCAGCTTTCGCAAAGTTCTTTAGGAGTCGATTGGTCGCTGATGCCACTGCGTTCTGTTCCGCTAGCACTAAGGGGACCCTCAAGATCACTGCCCCTAGGGCGCCAGGCAAGGCCGCGTACCCGCCTAGAGACAACACGGCTCTTGGTCTTAATCGAGCGAGTATCCAGGTCGCCTTCAGTATCGCCCAGCAAATCCCCACAAAGTTCCACAGGTTCGCAAGAGATATTCGGCGGCCGTTTAGACCACGACCGGTGAGCGCCCAGAGACGATACCCCGATGCGGGAACGAGCTCTTTTTCAAGGCCGCGTCCGCTACCGATAAATACGATCTGATCTTTCTTCCAACCACTTTTTTGAAGTTCTTCTGCGACGGCGAGGCCTGGCAATAAATGACCTGCGGTCCCTCCTCCAGCGATAACAATTCCACTCTTTGGAAGACCGTTTTTGTTGGGGTCTAACTGGTTCATGTCGATTGCCGCGCAATATTTAGCAGGAGCCCAGCCGCTATCGCGTTAAGAATTAATGATGTCCCGCCGTAGGAGATGAACGGGAGGGTGACTCCTGTGATGGGGAGCGAACCCAGCACCCCCAAAAGGTTGACCGCCATCTGGACCAGGAACCAGATGGATATACCCGCTGCTAGGAGAGACCCAAAGACGTCTGGGGCTCCTTGCGCTGTGCGAAACCCAGCGACGATGAATGTTCCAAGCAAAATAACAACAGGCAGAGCACCCAAAAAGCCGAGTTGTTCTCCCACCACTGCGAAAACAAAGTCGGTGTCTGCTGCAGGCACCCACCCCCACTCTGCGTGCCCACCACCAAGACCTGTTCCTTTGAAGCCCCCTCGAGCCAGGCTGAGCAATCCTTGCGTTACCTGCCAGCTCGAACCTTCAATGTCGTCCGAGGGATTGAAAAAAGCGACGACTCTTGCGCGGCGATAAGACTCGCTCAGAATAAGGAAACCCCCAAGAAGCATTCCCGTCCCGATTAATGGGGCTAAGTGTTTGACGGGGATGCCTGCCGCCCACATCATGCCTAATGCGATGATGCCGATTATTAGGGCAGTGCTCAAATCTCGTTGGATATAGATAAGCCCGCAAACAATTGCTACCCAGATTGAGATGGGCACCGTGACTCTGTCTAGGCGATCCAGGAAGTAACGCCGTTGATCAAGGAAGGATGCGACACCAATGACTAGAGCAAACTTTGCTAATTCGGAAGGCTGGACGTTGAAGAGCCCGAAATCGAGCCATCTTTTACTTCCGCCGCTGGTTCTCCCTGCGAATTGCACTAACACCAATGTCAAAGTTGCCACTACGACGAGGGCAGGAGCCCATCGCCTCCAACTTCGGTAGTCACGGTTGAGAACAACCAAAAGAGCCAGGACGGCAATTGTTACCCAAGAGGCATGCTTCCCAAAGGTCGCAAAGGCATCACCTTTTTTAACGATCGCAGTCGGGGTAGACGCGAGAAGAACCGCAACTGTCCCTGTAAGCATGAGCAACAGCACCGAAGCCAACATCGCCAAGTATCGCCACGGTGGCCTAGAGGTGCTGGCTCCTAAAGGCTCGTTCACCGCTGCCGGAAAGAAGACCCTACTCATGTCGCTCGTCTCTCTTGAGTCAGTTCATCCACAATGCGTTTGAAATCATCACCGCGTTCGACGTAGTTGCTGTACCAATCGAACGAGGCGCAAGCGGGTGAGAGGACTACATCAGCTTGAAAGCGAACGGCATATTGAAAGGCTTGCGACACTGCTTCTTCCATTGAGTTAGCGATAGTCGCTGGTAAATCCTTGCCGAGGACTTCGATGACATCTTCGCTAGCGTCGCCGATTGCCACTACCGCCCGAAGCTGGCTTTTGATTGAGGCAAGCTCCCTCAGGTCAAGGCCTTTGTTTCGGCCTCCGGCGATCAACACGACGGCATCCAAACCACTGATCCCAGCCACGGTCGCGTGGGGTGTAGTGGCTTTGCTGTCGTTGAAGAATCGAATCTCATTGTTGCTTACGAGTAACTCCATGCGATGAGGCAGTCCTTGGAAGCCAGCCAGAGTCTCTTCAGCTCCGTGGATGGAAGCCCCCATCGACAAACCCAATGCGACTGCGGCACAAGCATTCAAGAGATCATGCGGGCGTGACAACGGAAGATCTCCGATATCAATAACTTTTTCTCCATGGGCCGTCAGCTCGGACCGGGTGCAATGAACATCTCCGGCAGACATTCCGAAGGTGATTCGCTGAGCCTCAAGCTTGGGAAGCCATGGAGCGAGTGCTCCTAATTCGTGAGGAACTATTGCGAAGTCATTCGATCCTTGGCCATGGAAAACTTTGGCTTTAGCGGCTGCATAGGACTCGAAATCCCCATGCCAGTCAAGGTGGTCGGGCGACAAATTGAGCCAAGCCGCCGACTGCGCTCGAAAATGTTGGACTCGGTCTAAAGCAAACGAGGAGGCCTCAACGACGAAAACGTCATTCTTCTCGGGCTGATCGGCTAAAGCCGCAACAAAGGACACCTCAGTGTTTCCAATAGCAGCAGCTTTGACCTCGGAGTTGTTAAGAATCTTTGTGGTTAATTCTGTAACTGTGGTCTTCCCGTTGGTTCCCGTTACCGCTATTCGCGGTCGATGATCCCAAAGAGAGCCCACGTCTAACTCACTTAAGACGGCTATCTCTTTGTCATCCGCCAGGCGTAAGAGTTTGTGATGCCTCGGTATCCCTGGGCTCGGCACTACTGTGTCAACTCTGCTCAGAAGTTCCTCGAGCTCCTCTTGTGATGTGGCATCCACTACTTCGACAGCTAAGTCGCTGGCCGCTTCCACCACCGCTTCGGGTCGGTCGTCTGCGACGACGACGTGGTGGCCGCGAGCAATCAGCGCTTCAGTTAGTGCTCTGCCAGTGAGGCCTAGCCCACCAACTGCGACGCGAGATAGATCGAATTTTGTCACGGCAGATACATCCTGATCGCGAAGCCAGCCGAGTCGATTCCAATGAAGTCTGCGTAGAACGCACCTAGGGCGAATGCAACAAAGATTCCGTTAATGATCCACATCCGAATTAGCACTGTGGTCTCCGGCCATCCCGCCAACTCGAAGTGGTGATGTATCGGCGCCATTCGGAATACTCGGCGTTGAAACAGTCTGTAACTAGCCACCTGCAAGATGACCGAAAAGGTCTCAAGAACATAAAGCGCACCGATAATCGGGAGGAGAAGGTGGGTTTCGAGTAATAACGCCAGACCTGCAAAGGCGGTTCCAATCGCCAATGAGCCAGTGTCGCCCATAAAGATTCGCGCTGGCGGAGCGTTCCACCACAAAAAGCCAATACACGCACCGGTCATTGCCGCAGCAACGATGGCTAAATCCAATGCGTGGCTGACGTCGTAGCTCTCAGGGTGCCTGAAAATCCAATAGCCAATAATGACGAATGCCGAGAATCCGATAGCTGAGGAGCCCCCCGCTAGACCATCAAGTCCATCGGTTAGGTTCACTGCGTTGGCGGTTGCGATTACCAAGATCGATGCCCAAATGACCCAAACCAGCTTGCCTATGGATATCCCTGGCAGGTCTGCTCGTGTCAATGCAATAACGGGGCTGGTTTGCGCCCAATACATTGACATCACAGCAAAGCCGCAAGCCACAACAAGTAGCCCAACAATCTTGGCCGACTTGTTGAGGCCTAAGTTTCGTTCACGGCTTACTTTGATCCAGTCATCGATTAAGCCAACGCCGCTAGCCCCAACTATTGCTGCTATCAGCACCAGGCCGGAGCGAGTGAAAATTGTTTCCGAGCGAATGTGACTAACCAGGTAGCCGATGACCGCACCTGCAACTATGGCAACGCCGCCCATGGTCGGGGTTCCCGCCTTGGTTAGGTGTCCTTGAGGTCCATCTAAGCGAATCGGTTGACCTACTCCACGGTTGCGTAACCAAGGAACCAAAATCCGGGTGCCGATGAGACTGACACCCATAGACACGCCTGCAGCAATTAGCAATGCGATCATCAGGTGTTGCTTTCTCTTCGTTTCATCAAGGCATCTCGACTAACCGCCGCGTCATCGAAGGGCAGCGTTTGTTCACCGATTATCTGGTGGGTCTCATGTCCTTTACCTGCAATCAGCACTAGGTCACCTGGCTGAGCTTCGGTAATAGCTGTATCAATTGCTTCGGCGCGATCAAGCACAACTCGATACGGGGTTTCCCCACTCGCAACCCCCGCCACTATTTCTTTCGCTATCGCTATGGGAACTTCGGACCTTGGATTGTCGGATGTAACGATTATCTCATCGGCAAGTTGTCTAGCGATGTCGCCCATGAGGGGCCGTTTCGATGGATCCCTATCACCTCCCGCGCCGAACACAACCCACAACCGGCGGTTGCAGAGTTCTCGAGCTGAGTGCAGAGCCTGTTTCAACGCTTCGGGTTTATGTGAATAGTCGACTATCACTGCCAAATCAGAATCTGGCACTGTGACCGGTTCCATTCTTCCTTTGACAGGCGAGACTTGCCCCATCCCTTCGACAATCGCTTCCTGCTGCCAGCCGAGGGCTCTGAGTGTCTCTGCCGCCACAAGCAGGTTCATCAAATTGAAAGCACCCAGAAAGGTGGATTTAATTTCTTGACCTCGCCACACGAAGGATGAACCGCTTAGTTCAAGCTTGGGGTTGTTAATCAGTTTGGGGTCGACAACCACTAGACCTTCATGACCTATCTCTTGAAGTTCAGAAGCAAGGCGTTTCCCCCACGTGTCACTTACTGAAACGACCGCAACAGGGCATTCAAAGTCGAATAACTGGCGCTTCGCTTGAAAGTAGGCCTCCATATCTTTATGAAAGTCAAGATGTTCCGGGCTGAGGTTCGTAAAGACCGTTGCTGCGAAGTTCACTCCTTTGACCCGGCCAAAGTCGAGAGCATGGGAAGAGACTTCGAGGCAAGCCCACTCCTTGTCGTCGGCGTGCATCCTCGCTAAAGATCGTTGGAGGTCAGGTGCCTCAGGCGTGGTGTAGGACCCACTCAGTGTGCCGAGAACACCCGCACCTGTACCGCACGCCTCTAACGTTTGAGCTAAGGCGTGAACCGTTGTGCTTTTCCCTGCAGTTCCTGTAACCCCGACCACCTTCAAGGTCTTCGACGGCTCACCGTAAATGATCGCCGAAGTGGGCCCTAATGTTTCCCTGACGCTCGGCACCACGATTTGCGGGACCGCATGTTCCAACTTGCGTTCGACTAGCAGCGCACAAGCCCCTCTTCGGACTGCTTCATCCGCGTATTGGTGACCGTCATAATGAACACCGGTTACGCAAGCAAATAGATCACCTTGGTTCACTTCACGGCTGTCGTGGGTAATGCCCGTAACTTGCATACTGCTCGCAGGATCCTCAAGGTTCGCCAGTGACGCCTCTTGGCAAGCAATGATGATTTGCTCTAAAGAAGTTCCTGCCATACCCCTCTACCTTGTTTTAGGCACTCCAAGAATGCCTAGGGTTCTGGCTGTTATCTCGCTAAAGATGGGAGCTGCTGTGAAGCCAGCTTTGTATTCAAGAGGTTCGTCAAGGACAACAACTACTGTGACTTTGGGTTCCGTTGCTGGAGCAAATCCCGCAAAGATCGTTGTGTAACTGTCTCCGTACCCGCGCTGGTCTACTAGGGGCTTTTGTGCAGTGCCGGTCTTCCCTCCGACTCCATAGCCTTCTACCGCTGCTCGCTTTCCCGTTCCCTCGATTACCACGCTTTCAAGCATGGCGCGCATTTGTTTCGCAGTGGTCGCGCTCAAGACGTCTTGGCTAACTTGAGGTTCGATTTCCCTGGATGCGCCCTCTGGTGTGACAAAACCCCGCACCAACGAAGATGGCATGTATTTTCCATTATTTGCGATGGTGTTGTAGGCGGCAGCTACTTGGATTGCAGTTACGGAAACTCCCTGCCCAAAAGAAATCGCTGCTAAATCGATTCCTTCCCAGTCTTGCGGTGGTTTTAATTTGCCTCGAGTTTCGTGAGGAAAAGATGGATTATCGCCATCCCCAGATGAGTATTGACCCAGACCAAATGCTCTGAGGTAGTGATACATCTGATCAGGGCCGAGACGTTCGGCGATCTGAATAGTTCCAATGTTGGATGATTTAGACAGGATTTGAGTCACCGTGAGTTCCCGGTCTTCATAGACATAGGGTTCGCGGAACGGTTTGTCGGAGTATTGATATAGGTAGGGCACCTTGAATACTTCTTCAGGCCAAGTGAGGTCTTCCTCTATCGCCGCTGCGATGGTGAACGTCTTTGCCACTGAACCAGGTTCAAATTGTTTGGCATATGCACTACTTGCGCCGGCGACCCGGGCTTGGCCGCTTTCTTTGAAGTGATCTATGTCGGCCAACGCCAAGACTTCCGCTGTGGCTACGTCAAGAACTATTGCAGTTGCCCAATTCGCTCCGCTGGTTACAACTGCGGTCTTCAAAACCTCCTCAACTAAACGCTGAATCGGAGTATGAATTGTGGTCTCTATGTCGTAACCAGCTTTAGGGGGTTCATAGTCCAGGTCCCCGCCCGGCAGTTTCACTGAATCGAACGCCGCCACATAATCAACCCGGCTTCCCGGTTGCCCTGCGAGCAAATCAGCGAACTGTAGCTCAATCCCATTTAAGGGTTGCTCGTCACGGTCAACTTGACCTAGAAGATTCCGAGCAAATTCGTTCCCGTTCGGGTAGACCCGGTCTGGCTCCTCCCGATACTCAATTCCAGGCAACTCCAGTGCGCGGATTCTGTCGGCAATGTGCGGTGGCACCTCTCGTTGAAGATGGACATAACTAAGATCTTTGGATAGCAACTCGTAGATCTTTTGTGTGGGCATATTCAAGATCGGGGCAATCGCCAGGGCCGTCGCCTGAGCACTGATAATGAGGCCAGGATTAGCCCCGATAGTTGTTGCTGAATCTGTGGTAGCGAGAAACGAGCCGTCTCGGGCAAGGATGTTGCCCCGTTCGCCGGTGATGGAGGACCGGGTTATGTGCCGGGAAATCTCGCCGAGATGTTGTTCTCTGTCAACTACTTGGACCATCAATAACCGGACGGCGATGAAACCGAGTGCCGCAAAAGCGACAAGCATGAGCCATCCAACTCTTTTGCTGCGATATCCGACTCGACCCCAAGGGTCGGAGATGTGAAAGGTTGTCTTCGGCTCTACGGTTTGCTTTCGAGGTTGTTGCGATTCCCGGGCTCCGGTAAAGACGTTCATTGACTACCAGGGCCTCCGCTTATCTTGCGTTTCTAGGAGGTTCGATCGTTAGGGCCTCTGCCAATACCGGGTCCATCGAGAACCTTTTGGCGTTATTCTCCCGGCCCACGTAATCGAATGCTGGGGCGTTATTTAGTGCTATGTGTTCGGGTCGAAGCCGTATCTGGATAGCTGATTCTGCTGGCAGGAGAGCTAGCTGACCGTAGGCCAAGCGTTCAATCTTTAATGGAGCTACTGCGTTCTCGTATTTGAGTCGCAGTTCGCGCACAGACTCTTGCTGTAGGGCTATTTGCTTGTCTAGACGATCTATTTCCACCACTTGTGTTTTGAGCTTGGCGTTAAAGAGTGCATGCCCAAGGATGATGGTGATCGTGATGACTCCGAGGACGGTGGTAATCCCTACAAGCCGGCTACCCCAAGAACTGGTCTCCGATCGCGCACCAAAGCGAGAGCTTGCACCAACCTCGATGACATCGGGCGCGATAGGCAGATCGGTTAGAACAGCAGCGGCCATGGGAATTAAAGCTCGCTAACTGAAAGGCGTTCGGCTGCTCTAAAACGAGCGCTAGCAGCTCGCGGGTTCGCTTCTATTTCTTCTGTAGTCGGGCGAACAACTTTTCTTCGCAACAACTTGACGTTGGGTTCTGAGTCACAGATGCATGGCAAAGTTGACGGACATTCACATACTCCGTCAGCTGCTTCACGTAACACTTGCTTCACGATTTTGTCTTCTCCTGAGTGGTAAGAAAGAACGACTATTCGACCTCCGGGTGTCAGCCGCTCGATTGTTTGCTTAAGGGCCAGTTCGATTTGTTCAAGTTCATCGTTGACGGCTATACGGATCGCCTGAAAGGTCCTTCTAGCCGGATGTTTTCCTGTTCTTCGCGCTGCCGCCGGCACCGCTTCGCGAACCAATTCCGCTAATTCCGTTGTTGACCTAATGGGGCGGTGAGTGGCTATTGACTTGGCAATCCGCCTAGCAAAACGTTCATCTGCATTGGTTCTCAGCAGCCAGGCCAGTTCATCTTCGGTGTAAGTGTTCACAACCGTTGACGCGTTGAGGTCTTGGTTGGGGTCCATTCGCATATCCAACGGAGCGTCGTGTCGGTGGGAGAAACCTCGATCAGGAGTGTCGAGCTGGTGGCTGCTCACACCAAGGTCGAAAATTGCGCCCGTAAGTTCGCGGCTCTCCGAATCAATAACGCTTGCGATTTGGTCAAAACTGGCATGAACCACTTTGGCCCGTTCCGCTAACTGGCGAAGACGTTCTTTCGTTGCCTGCACTGCATTCGGATCACGGTCGAGTCCGATTAAGAACCTATTTGGGCCTTGTTCAAGTATCGCATGTGCATGCCCGCCACCTCCGACGGTGGCATCAACGAACAGTCCTTCTTTAAGCGGTTCGAACGTTTCCAAAACCTCTTTGAGCATGACCGGGGCGTGTTCATAGGTCTGTGAAACCTCATCTTCGCCAATGCGGAGAGATCCTGAGCCATCGTTGTTCCCTGTCATATTGCATCACTGTCAATAAAGTCATCTGGTGACTCCAACAGAGAATCTCCGACTTGAGTGACCTCTTGCCACCGTGCGCTATCCCAAATTTCGACTTCGTCTATTGCGCCGACGATCACACATTCGCGTTGCAGGTGTGCGAAAACTCGTAGGTCTTCGGGAATCGCTATTCGGCCCTGTTTGTCAGGAAGAACTCGCGCTGCGCCCGCACCAAAAGATCTCTTCGCGGAGCGGTGACGGATATCGCCTTCTTCGGAGCGGGAGGCCATATTTTGCGCAATATCTTGAAAACGTTCCGGAGTCAGAAGAGCCAAGCATCCTTCTGGGCCTTTGATGAGAAAGCCACTTTGTTCGAAAGACGTCCGGAAAGAAGCGGGGAGAACGATTCGCCCTTTGGGGTCCAAAGAGTGTTCGAATTGCCCTACAAATACTTCGTCCACGTCATACCTAAACAATCGACCCTGCGAAACAGGGTGGTTTCCGTGACGCAGAACGCAGACTGATTTAACCCACTGCGTTCCCTATCGCGCCACATCGTGACACTTTATGTGTTTTTTGCCTTCTCGTCCAGCCATTCCGCAACACCGAGGTCACTTTGCGTCGCAACTTTTGAATCACATTGATGTAATTAAACACACAGAGTGCACTATTGAACCACGCGCAGTGTTTGCTAACTACTTATAGTGGTAGATGGGTTGACCCTTCGAGCAACTGACCACTTCTGGCTGCGCTTTTATTGAGGCTCCTACTCGACCTGATAAACGCAGGGCCGGATTACAAGCTTCTCGCCCTAGGCGCTCAACGGCAAAAGAGTAGGGATATAGCTCTCCCACTCAGCCGGAACACCTCGACGCAAGGCCGCCGCCACTGCTATGGGCTCAGGAGCGTAAGGAGTCTTTCTTAACTTGAATCTCGAGAACTCAAGAAGAGTATCCCCCTTGGCAGCGTTGCAGCGCCGACAACAGGCGACCACATTCTCCCATTCATGTTCACCGCCCTTACTGCGCGGATGCACATGGTCTATACATTCGGCCTGGCCCCCGCAGTACTGGCATTGGTAACCGTCGCGGGCAAACACTGCCTTCCGATGCAGAGGAGCACGTCGCCTATAAGGAGCCGCCACTGGATAACGAAGTCGGACAATTGAAGGAACGAAGAGGTCAAGCCGTTCCGAGTGCACAATTTCGTCGCGCTCGTGAATCATCTCAGCCTTGTCGGCTATAAGAAGCAACAACGCTCGCTTTACCGAAACGATGGAAAGGGGGCGAAAGCCAACATCAAGCAACAAGGTTCGTTCCGAAAGAACCGAGTCGACCGCCACCTTTATTCCCCTCCTGACTTCCAGTTCTTACACCACTCCAACCAAGCAACAACATCGGCGGCATACAGGTCTGGGGTTGATGCACCATCTCCGCCATACATGGTGACCATACGAAACTCGAGAAACTTGCTGTCTGGTAGCGGCATGAAGGGAGGGTTACGCCACCACCCACTCGGCAACATCCGGAACCAGGTAATCAACCCAATACCCCAGAGCTTCGGCCTACCAAGAACCGCCACAGTGGTCGCTACGAACAACCGAGAAGCACTTACTGCAGGAACCACAGCAAGGATCCTAATCGGGCTGGATACCTTGGGGGGCTGACCCCACACTCCTAAACCCAACAGCTGCTGCTCCCACTAAGGGAGCCGCTTCGCCAAGTTGGACGGAGGAAATTCTGGCGTCACGCGAGAAGTCCAACCGACAACGATCAGCGAACTCTTGATTCGCTGCCTGAAAGAACGGGTCGCCAAAACCTAGGGCTACCGAACCTCCAACCAGCACCTGTTCCAAATCCAACAGGTTGACAACCGAGGCAACAGCTCTACCAACCATCACACCAGCTCGGATCCTTTCGCTTATTTCGGCCTCAGCAGGCGGCCTGCCGGTGCGTCGCTCAATAGCAGGGCCCGATACTTCAGCCTCCAAGCAACCGTGGGCGCCACAACCACATAGAGCTCCATCGGGTTCAACGATGACATGGCCGACGTGTCCTGCGTTCCCATCGTTGCCATCCAGGAGCACCCCATCCACTACGAGCCCACCTCCGACTCCCGTCGACACGACCATCGCTAAAAAATTGGAGAGAGTTCTCCCCGCTCCGTACCAAGCTTCGCCTAATGCCAAGGCTTTCGCATCGTTGTCTACAGCAACCGGAACACCTAAAACGTCTTCGAGTTTTTTCAGCAGAGGGAATGCCCGCCATGCTGGAATATTCAGCGGCGAGACCGAAGCTCCATTTCCCGTCATCGGACCTCCGCACCCGACCCCGCAAACGTCATAGCTTTCATCATTTTCCGCAACGCGTTCAATAAGGCTCACCAAGGTGTCCCATAACAACGCCTCACTATTTGTTGACGGCGTCGGAATTTGCGCTCGAGTAAGGACCTGTCCCCCGCTGTCTACAAGGCCCGCCGCAAGCTTTGTGCCACCAACATCAACGGCTAGTGCAATTTGCGGAGCAGTTCCTTGGCTCAGAGGTCGTCCCGGCGGAACACGGAACGCATTCGTTCAGACAAGCCACCCATATTTGCTCGCATTTGGCCGCTGCGAACCTGCCCCGTAACTTTCTGGAAGCCCGCTTTGCCCATTTTTCTGAGATTTCGCTCAATCACGATGGCACACACAAACATTGTCAAGAAAGCGATAAATGCCAAACCGAAGTGCACTTGCAACGCTGCAATAATCCCAACAAGTCCGGCGACCCCGATGATCGCAGCCCACTTGATGTTCCTCAAGGCATGGCGATACAGGCTGGTTTCCCCGACTTCGCGCGCGAATTCAGGGTCGGAGTCATAGAACTCCTTCTCTATCTCATGGAGTATGCGCTGTTCGTCGTCAGAGAGCGGCACGAGACCTTCCGTTCATTGATTCCTACAGTTTAGGTCCACTGTTGCTCCAGATCGACATCAGCAGCGCTACGAATCACTATTTTCAGATGGATTTGTTGGCAAGCCTGGCCCAATAGCTGAATGGCCATAGCGTTCACGTATGCGATCCATAGCGCCGGAAAGACGACTCCAGCCTGAGTTTCTGCTGTCATCTTCTACCAAAGTAAGTTGGCGAGGTCCCGTCGCATCTAACCGGCTCAGGCCTACTCCAAGAAGTCTCACCCCCTGCCCAACATCCAGTTGGGCTAACAATTCGGTTGCTCTTTCTGCTATTTCAGGCAAAGTGTCAACGGGTTCATCCACTGTTACCGAGCGGGTAACAAAGGACATGTCGGGCCGCCGTACCTTTAGCTGAATAGTGCGACCAGCAGTTCCTTGAGTCCGGGCTCGAGATGAAACGGCATCGGAAAGTCTTACGATTTCGCTTTCCAGCACCTTTCGGTCATAAATGTCGGTAGCGAACGTTTCTTCGTGACTTATGGACTTTCTTTGTCGCTCAGAATCCACTCGACGGACGTCAATCCCTCTACTCAGCTTGCAGAGATGTGCGCCATGCGAAGCACCTAGAGCTTCAACCAGCACCGCCTCGGGAACCGCCGCTAAATCCCTTACTGTGGAAATCCCCATAGACCTCAACTTCTGCAACGTCACCACACCTACTCCCCATAGCGCCTCCACGGGGTGAGCTTCCAAGAAATTCTTCTGGTTCTCTCTCTCAACTACGCAAACACCTGCACCTGGTTGAATTCCGCGAGAAGTGATCTGGGGCTTGGCAGCCACCGAAGCTAGCTTGGCAAGCAATTTTGAACTAGCAACTCCGACCGAACAGTCGAGACCCACGCTCTCGTAAATGTCGTTGCGCAGCTGCCAAGCAATCTCTTCGGAACTTCCAAACAATTTGTGTGCCCCGCCGACATCAAGAAAAGCCTCGTCTAAAGCAATCGGCTCAATCTCGGGTGTAACCGCATGAAAAATTTGGTGGACCCTCCGAGAAATTTCTCTGTAGCGAGAGAAATTCGATTTAACAAAAACGGCATTAGGGCAAAGTCTCCGAGCAACAACGCTCGACATTGCCGACTTTACGCCCATAGCACGCGCCTCGTAGCTCGCTGAAGCCACCACTCCTCGTTGGGAGTCACCCCCAACGACAACCGGTTTACCTATTAACGACGGATTGCTTTGCCGTTCAACTTCAACGTAAAAAGCATCCATATCAACATGCAGAATGGGCAGATCGTCCATCAGATTAGAACCGCGACATTTGATGGTTTTCCCCGCGAGAGCGCACCAGATTGAAGTTAGACCCGCTCGACACTAAGTGCATTGATGTCCTTCCCGTCTATGCGGTACCGAAATTCCCCGCCTTCTGGGAGATCATCATTGACATACCCGAGAAGTGGTTCACGTAGCCACAACTGTTGCCCTGCCAAGAGGTCCTCAAGATCCTCTTTGCGAACCCAATCGGCTGCTTGGACGATCCCGTCGGGATCATCGATATGGATCTGCCCTGAGTATTCAACCGCTAAATGAACCTCAACTCGTAAGGTCCAATTCATGTCTATTGCTTCCGCCACGACCGTATAGACAGGGCCAAGCCAACTGGGAACTGAAAGACCGGTTTCTTCTGTGACTTCGCGCGTCAGACCTTCGAGGACAGTTTCACCTTCGTCGATAACCCCGCCGGGCGTGCTCCAATCGGTACGACCACCTTTTCGATGGTTAAGAACCATGAGGATGGCTTCCTCATTCAGAATTATTCCCCCACCTACAGTCCATCTGCGCACGATAAGAGTTTGCCATCCGCACGTGGTTCTCTGCGACATCCGAATACGATGCTCAAGTGCCTGATTCTTCGAGTCAACCCGAAAGGTCTAAGCAACTTCCCGACAGCTTTGAGATTCCTAGCGCCCTGCCATCTGTGGCGGCACGAGTGTTTGCATTCTCTGCGATTTTAGCCGGGAGTCTTTGCGGTGGGTTAATGGGGTTCGCACTTGGTCGCCTTCAATGGGGCAATAGCGGAAATCTTTGGGTGTTTTTAATCGCTTGCTTAGGCTCTGTGATCACATCGGTTGGGGTCGCAATCGTTGCAGTTCTAGTCCTTAGGGCAATGTCAGAATGGAACGATGTGGCTTCCGCAAAAGCCCGACGCAAGACATGACTGGCGTTCCTGATGCCAATGAGCTCGATAACCTTCTCGCTCTCGCTATAGATTTCGCGCTCCGAGCCGGCGAAGTGCATCGCCTGAGAGCAACTGGAGATGTGGCTTCTAAGTCAACTGCTACTGATCCAGTCACGCAGGTCGATCGCGAAGCCGAGGCGCTTATCGCCGAAGCGATCGAAGAAGCTCGCCCTAACGATGCCATTCTCGGGGAAGAGTCAACGCTGGTCGAAGGCACTTCGGGGTTTCAGTGGGTAATTGATCCATTGGATGGGACCGTTAACTATCTCTACAACTTTCCAAGCTACGGGGTCTCGATCGGAATCGAGACCGACGGAGAGCCAGTTGTAGGTGTCGTCCTAGATACAGCCATAAACCATCTGTTTGCAGCGCGACGCGACGATAAGGCGACCAAGAATGGNGCNGAAATTAGGGTGACTAGTTGTTCAGAGTTGTCACTAGCACTATTGGGAACCGGNTTTGCTTACGCCCCAGCGGTGCGAGAACGACAGGCAANAATTACCGGCGCTCTTCTACCCAAGGTGAGAGATATTCGCCGGTCGGGTTCCTGTGCGGTTGATCTTTGCTCCGTGGCAGCCGGGCGACTCGACGCCTTCTACGAGACAGGGGTCAACTGGTGGGATGTAGCGGCTGGCATCCAAATCGTCCGAAGCGCCGGTGGCATTGCCACCTACGANCCCGANTTAAAACGCGTCTTTGCTTCGGGCCCCAAGCTNTGGGAACAACTAATTAACGCCGTAAATCAGGCCGAAACGGAGTCTGGCCCCCAATCCCCTCCTCCATCGGCCAATATTTAAGGTGTGAGTATCCAGATCCTAACNATTGAGGACGATGAACGAATCCGCACAGCAGTGCGGTTCGCCCTTGAGGACGAGGGTTGGAACGTTCTAGAAGCTGAAACTGGTGAACAGGCCCTCGAAGAGTTCGATTCGANGAGCCCCGACGTCGTTCTTGTGGACATCGGTCTACCTGGCGTCGATGGTTTCGAAGTGTGCCGGTCCCTGCGACGCGTAAGTGACGTACCGATAATCATGGTGACGGCTAGAGATGACACACACGACGTGGTGGCTGGCTTGGAGGCGGGCGCTGACGACTATGTAACAAAGCCAATCGCCCCTAAGGAACTCTCCGCGAGAATTCGCGCCCTATTACGCAGAGTGAAGTCCGAAGACACGGGCTTAGCCCCCAGGACAGTAGGTGACTTGGAAATAGTTCCCGAAGAGGGTGTGGTGCGCAAAAGTGGAACGGAGATCCATCTCACAAAGACTGAGTTTCATCTGTTATGTGAGCTATCAGACCAGCTCGGCAAAGTTCTCAGCCGCGAACACCTACTCGAAGAAGTTTGGGGCTACGACTATTTCGGGGATGGAAGACTGGTAGATGTTCATGTTCGTCGACTTCGCACCAAAGTCGAGACTGACCCCGCTCACCCTCGCCACGTAGTAACCGTGCGGGGTATGGGCTACAAACTTCAACCTTAAGCATGGATTCACGCGGCCTTCCATGGCGCCGCCTCCCGCTGAGAACACGGGTTATCGGCGCATTCACTCTCGGGGCAGCAATAGCCGCCCTAGTACTCGTTGTAATCACCTATGGACTTTCGCGACAAAGCATGCTCCAGCAAAGAGAGGAGTCATCGGAGCGTCAATTCTTTGCGAATGCTCGNCAAGTGCAAAGTTCGCTAAGAGCCGAGGACCCCGACTTCACTCAGTTGTTGGAGTCGCTGCCTAGCCTCAGCGGTAGTCGCTCGATCATTCGAACTGGGGACGAGACCTGGACCTCGCTTTCATTGACTCCTAGCGATCTGCCCCCTGTGTTGATNTCAACTGTCCTTGAATTTCCTCAGGCTCAGACGATGCGTTACCGATTAGATGATCAGCCAGTATTGACATTTGGGTTGCAAATGCGGCCAAGTGCAGCATCAGCTCTGGAAGGTGTCGCTTATTTCGAGGTAGTTCCACTTGCCGAAGTCGAAAGCACTCTGGAAAGTTTGGCCCTGATCCTGCTCGTCGGGGGCGTTCTCACGGTGTTAGTCGGCGTGGGAATAGGCCTGTGGGCAAGCGGGGGTCTGTTGCGGCCTCTCACCGATATCTCTGACGCTGCAACTTCGATCGCTCACGGCCGTTTCGATACNCGCCTTGAGGAGGTCTCCGACCCAGACCTTGACGCTTTAGTTCGTTCATTCAACGAGATGGCCGCTGCTATGGAGACGCGAATTACTCGAGACGCGCGGTTTTCGTCAGACGTAAGTCATGAGTTGAGGTCACCGCTAATGACTCTGCGAGCTTCCATAGATGTCATGCANCATCGCCGAGAAGAGCTTCCGGAGCGAACCCGTCAGGCATTGGATTTACTCAATGACGAGGTCATTAGATTCGAAAACTTAGTTCAAGATTTGCTCGACCTATCTCGTTCGGACTCAGGTCCAATGCAAAATGATTTAGTCAACATTGAGGAGCTAGTTCGGGCAACTTTAGCTTCTTCAGAGGCCACCACTTCCTTCGAAGTTTCACCAAACGCGCAAGGGGCACTAGTTATGGGAGACAAAAGGCGGCTGGCTCAAGTCCTCGATAATTTACTTAGGAACGCAGAAAAGTACGGTGACGGCCCAACTCGAATCACTGTTTCATCAGCTGGCAAGAACATCGAAATAGGGGTTGAAGATTCAGGCCCCGGGGTCGCTCCCTCGGAGCGAGAATTGATCTTTGAACGATTCACTCGCGGAGCCGCTGCTCGAAAACGCGGCGCTGGAGATGGCGCCGGCTTAGGTTTGGCGCTCGTCGATGAACACGCTCGACGCCATGGCGGCACAGCACGAGTAGAAGGTAAGCCCGACGGTGACAGCGGCGCCCGGTTTGTTGTCACACTGCCGAAAGCAGGTCGGCGATGAANGCGCTCTTTTCTTTGCGCGCTATACCAATGCTTGTCGCCTTAGTTATGGTGACGAGCTGCGGTCTTGGCACCGACGACGAACCGACAGCGCTTTCTGTTCCTAAAGACGTCTTCCCCTCTGACGCCAAGGAAAAAGATGAATTCGACCTATCGGTAAACACAACTTTTCATCCCATCTATTTTTTGAAAGATGACGTACTAGTTGAAGTACGCCGCCAATTACCTGCGCCCGTTTTCCTCGATGCTCCATTAACTAACCTCCTTAGCGGACCCACGGAGACAGAAGCAGAAGCTGGCTTCAGCTCGGCTATACCCGCCGGAACAGAAGTAGTCGATGTAGGCCTTTTGGCCGACAACANCATTTCCATTCACTTAAACCAAACATTTTTTGAGATTGAAGGGGAACAACGGATAAGAGCTTCAGCGCAGCTTGTGTTCACAGCATCAGCGTTAATCAGCGAGAGCCAAGGGATCGTATTTTTCCTCGATGGGGAGCCGGTCCAACTGCCTGACGGCGACGGAGTTATCGAAGAAGTACCCGAGGGGCAGTCCCCCTCTCCCCTAACAATCGACGACTACTCGACACTCGCTGACGCCGCGACGGGCAGTTGACGTTTATTGAGAACGCTTTCGATCTCGCCGCTGCCGCGATTGATCAAGCCCGCGAAGGCTAGCTACCAGCATCAGCATCGCAGGGAACAGTTCTAGTCGACCCAAAGCCATCATCGCCATCAGGACAATCCGTCCAGCCCTAGGAAACACCAGAAAGTTACTTGTGGGGCCTGCCTCGCCGAGCGCCGGGCCCACATTTCCGAGCGCAGATGCTGATCCGCTGAAGGCTGTCACTAGGTCCACTCCTAGTCCGGACAAAATGACACCGCCAACAACTATCAGCCCCAAATACAGCATCACGAAACCGACAACTTTGGCCGCAATCTGCTCTTCAATCGTGGTTCTCCCTAATCGAATGGGAATAACCGAATTCGGNTGACGGGCTCGCATCAGCTCTCTGAATGCGTACTTGAAAACCACCTGCAAACGCAGCACTTTCATGCCACCTGCTGTCGAGCCGCTCATGCCGCCAACAAGCATCAAAACAAGAAGAACCAGGTGAGCCGCCGGCATCCAAAGAACAAAATCCGAGTTTCCGAATCCTGTATTGGAACCTAAAGAAACTGCATAAAAAAGTGACTCTCTCAGGTTCTGCAGCCATCCAAGTTCTCCAAGATTGACCCATACAAGCATTCCAAAAGCGCAACAGATCAGAGTCAGGTACCAGCGGACCTCAGAAACGCGTCTATACGCCCCTACCCCCTGTCTAAGGGCATGCCAATGAACAGAAAAACTGGCTCCGCTAAATAGCATCCCGGCCATAAGGACTAGCTCTATGGGAAATGAGTCAAAATAAGCGATGGATTCTGCGTGAGGTGAAAAGCCTCCCGTGGACACCGTTGTAAAAGCATGAGTAACTGCGTCAAAGATCGACATTCCAATAGTCAATAAAACCAATGCGACTATGCCAGTCATGACGCCATAGAGCAGCCACAGCTGTCGAGCCGTGTCACGCACCCGTAAGGTGAGCCGGTCGGCTGTAGGCCCAGGCGCTTCGCTGGCAATCAGATCTAGGCCGCCAATACCCAGCGCCGGAAGAACTGCTACTGCCAACACAACCAANCCCATCCCGCCAAGCCATTGGGTCAAACTTCGATAGAAGAGGACGCCTTGGGGCACAGATTCAAAGTTCGACAAGATCGTAGAACCGCTGCAAGTGAAGCCGGAGATTGACTCAAACAATGCGTTATCAAATTGCCCCCAAGGAATAACACCTGTAAGCACAAACGGAAGTGATCCAGCTAAGGAAACGGCAAGCCAGCTCCAGGCGACTGAGGCGAATGCGAGGGCGGAATCTGCCGTCGGTGATACCCGCGAACCAAAGAAGAGGGCGAGCCCCACCAGCCCTGTGAGAAGAGCCGAAACAGTCAAGCCTTTGGCCCCACCTCCACCATCGACCACAGCAACAGCAGCCGACAACATCATCGCTATGGCGGCCGCCAAAAGCCCAGCGCCGGCCACGCGCACTGGAGTGACCGATACCCGCCTCAACGGACTGCCTTCTCATGTCGAGTCAAACGCCACCGTCGAAAGTCTCGCTGCATCGGCTCTCCAAGTCCTCCCAAAGTAACCAGAAGAGGCGTTACCGAGATCCTTCCAACCAGCATCAACGAAGCGGCTGCAAGGTGACCAAGNGTCCCCAACGTTCGCAGATGTTCTTCAGGCCCATTAAGACCAAATGCGAAGCCGACGTTGGAAAGTGCCGAAATAGCAAATGAGAACGCTGCTTCAAAGTTCAAGCCATCTGAACTAAGCACCANGGCCAGGGGGAGAATTACGGCGGCTGACAAGAAAAGTTCGCCAATTATTCTCGCGAGGGCAACTTCACCGATGGAGGACTTGCCCAGGTGAATCTTTTCGACTGTTGCTGGATGAATACTCCTACGCAACTCCCGACCTATGTAACTTGAGACCACCATGAGCCTCATGACCGTGAAGCCGCCTGCGACTGAAGCTGACATTCCTCCGATCACCATCAAGACGAGAAGCACCGCTTCTGCTCCATACGAAATCGAGTTCAGGTCACGCACAACGAACCCCGTCGTAGACACCGCTGAAGTTACGGCGAAGATCGTTTCTCGAACATCGTCCGCTTTGGGCCAGTTACCAGACCACGCAAGAGCAGCGAAGACAGCGGTGACTATCAAACCGATATAGGTTCGAAACTCAACACTCCGGGCAAAGCGATGGAGGTCCCCACGGCGAAACGCTCGAAAGATTAACGGCAAGCTCGTTCCGGCTATCAACATTCCGNCAATGGCCACCCATTCGATTGCCCCAGAATTAAANGCCCCAATTGAACCCGAACGNCTGGAGAATCCGCCAGATGAAACAGTCGTTAAGCAATGAACCACACTGTCGACCAAAGGCATGCCTGCTAAGGAATATGCGACTAGCAGCACGACCGTTAGCGAGACATAAAGAAACATCAACCGAACCATGGTTGAACCACTTTTTGGGGCCAAGCGCCTGGCTGAGCGCGTGGAAACTCCTCCATCCGCATCAAGACCGCCAACACCCAGATGGGGTGCGATGCGCACTAAAACTACGATTAGACCAGCAGACGCCAACCATTGCCCAAACGCTCGAAATAACAGCATTCCTAGAGATAGTTGCTCAGGGTTAACCGTGGANGAATTAGTTCCGGTGATGGTCGCAGCACCTTCAGCTAAAGAAGAGTCAATGGTCGGGGCAACGCCAGTCACGAAGTGAGCGGCCGTCGNCGCAACCAGAGCTGCTAACACTCCACATACGAGAGCCGCGAACAAACGTTTCAGTGGAAGAGNGGACGGAAATTCCGACAGCCAAATAGCGACCACCCCTGCGAATGCAATAGCGACCCCTGACAGTAATAAAGCAGCCGCGTCAGGACCCCCATCGAAATANTCGACAACCGCGCATAGGAGAAACAAAGGTGTAATCCCGAGCCACACTGCCCCCACGGTCACCCCTATCGCAGACTCAAACCGTCCGTGCGCGACATGGCGTTGAAGTTCTAACGAGAGATGTCGTATCCAAAGAGTTAGGCCCCGGACAAGCGCTGATCCGGCGCCCCGAACAGGAGACCTTGGTGTCACCCGAAGGCCTGTTTCACCTCATCAACCAGATGAGGCTTTGCGAAGACGATTACGTGGTCACGAGCCCTTAAGACACTCCGACCACGGGCTATCTGAGCATTGCCATCGCGAACTATGGCAGCAAGAAGAACATTTCCCGACAACCCAAGGTCTTTGACTGACCTCCCGTCAGCTGGGGCCTCGGGAGCCACCTCAAACTCAACTACCTCAACATCGCCCTCTAGGAAGGTAGTGACCGCCGCTACGTCACCCCGAACGGATCGTAAGACGCTGTTGGCGCTAGCTGTACGAGGCGACAGAGCAGCGTCGATTCCGACTTGACCCAGAAGAGAAAGCAAGCTCAAGCGGTGAACCACCGCAATTGTTTCTGGAGCCCCCATTGATTTCGCGTAAAGACAAGCAAGTACGTTGGCGTCGTCTTGTCCGGTGGACGCAACTACCGCATCNAAATCCCCGACTCGTTCCGACGACAACAAATCCGTATCAGTTATGTCACCGTGAAAGATCATGGAGCCAGGCAAACTTTCGGCTAACTCTTCGCAGCGTTCTTTTTGCACCTCCACAATCGCTACCTCGACACCACGGTCATTGAGCCGCCCNGCCAAAAGAGCTGCAGTTCTACCGCCCCCAAGCAGCATTACTCGCTTGACTTCAGTTCTTCTCAAGCCAAGCAATTTCATTAGCTCCCGTCGACCTTCGCGACGACACACCACCCGAAGTAAATCCTGGGGCCGCAAGATGGTGTCTTCGCGCACGACATGGCTTTCTCCCTCTCGGACAATCTCTCCGAAAATGAAATCCCATTCAGGTTCGTACGCTGCTCCGATTTCTCCGACTGAGCGGCCCACTATCGGAGCCTCTTCGGTGAGTCGCGCGCCAACCAGTAGGACTTCACCGCCAGCCATTTCATATAAATTTCGGGCGCCTCTATAGAGCAGTAGTTCCTGAATTGCTCCAGCAGTTTGCTCATCAGGGTCTAAAACTAAATCGACTCCCATCGCCTCTCGAATTTTGCGGCCAGCAGGTCCTCTTAGTTCGGGGTCATCAATACGGGCTATTGTCGACAACGGTTTCTCGCCGCGAGCCTGTCGAACCTGCAAACAGACAAGCAGGTTGGTCTTGTAGCTCTGAGTGACAGCGACCAACACCTCCGCTTTATCCACTTCGGCCTCAAGAAGTGTGCTCGGGTTGGTCGCATCACCAACCACAGTGAGAACGTCGTTGTCTCGCTCAACTTTTGTTAGCGGATCTCGCCGTTCATCGACGACTACTACATCGTTACCTTCGCGTGAAAGTAAAGCTGCTACGTAGCTTCCGACCTCCCCGGCTCCAACCACCACGATTCTCACAACATCAACGGTACCTCCCAACTTTGAGAGTTAGAACCTAAGAGACAAGCTAATTAACCCCGACAACCGGGCGATATGTTGTGTTTATGGCAGTCGTAGTATCTATCGATGCTGGAACCACTGGGGTTCGCTCTTTCGCTCTTGACGAAACAGGCCAGCAGTTAGCCCTCTCGTATCAAGAGTTCACCCAGCATTACCCAAACCCTGGTTGGGTTGAACATGACCCAACTGAGATTTGGAATGCTGTTGAGTTCACCTTGTCCGAACTCAACGACCGGATCAACGAACCTATTGCGGCTATTGGCATAACGAACCAACGAGAAACTGTTGTCGCTTGGGACCGCAAGACAGGTGAACCTCTGTGCAATGCGATTGTTTGGCAAGATTTACGAACATCTGATCGCTGCGAACAGCTTCTAGAACTCGGACATTTGGATCAGATCCGGCAGACAACCGGCCTTCTACTTAACCCATATTTCACGGCGACAAAAATCGAATGGTTGCTACAAAACAACGTCGTAGAAAATAACTCCAATCTGGCTTTTGGCACTATCGACAGCTGGCTTCTTTGGAAACTGACCGACGGCTCCTCATACGCGACTGATGTCAGCAACGCCTCAAGGACGCTGCTTTACGACATCAAAGAGAACCATTGGTCATCAGAGATATGCGAACTCTTCGGAATACCTGAGTCAGCTCTTCCTGAAGTGTTGCCTTCNTCGGGCCGTTTCGGCACCACTTCAGCGACAACAGCTATCGGTGCTGGCATTCCCGTGAGCGGTATTGCCGGTGACCAGCAGTCGGCGTTATTTGGTCAGGCTTGCCTTGAGCCCGGTATGACCAAAAACACCTATGGAACTGGGTCATTTGTTTTGATGAATGCCGGTTCAGAATGCCCAGACCCCGCCGAGGGGCTACTAACCACTGTCGCTTGGGACCTCGGAAACGGCCCGACTTACGCTTTGGAGGGCTCGATCTTTGTTACCGGCGCCGCTATCCAATGGTTACGCGACGGACTAGGAGTTATATCCCATGCGTCAGAGATCAGCGATCTGGCTGCGTCGGTACCAGACAATGGTGGCGTCTTCTTTGTGCCCGCATTCGCCGGTCTGGGTAGCCCNTGGTGGGACACTCGAGCTCGAGGAACGATTATTGGTATCACCGGCGGAACCCAACGTGGACATCTAGCGCGCGCTGTAGTGGAAGCGATCGCTTTTCAAACCCGCGACGTAGTCGAGGCTATGTCGCAGGCGGCAGGGACACCCATCGGAGAAATGCGTGTCGATGGTGGCGCCTCAGTCATGGATTTGTTGTTGCAGATCCAAGCCAACCAGCTTGGCGTTCGTGTAGCTCGACCAATAATCACCGAAACAACTGCTCAAGGGGCAGCCATGCTCGCGGGCCTCGCCGAGGGCGTATGGAGCGAAACTGGAGAGATTCATTCAGCTTGGCGTCTCGATAAGGCTTTCGACCCTCAGGGGGACCGGAAGGCATACGACACCGAACACGAGCGATGGCTGCAAGCACTCGACCGCTCTAGATTTTGGGTTGACTAAGCAGCAGTNAAGAAAGTTGTTCTAGTCCGTTGCCTAGTTGCGTGATCGCCTGCCGTATCCGATGCTCGTTTTCGACAAGAGCAAACCGGACATATCCCTCACCGCCGGGGCCAAAGCCGACCCCAGGGGAAAGAGCCACGTTGGAAGACTCGACAAGGTGTTTACAAAAGCCAACCGAGCCCATCTCTCTATACGGTTCGGGGATCGGNGCCCAAACAAACATGGTGCCTTTGGGAGGGTCGACTTGCCACCCAATCCGGTCCAATCCTCTAATCAGGCTGTCACGTCGCGACTGATAAATCTCATTGACCTCGAGCGGGTAATCGCTCTCTTCGTTCATCACGACGGTGGCAGCAATTTGTATTGGCTGAAACGTCCCATAGTCCAAATAGCTTTTCAACTTCGCTAATGCACCAACAACTTCGTGGTTACCGACGCAAAACGCCACCCGCCATCCTGCCATCGAAAACGATTTGGTGAGACTGTAGAACTCAACCGCTACTTCTTTGGCGCCATCTGCTTGCATTATGGAAGGAGGCCGGTAGCCGTCGAAGCCCAGATCTGCGTACGCGAAGTCGTGAACCAAAACCACGTCGCGCTCTCGGGCAAAGTCGACAAGGCGTTGCATAAAAGCTAGGTCGACGCATGTCGTAGTCGGGTTGTGAGGGAAAGAAAGGACAATAACTCTCGGTCGAGGCCACGAGTATTCGAATCGCTCAACCAACGAGTCGAAAAAATCTTCGCCAGTGGTTAAGGGAACCTCGCGAACGTTGGCTCCGGTAAACAGCGGCCCAAATATGTGGATGGGATAAGACGGCGCAGGCACCAAACATGCATCGCCGGGGGCAAGGAGTGCCCACATCAAGTGAGAAAATCCTTCTTTGGCGCCAATTGTGTTGATTATTTCGGTCTCGGGNTCCAACTCAACATCCCACTGACGTCGGTAGAGATCCGCTACAGCTTCTCGCAGCTTAGGAATGCCCCTACTAGCGGAATAACGATGGTTACGTTCATTTTCTGCAGCTTCGCTGAGCTTCTTGACTGCGGTTATGGGGGAAGGGATGTCAGGGTTGCCAAAGCCTAGGTCGATGACATCGGCCCCTTCTCGTCTCCGTTCGACTTTGAGCGAGTCGATGATCGTAAAGACGTATGGCGGCAAGTTGCTGATTCGACGAAACTCCACGGAACCTGAGGGTACCGACCCCGTGGGTGATATTCGAAACAGACCTGCAGAAGCTCTTTTCTTACTGTTCGACCTTGGCCTGGAAATCATCGAGGGCTGCATGCGCAATTCTTCCCTCGGCGCGACGTTTTACGAATCCTGGCAAAGGGATAGCAAGCTCGATAGCAAGCTCATAAGTCACCTCGGTCTGTTGGGGCTCTTCGGCGACGCCGCTAAACCGATAACTGCCGTCGAGGCGTTTGATGATGTCACCGCTCGCCAGTTGCCATTTAATGACCGCAGGTGACTCTGAGTAGTCGTATAGCAGCGAGTAGCTAGCGCTTCGACCCATGGCAGCAACTCGGAAACGTGCTTCGGTGACTCGACCTTCCTCATCTCGACCTTGAACCGACACCTCTCGTAGATCNCTGACCCAGGAGCCATAGCTTTCGACATCAGCAACCAGAGAATGACAACGATCAAGGTCAGCATTGACGACACGAGAAACTTTTAATCTGTCGATCATCCATTCCTCCCATCAAGTGACCTAGTTCATTCTGCCATGCGATGAGCCTCAGGAGGGGTCGTTACCTCGAGCTGCAAAAGATCCATGCTGAGCAGACCAGAGTGCTGCTGAACCGAAAAGAACCGTTGGCGCCAGAACGGCAAACGCTATTTCGGTATATGGCCTCAAACCCGCCGCAGTCAGACCGGTGACCAATTGGAAGACCAAGCACCACAAAAAGAGTCGCTGGATCTTTCGAGGAGCTGCTTCATGAAGCAAGAACAAACCTGAGACTGTGACTTCTTCGAGACGACTGCGCCGCAAGCCTCCCAGCAACGCCAGCAATAGAAAAACTAGACCTAGGCCAAACATCACAAGGGAAACAACCGCAACCGCTATCCCGAAGGTGTCAGGAGCAGCTACGCCTGCAATTGCAAACAGCAACAGAACAAAAGTTGATTGCCAAGCGATTCGGAGAAGGGAGTTGCCCCCTCCCGGTTGCTGTTCGTTGCGAATCTCATTCATGACAATGCCGCTCGTAGCTGCTGAGCCAATATGTCATAGGAGAGCGAACTCTCAACGCGCTCTCGACTGCGTTGACCCATCTCAGAGCGGAGCGAAGCTGAGGCCAGAATCGACTGGATGGCATTGGCAATAGCCCTTGAGTCTTTCGGTTCCTCGATCACGTAGCCGGTAACACCATCAATGACAGCTTCATGAGCACCCCCTGATAGACCCGCTACTTGAGGCACTCCCGATGCCGCTGCTTCCAAGAAAACGATTCCGAAACCTTCCTGTTCCAACCCGGCCCAGCGACTCCGGCACGGCATCACGAACACATCTGCCACTCCATATACCGACGGCATCTCTGATTCTTCTATCCGACCTAAGAATCGGACCGGGAAGTCAACCTTGCTCGCTATCCGCTCCAGACGCGCCTTGTCCCTGCCAGTGCCACCAATAACGAGCTGTATATCAGGGAACTCACTGCGAAGAGCCGCTACAGCCGCGATAGTTCTATCGAACCCTTTGCGGGGTACAAGACGACTGAGCCCCACCACAACAGGGCCATCGCCAAGACCTAATTCTCTCCGCTTTTGCTCGATGACAACAGGAGAGCCCAACGGGGCGAATCGGGATCCGTCCACACCTGGAGGTATCACTATGGTCTCAATTGGCCTGTTCGCTGCGCGTACAGCTTCCGCAGCTGGATACCCGCCGGCTGTGATGACGAACTCTGCTCCCAACAAAACTCGCCGAAGAAGTTGTTTAGTTATCGGGAGTCGTCCCGGTAACGCCACCTCGGCTCCGTGAACAATGACTGCGTACGGAAGATCCAGCGAAGGGGCCAGGTGCCCTAACGGCAGGGCGGGATCAAGGACTACAAGTTCCGCATCTACTTTTCGAGCCAGATCTCTTATGTCAGCGGCCAGGGACCTAGTTGGGAAGAAAACTTTCCGTTTGTCGCGAACTATGGAGTGCCCTTGTTCGACGTCAAATATTCTTGCGTCTACGTGGTCTGGAGTGAACACAGTCACTTTTTCTTCCGGCAACCGTTTCCACAGTTCCCAGAGATAACTTTGGATCCCTCCGACCTTTGGTGGGTAGTCGTTGGTCACCAGTAGATGTCGCTTCATCAGACACCGCTNTCCATGGAGATACCCCACTCTTGCAATTCAGCGTCGACTATTCCTTCCGGATCGTCGCGCAGTAAAGAGGCTGGATGCTGTTCGGTCACGAGGTGCTTCTTATTCAGACGGAAAGCTGCCCAAACTGCGTGACTTCGCACCAAAGCCTCATCTGAGTTAAGACATTCCCTGAGGACTCGGTCAATTTCCGGATCATCGCGGTTCCCGCTGTTACCTAGGACCACGAGAGCGTTTCGCCGCAAATAGGAGGGTTGACGTCGCGGGATGTACCAGTGACCGAACTTCTCCATTAGCTCTTCGTCGGGAGTGCCAAGAAGTTTCACAATATCGACGTGAGATTCTCTATCCGACGGATCTTGAGACACATTCAGTTCGTTGTCATTGATTGGGCACAGCAGCTGGCAATCATCGCATCCATATAGCCGATNACCTAAGGCCGTACGGTACTCACGAGGGAAAATTCCCTTTGCTTGGAGGAGCCAGGCCAAACATTTGTTGGCATCAAGCACTCCAAATTCATCTAAGGCACCCGTAGGACAGTCTTCGCTGCATCGGCGACAACTGCCGCACCCGTCATCCACCCGGTCAGATTCCGATTTGATCGGCATATCGGTCACGACTGACCCAATGACTGTCCACGAACCGAGTTTCGGATGAAGAAGCATGGTGTTGCGCCCCAACCACCCCAGCCCAGCTTGAGCAGCAACTGCTCGATCAGCAAGCCGATTATCGTCCATGACTATCTCGGTCCGTGCTCCCAACAGGGTCAGATGCTCCGCTAGAGCCTCCAACCCTTTTCGCAGCAAGCCATATTCCTCTGAACGAACATACGCCGCCACCGTTCCCTTCGGTGAGGCGTGATCCTTGTTCAAAGCGTTGTTGAGTGAAGAGGTGGGCGGCGCGTATCGACGCAGAGCCACAACAACGCTCCTCGCTCCTTCAAATAAGAGCGACGGATTAGTAGCGCGTTCGGGATTACCAAACGTAAATGTCATTCCAGCATGCAGCCCCAGGGCTTTGCGCTCTTCGATCGCTTGGCGTGCCTCGAGAATTGGCTCGACCCCAGTTACTGCCACATCGTCCAAACCAGCTTGACGGCCAATCTGTTTTAGATCTTCGAGATTAAGAATCCTGACCACAACACATCCAAAATCTTCGCTAGCTCGCTAGCCAGCACACAACGGCCAGAACCACTTGGTTAAAAGTTACCGGCCCGAATTGGATTCAGCAGAGCTCCGTAACCTCAATTCTGGCACTAGCCCGCCCTGACTCAAGGCTCGCAGTGCTCTAATTTCCGCCAANTCAATGACAACTGAGGTGCGATCGGGTCGACATAAATAAGTAACCATGCAGTCCTGGCAAGTTTCACTTCCCTGATGCTCGCAGTAGTCNCAATCAATGTGGAGCGACCGTTCTTCAACGAAGGTCTCATCGCAGCCGTCGCTAAATCTGATATTCGTCACCTTCTATGTCCTCCTCATCACTAGCTACACAAGGTAAAGAAGAGGTGGGACAGCGGCCCGCTTATGGCAATCTCGAGCAACCTATCCAGGTACTCTCTTGTTCGGGAGACAGGAATGTTCGCCGACGAAGCAGACATTTGGGTAGGTCGCCAGTACGGCCCCTATAGCATCACGGAGCTTCTGGGTCGCGGGACCGTTGCCCATGTATACAAGGCAACGCTGCGCGACGGCAGTGAAGTTGCCCTTAAGGTGCTCACACCTTTTGCCGAAGCCCGGCAGGAAATTCGTTCACTCTTTGAGCAAGAGTTCGAATTGATGGTGCGCGTNGATCATCCCAATGTTCTTAAGGCTATGCAGGCAGGTGTAATCGCTGGGACTCACTACATGGAGATCGAACCCATAATCGGGGAAACCCTCTGGGAGAGCGTGCAGGCCAACGAACAGATTGAAATTGCTGAATCAGTAGCAATCATCCAACAAATGTGTTCAGCGCTTGACCACATTCATGAGCAGCAAATCGTCCACCGAGACGTGAAACCGTCGAACATCATGTTGGATCAGCTCGACGAACGGGCNGTCCTTTTCGATTTCGGTCTGGCACACAATCTCAATGGGCCNCCACCACCTGAAGGTCGAGTATTTGGTTCCCCGATGTTCCTGGCGCCTGAACAAGCGCTCGGTCATCACGTTGACGGAAGAACGGACCTATACAGCTTGGGAGTTACTTTGTATCGCCTCATCGTGGGCACCGCTCCCTTTTACGGCGAACGAAACGAGTTATTACACGCCCACGTCAACCTGTCGCCACCTGACCCTCGCGGAGCTGGCGTCGCCGATGACCTAACGGAAATCATTCTTCGGTCTATGGCTAAGGACCCATCCGACCGCTTTCAAAGCGGAGCTGACTTCGCAGCCGCGCTAGCGACAGTGCAGGTACCTCAGGCCCGGCCCCGAAAGCGCGGTCTTCTCAGCAGGATCGCCGGCCGCTCATAAACGCTAAGCAGAGTCAGCATTCTCATCGATCGAACGTTTGTTCGCTATATTCGTGTAGGTGTTCCAGCAATCACTTGACGACCTAGGGACGCCTCTCCATGAGGCGACTTTCTGCGTACTTGATTTGGAAACCACTGGTGGGCGACGCGACAGCGACAAGATCACCGAAATTGGGGCCGTTAAATACCGTGGTGGAGAGCAACTCGGGGTATTCCAAACCCTCATAGACCCTGGTCGAGCTATTCCTCCAGAGATCACGGTCTTGACCGGCATTACATCTGCAATGGTTTCCAGAGCCCCAAANATTGAGCAAATTCTGCCTACCCTGCTCGAATTTCTGGGGGGTGCAGTGATCGTTGGACACAACGTTGGTTTTGACCTTGCATTTCTCAATAGCGCTTTGAAGCGTTCCGGGCGGGAAGCTTGGAACGGAACAAAGATCGATACTCTGGCCATAGCTAGGCGCCTAGTCCGCGATGAAGTCCCAAATCACAAGCTTGCTACCTTGTCCAAGTACCTGCGCCTACCAAATCAACCNAACCACCGCGCTTTAGATGATGCGAAAGCGACGGCGGACCTTCTTCACCACTTACTTGAACGGGCATCTGCGTTGGGGGTTTTAGGGTTAGACGATTTACAGCAACTCCCAAAGATGCAGCGCCATCCCCAGGCTGCGAAGCTTCGACTCACCGAAAAGCTGCCGCGGTCGGCAGGTGTTTACCGTTTCATCGATCGAAGAGGTGAAGTCTTNTACGTCGGCAAAGCAACAAATTTGCGGGCACGAGTGAGGTCTTACTTCTCCACTGATCGNCGTCGAAAGGTNGATCAGTTACTCCGAGAGACCCAAAACTTCGAGTACACANTGTGCGCAGGAGCGCTNGAGGCCGAAGTTCTTGAGCTGCGACTCATTCAAGAACTCCGACCGCGATTTAATCGACGTTCTAAGAACTGGCCGAAATACTCTTACGTGAAGCTCACCTTGAACGATCGTTTCCCTCGGTTGTCAATCGTTCGAGAGGCAAGAGATGATGGGTGTTTCTATCTCGGCCCAATTTCGTCTCAGCGAATCGCAAGAGACATAGTGGATGCCATAGAGACGGTCGTACCACTCCGCCGCTGCACACAGAGAGTACCGCGAGAGCCCAGAGGAGAGTCGTGCGTTGCTGCCCAGCTCGGGGCCAGCGTGTGTCCATGTTCAGGTGAAGTGGGTGAGGCCGCCTACGGGGAAATAGTTCGTTGTGCGTTAGCGGCGTTGGAAGACCATCCAGAGCGCCTGCTTGGGCCGTTACGCGAGCGAATGCTCGACCTCTCCAGTCAGCAACGCTTTGAAGAAGCGGGGGATGTGCGTCGCCGCGCAGCTGCGCTATCTGCAGCGTTGCGGCGTCGGCGGCAAATAGATGCCCTTCGTAGTGCCGGTCGAGTGGTCGTCAACGTAGCTGGACAGGGAAGCACGACCCTTTACCAAGGCCGCCTACTTGACGAGGAGAACCCATCGCACGCGCTCCCGTTAGGGCAGATATCGACCGTCGCGAGCAAACAGGAGATCGACGAACTGTGGTGCGTAGCTAGCTGGATCGAAAGTGAAGCGTCCACCCTGCGGCTGATTCATTGTGACCGCCCTNTAGCGTCTCCGTATCCCAGATTGGATGATTTCCGCGCTCATAAAGGCCTGGCTTTGGAAAGCAGACGAGGCTAGTTGTTTCATTGACGTCTGCCTAGGAAGTTAACCCCGTGGCCGTATCGCTCAACAAGTTCCAACTGGTCGACCTCATAGACCATGGTCCATCGGCGGTCATTTTCCTCGAATTTGACCGCTGCCATGACGAAACGGTTGCCCGGCTGAACGGCCACTACGGTCCCCTGCTGACCAATTAGGTGTCGGCGACTCTCATCAGAAGTGTCTACAAGACGGACAGTGTCTCCGACTCCATAAGGAAGGGCCTGTCCGATAACCATGGTCAGTTGGCGAGCTCGTTGCTCACGTCGATCACTTCGGTGAGCTTGTTGGCCGCACCTCCGTTGGACATTACGTCTTTAGCAGCGTCTACTCCTGAGGCCAAGTCTTCGACTAGCCCTGCAACAAGTAGTCCTGCTGCTGCGTTGAGCGCAACGATGTCAGCTCGGGGACCATTGTCAGNTCCTTCAAATAGGTNGCGCATGATTGTCGCGTTGTCTTCGGGCGTCCCGCCTTGAATTTGTGATCTGTTTACTCGGGGTATCCCAATGGACTCGGGATCGAATTCCGTGTCACCGACGACCTCTCCGTCGCGGACCTCATAAATGCGAGTTAAGTCTGTTGTGGTTATCTCGTCGAGCCGATCGCCGCCATGGACGACNAGGGCGTGCTCACTTCCTCGTGCCGCCAGCACCCCAGCTACTCTCGGCGCCATCGTNGGGTCGCTGACGCCGACTACTTGACGTTTTACTCCCCCTGGATGGGACAACGGACCTAAGAAATTAAAGGTTGTTGGAACACCAAGTTCTGATCGAACTGGCCCGACAAACCGCATCGCCGGATGGAAATTCTTAGCAAAGGCAAAACCGAGTCCTACATCCGTTACACAGCGCTCTACTTGTTTACCGTCGAGGTCTATTACTAAGCCCAGAGCGCCCAACGTGTCGAATGATCCGCTACTCGAGGAAGCGGCGACCGAGCCGTGCTTGCAGACTACNGCGCCTGCTGCGGAGGCCACGAAAGCAGCCATGGTAGAAACACTCAATGCGTGCCGACGTCGAGCGGGAGCTCCGCCACTTCCCACTATGTCAATTGTTCCATCTGGGACATTGAGCGGCGATGCGGCGTCCATCATTGCCTCGACGAGTCCTGTGAGTTCGAGGACGGATCCGCCTTTCATCCCCAACGCAATAATGAAACCAGCGACCTGAGCGTCGGTTGCTTCGCCTCTTAGAATGGCACCGAGGGCTGCACGCGCTGCTGCGGGCGTCAAATCCACTCCGGCTACTAGGTCGCTGAGAACGCCTGACCATCCCCCGAAAGCGTCAAGAGAACCGTTATCCACTGGTGAGTTTTTCTCGGTAGTCACGTTTTGGACTCTATCGGCCGTTAGGTGCCTCGGTTTCAAGCAAAGAGCGCTGCCTGGCNGCAGCCCTTCGCCTTCTNCGGATGATGCTGCGTCTTTCTCGTTGTGTAGCGCCACCCCAAACGCCCTCTTTCTCGCGCACGCTGATGGCATATTCGAGACACGGTCTAGACACAGAGCATCCCGCACAGATTTCTTTTGCCAAATCCGCATTATCGTCTTCATCGTCGGGAAAGAAGATTGAAGCATCGATTCCGCGACACGCTGCTANTTGCTCCCAGCCTTTCAGACCAGGCGCAAAGGGAAGTGAGCTGCCATACACCTCGTTCGCGGATCTTCCGTAGTTTGAGTGTAAAACTGTGTTATTGGCTGGGTTGCTAAGACTCATCTGAATCAGGATTCTTTCCCATTGCTTATGGGATTGTCCAGACTAATTGAGCGTTCGGTAAATATTTTTGGAGAAAACGGTTTTGCCTAAAGAGTTTCTGTTGCTGGGGAGACGCGTCGACCGCTCTTCGTGGTTGTATGGTGCCTGTTTTTCTCTCACTGTGATAATCGTGTTTGGTTTAGTTGTAGGCAACTTGGTAGATCAGGCCGGCAATAATTCGCTGCTAGTCACCGCCACAATTTCTGTGGGCCTAGTAGCNGGTGGCTATATCTCGGCTTGGCGAGCGCCCAGAGCGCATCTGTTTCACGGAATCCTCACTGCTGTCCCCGTTGTATTTTTGGCATTCATCTTTCAACTCGTTCGCCTGGCTCGCAACGTTCGCTCAGTTTCTTGGCTCAGCCTGCTATTCGTGTCTTGTTTGACTGTTTCACTAGCAAGCTTGGGTGGAGTGTTAGGTGGTCGTTTCAGCCCTAACAAAAGGTCGCTCTTTGAGTAAATATCTGTATCCCGCATGAGCCGAGCGGCCTAACGATACATTGATAGCGGCGGTGAGTNGGCTGGGTGACCGCAGTTGGTCTCACCTGTAGAGATGAGGCAAATTGAGGAAGGTCGGGACTCCGTAGGGCAGGGTGCTGGGAGAAAACCAGGCGTCGCGAGGCGACGGAAAGTGCAACAGAAAACAAACCGCCGATGGTTTAGCTCCGCTATTCACAGGCAAGGCTGAAACGGTGCGGTAAGAGCGCACCAGCATGCAAGGCGACTTGCGTGGCTTGCAAACCCCACCCGGAGCAAGGTCAAGCAGGAATCAGGCGGCCCGTCTGATGATTCCGGGTAGACCGCTGAGATGGATGGTCACCCACGTGATCACAATCACTGGACAGAATCCCGCCTACAGGCTGACTCACCGCCATGAGATCGATCCTCCAAATTTACATACGAAATGTCAGGTAAATTTGGTGACTATGCAATGGCGCTCTGCGGCAGAGGACTGGACCGAAGCCCTGGAACTGGGTCCTGTCACTGTGCTCACGGGTCAAGACCGGGGGAAATATCCCCACGGCAACTCGATCTTGGTGACCGGCAAAAACGAAAGGATCTTGGTCGATCCATCCTTAACGATTGCCGAGCGGGGAATCTCCTTCGACGTGGACCGAATTCTTCTGTCCCATGTGCACGAAGATCACATTCCGGGAATGAGCCGTTTACCAGAGACACCTGTTTTGTGTCACGAAGAGGATGCTGTTGGCTTGACATCGCTTGACGGTTTGATGTCGATGTATGGACTGCCTAAAGAAATCGAAGAACAGTTCCGCAAGGAGGTATTAGAGGACTTTAGTTACGCCCCTCCAACACAGGTATCAACCTTTACCGACGGCGCAACCATCGATCTAGGCGAAGCGAATATTGAAGTGATCCACACACCTGGACATACGCGAGGTCACTGCGCATTCTTAATCCCGGAGGCTCGAGTTGCTTACCTTGGCGACATCGAACTATCTGGCTTTGGTCCGTACTACTTTGACGCGTGGTCATCATTAGAGAGTTTCGAAAAATCACTTCACCTCTGTGAACAAATTGACGCCGACCACTTCGTAACGTTTCACCATAAGTGGGTCGTATCAGGAAAAGATCAGTTCGTCAGTATGCTCCGCGATTTCGGCAATGTGATTACCGAACGCGAGTTAGCGATGCTTGCCTTTATGTCCGAGCCCAAATCGATTGAAGAGTGTGCGTTACACCGGTTTGTTTATCGACCCAGTGTCAACACCAACTTCGTTCACCACGTCGAAACACGCTCAGCGCAGATCCACATCGATCGGATGTTCAAGGATGGGCGACTTGCACAAGTAACAGAAAACAGCTTCCAGGCCATATAGAGCGCAACAACTAGCGACTTGCGAGATGGCTAGTTTCGTTAAAAGAAGTCAGAAGTGGGCGGCCCTCTCTGACAGCAATTCGCGAGATTTGGGCTTGCCCAACCTGTAGCCGCCACGAAATCTGCTCTTCTACCCCCAAAGCCCATGCCATCGCTGACTTGATTGGCGAGACATGGGTAAAGACCGCCACGTTTAGTTCTGCAGCTTCCGCAAGCAAGTCGTTGCATGCTTCTGCAACTCTTTGATCCAACTCAGCCAGAGACTCTCCTCCCGGGGGCGCAAACGTTGAATCGCTGCGCCATTGAGCCCATTGGTCAGCGGTAACTTCGGTGATGGGAAGTTCGTCCCATTCCCCATAGTCGAGTTCGATCCAACGCTCGTCTAACCGGAGTGGCAACCCCAAAGGTTCTGCTGTTTCTCGAGCCCGTTGCAAGGGCGAGGATACAACGATGTCAACCGTGCCCAGAGCCAACGAAATTTCCTGGGCCTGCTGTCGACCGACAGCGTCAAGCGGGTTATCTACCCTCCCTTGCAGCAGACCACTCGCGTTCGCGACGGTTCTACCGTGNCGAACAATCAACAACATTGTTATTTCCGAACCCGAGGGCTNGTTAATGCNGGGTCAAGACGACCGCTTCGGAGAAACAATTGGCGNCTATCAGGTTGATTCAGCCCCATCAGATGCCAATTCCACANCATCAACACGAGGCCNAATAGTTCCATAACGAGCAACAGCAGCACAGGNCGTTCGGTAACCGGTAACGGAACTTCGTTTAGTGAGAAACCGGTGAACGGCCACCAGAAGGCCGACGTATTCATCCACGCCCCATCGAAAACCAAATGCCAAAAAAGTCCGATTGGAACCGCTAAGAGCTGTCTACGTATTCTGCGTTTTCCTATGGTGCAGACCATCAACGTCATCATGACGATGATGGGAGCCGCGAGCGTGTGTAGAACGGGTGCCTGTCCTGTTAAACCGTCAACGGCGTCAGGCNCCAAAGCTCCCAATATCAAGAGCCGATGATCAATGGCCGGGTCTCGGAACGTAAACCACATCGCAGTCAACGCGGCGCCTATAAACCACAAGAACACTTGATCTACCTATCGCACCAAAAGGGCGCCGCACTCTGGGCATTCTGAAGGTTCGTCNCTGGGCAANCGTCTGATCCGATCAATTTCCACCGCCGCTATCTCCAAAAAACACGCTCCACACGAAGTGCCTACCAGGCGCCCTATAGCGGTGTGGTCNCCCATCCTTTTCCGATTTTCTGCGTAAAGGGCACTCAACTGGGACCCCGCGCGGTCTTCTGCAGCACGCTTCTCTGCGGTGACCAATTCCTGTTCGCTTTCTATCTCGGTTACTTGAGCAGAGATCCGCTGTTCTAAATCCGAAATCTGGAGTTGGAAATCCGACCGCTCTGCTTCAATTCGCGATTCCTCTTTCGCNAAGGGCTCGATCTCCTCCATAATTTCGATTATTTGATCCTCAAGTAGAGACTGACGACCCGAGAGCGAGTCAATTTCACTTTGGAGAGCAGTTGCCTCTTTGGGTGAGGTCATTTCGCCTCCATAAAGAGAGCTAGTTGCTTTAGCTACCTTGTCTTCTAAATGCTGGATTTCGATTTCTCTGTCGCTTTGACTCTGACGCAATGCCGTCAGTTGACCAGCTAACTGNGCTAATTCGTGCTGAAGCTTGGAGTCCTGGGCTTGGACTAGGACTAACTGTTCGCGCTCAGGCAGCGTCGCTGCGCGATGTGCCAGCTGCGAAAGCCGAGTATCGAGCTCCTGAAGTTCAACTAAAACCTCAAGTTCACTCAATGTCGTCGCCTCCTCAGCCGTCCATCTAGGGCTCGCTACCCTGGTTCTATCACGTGACCGGCTACTCAGGTTCCATTCTCTTCTTCCGGAGGAGGTTCAGTAGTGGTGGTCACCGGGTTTCTTGTCGCAACCAGCGCACAATTGAGATATTCATCTCTAAAAATGCCCGTTGNTGAACGTTCCGTCATCCGACAGTTGGCTTCCGGGTGGGGTCTGAATTTTCCAGCTTCTAGGTCAACCAGAGTCATCGCACAGGGCAATTCAAACTGCATCAATCCTCGTTCCAGNCCAAGATCCACATCGATGGCGCACGTCTCCTCGGGCAAATAGAGCAGTTGCGAGTTTCGCTGAGGCGGGGGCGGCGTAGCTAAAGGCACAATCTCATCATTTTGCAACGCCCGAGTCATGTACGCTCCCCAGACTCGGGCGGGAATCCAACCACCGGTCCCGTCCCGTCCCTGAATATCAGTCATGGAAACTTTCTCTTCGGGATGGCCCATCCAGACTGCAGTACTCAGTTGAGGGGTAAACCCCACATACCAGGCATCACTGAAATCCTGCGCTGTCNCTGTCTTCCCTGCTGAAGGCTGACCACTCGGCAGTTGCGCTCTACGTCCTGTGCCAGCGACAACATTGTTCGCTAGTACTTCTGAAACCCACGCCGCTGTAGTTGCCTTAATCGCTCGACGCCCTCTCGGCACGTGCTGGTAAATGACCGAACCCGCTGCGTCTTCAATTCTGGTAATGAAATGAGGCTCCATTCGTAAACCGCCGTTGGCGATCGCTGCATAAGCAACCGCTTGTTCCAGAGGCGTCACCTCTTGAGCGCCCAACGACATCGATAAGTAAGGACGGAAAGAGTTTTCCAGGTCTCGACCAAGTAAGCGGTTTGCAACCTCAACGACGTTATCCAACCCAGTTCGTAGGCCCAGCCGGACAAATCCGCAGTTGGAACTCTTTAACACCGCATATTGAACTGTGCCGACTACCCCTTCATTGTCATTGAAGTTGCTGACCTCATAGTCGACGTTTGGTGGGTTGGGAAAAGTGCANGGCCCGACGCCACTAATGGTGTCGAATGGGTAAAGACCGGCTTTTTCGATTGCTGCCGCCAGAACATACGTCTTGAAGGAAGATCCGGGTTGTCTACTTCCTTGGGTGACGAGATTGAACTGGAAATCAGCGAACTCCGGCCCTCCGATGAACGCCCGCACAGCTCCAGATGTCGGGTCAACCGAAGCTACGGCTACTTCGAAATCGTCTGACCCGTCGGGAAGGACCTCCAAGACAGCCTCTTCCATCTGACGTTGCAGAGTCGGATCGAAAGTCGTCCAGACTCGGAGCCCGCCGTTATACACCTTGGCGAAACGTTCTTGATACGTCTCCCCTAATGCTGGATGCGCCAGTAATGCNTCAGTGACTTCATCAAGAAAATAGTCTCGCTTTAAAGTTTCATCAGTTCGTTGCGGGCTCCTATTCCGATCGGGTAAGCCTCGCTCCTCGAAACGCTCTCGGTCTTCAGAGTCGATAATTCCTGCGTCTTGAGCACTCTGCAACGACATGCTGCGCCTTTTGCCAACTATGTCCATATCGTCGAAGCCGTCATAGATACCTGGGCTTCGGATAAGGCCGGCTAAGAACGCAGCGTCGCCAACATCTAATTGGCTGACGTTCTTGCCGAAGTAAGTCTCCGCTGCTGCCTGAAGCCCATAAGCGCCATTCCCGAAGTAGATCTCGTTGAGATAGAACTCCAGAATTTCTTCTTTGGAAAACTGTTCTTCCAGTCGGGCAGCTAACACCGCCTCGCGAATTTTCCTACTAAAGGAACTTTCATTTCCTACGATTCGCAGTTTGACGATCTGTTGAGTAATCGTNGAACCGCCTTGTGTTATCGCTCCACTCGTTAGGTTCTGAATCATTGCGCGCGAGATTGCTCGAATATCTACNCCGTTGTGNAGCCAGAACTTGTTGTCTTCGACTGCTAANAGCGTCGCCAGAACATCATCGGGAACTTCATCTATCTGCACAAGNTGACGGTCAATGTCGTAACGCAAGATGCCNATTTCATTTCCAACGTTGTCATAAACCTCGGTTCGTTGCGCTCCTGGAGAAAGATCAAGAGCGACATCACTNCGTTCTCTATCNACTGCGAACAATGCTTCTTTACTGTGAGGCCCAATCGCGATTCCNACAGCTGTCAGCAAAACAGCGCACGCAAGGACCACTGCCGCTAAAGCCGGNATGCGAAGAACACGTCGGAAAGCTCTCACTATGTACTGAAGGTACCGGCCCCGAGCGCTTCTAAAGGGTCGCCTAACCCCTAGTCGGCATCATTTCATCGCGTTTGTAGGCAATCATGGTGCTGTGACCAGTCCTGATGTTGGTGCGCCTCCTTTCGATCCAACTCGAGTTTTAGTGGTCGATGGAGGACCTCACCTGCCTGTCATGCCGAGTATGCCTACTCCAACACTGGTGATCGCCGCGGATAAGGGCTTTGAACACGCTCAAGCTTTAGGACTCAAAGTCGATGTCGTTGTTGGCGATTTTGATTCTGTGGCCCCCGAAGATGTCGAGAATGTTGATCCTGGAGTCACTTTAGAACGACATGATGTTGACAAAGATGACAGCGACTTGGCATTGGCGCTCAGATTCGCGTATCGGGTTGGCGCTGAGCATGTTGACATCATTACTGGGGGCAACGGCCGCCTAGATCACCTACTGGTCGGTTCCCTGCTTCTAGCAAACAGCGAGAATTTGGGNCGATCGATCGTTACNCACTGCGGGTCTAGNCGTTTGGTGGCGTTAGGGCCAGGTCAATCCCTCGNCCTTGAAAATATTGTCGGTTGCTTGATTAGTTTGATTTCTCTTGAGGACGACACCAGGGTTAGCACCCAAGGTTTGAAATGGAATCTCGCGCTTACCGACTCCTTTCCTCCCTTCAGTAGCCTGGGTCTGAGTAACCAAATCCTTGACGTTCCGACTCTTGAGATCAGNCAAGGCAGCCTTCTAGCAATAATTTCTTCCCCTGATGAGTAACTTCACGTTCAAGCTCAACAAAGCAATAGTTGCTCTTTCGTGCAGTTTGATCCTTATCGCAGGATGCGCGTCGTCCGACANTGCCCAACAGTCAATCAGGCTTCTCACCCACAAGGATTTCTATGTTCCGAGTGAGGCAATTACCGACTTCGAAGAGAAGACCGGCATAGAGGTTTTGGTATTCGTTGAAGAAAACGCAAACACGATGGTCGACCTTCTCGAACGGTCAGTGGACAACCCGGTCGCCGACGTTGTCTTAGGTGTCGACAGTCTTGAACGTAGGCGAGTTACGGAGAAGAGGCTGGTTGAGGCTTATCAGCCGATTGCCATAGACCGTCTTGACCCTTCATTGGTTCTTCAAGACGCAATGCTGACACCGGTGAGTCAGCTCGCCGCGTGTCTGAACCATTCAAAGTCTCGGTATGAAGTACCTGAACGTCGCTTAGATCAACTGCCTGACCCTCTGAAAATTCCTTTACAGGCTCCAACTAGTTTCGACGATCTTTTCGACCCGAGGTATGCCGAGACCACAGTAATTCCCGATCCTCTATCGAGTCGGTTAGGGATCTATCTGCTGGTTGCTCTCGAACGTCTCTACCCCGAAGACGTCGAGGGCGTCACTCCTTGGCCAAAGCTGGTGGATGAGATGTTGCGATCAGGAGTGGAAGTAGCTCCTAGTTGGGAGGAAGCTTGGTTCAGTCGCTTCCAACCTTCAGCTGGAACTGAAAGCGCCGATACTCGATCTCTTACTTGGGGCTCTTCGGGAATGCCAGCAGTCAGTGTCAGATTTATCCCTGAGCTGCCCGATGAGACAGATGTCGCTGTCTTGGACAGCGGGTGCGTCAAGGTTGTCAACTATGCGGGAGTAGTCGCTGACACTCCGAATCGGCGCGATGCAGGACGTCTCGTCGATAGTTTCATTGAGCCATTGTTTCAGTACGGTGTCCCTGACCGTTATGGGAGTCGCCCAGCAAGGAGCGACATAGTACGAACTGAAGCTTGGCGACGTTTCGGTGTCGAAGTAACAGCGATTCCGATTGACGAATGGCGGATCGGTCCGCTTTGGGAAGAATGGCTGCTGACCTGGCAGCAAATCGTTAGAGCTATAGATAGTGGTGAGGAGCCCTTACCGCCTGTTGTTGAAGTCACCCTCCCTTCTCAATAGTCGGAGTCTGACCCAATAACGCAACTTTCAAGATCCGCTTTGTCCGTAGTCACCCCAGGGTCGGTCACGTTCCTCGATGGCATTACGCAATGAACCGTCAGCGATCTCATCAGCCCAGCGTTGGGCCTCAGGGGTGTGCCGAGCGATGCCGTCGAAAAACGTTCCCAGCATTTGGGAAGTACGGAGCCCCATGTTCTCGAAGGCCTGGTTGATAAGAAGCTTGTTTAAGGCCAGTTGGTTAGATGGGATGTGNGCCAAATTTTGAGCCTCTCTTTCTGCTGCAGCGGAGAGTTCATGAGCTTCGAAGACCTGTGAGACAAGGCCGATCCGCAGGGCCGTTTCAGCATCAATTGGTCGCCCAGTTAGCAAGAACTGTTTAGCGTGCTCAAGCCCTATTCGATACACCCAGAGCATTGTCGTCGGTGTTCCGTAAATTCGACTGGGCGCATAACCGATATGAGCATCGGAAGCCATAAACATAAGGTCTGCACACAAAAGCAAATCGGTAGCACCGCCGATTGCCCATCCNGANACTTCAGCGATCACAGGTTTAGGGCATTCCCAAATCTTCATAAACTTGCCGACGTTGGCGGACATGGATCGATAATCCTTTACTGGATCCCAGATCTCGCTACTAGGGCCGTCGTTGTTTTCTAGGAAGGCATCAAGGTCGTATCCCGCCGAAACGTTCTTTCCTTCACCGCGAAGGACGACCGCCGAGACAGCATCGTTTGCCGTCGCTCGATCTATGGACGCCGCCACTCCATCAATCACTTCTTCAGTCAGTGTGTTTAAGCGTTCGGGACGATTGATGGTAATGATGGCAACGCTCTCGTTTTCCGAGTACAAAACTTGACTTGACACTGGGCTGACCTCCTGCGTCGCATCGGGGTTGCCGTAGAGTAGTCGCGCAGCCCCCGAGCAGGGGCACTGTGTCTACCCTCGCAGCACATCACTTTCGTAAAGGATCGACAATGTTGGATACCGTCACACTCGGCGACAAGACCGGCTTGAAGGTGCCGAAACTTTGCTTAGGGACAATGAATTTCGGGGAGCCCGGTAGAGGTCACCAAGGCGACTGGACATTGGGAATTGAAGACGCTCGGCCAATTTTTGAAGCAGCTATTGAGACTGGGCTGTTTTACTTCGACACGGCTGACATTTATGGGGTCGGAGCCTGCGAAGAAGTCGTAGGACAACTACTTCGTGAGTTGCTTCCCCGAGATGAGTACGTGATAAACACGAAAGTTTCGATGCCAATGGGTCGAGGTGCCAATCAGGGCGGCTTATCGCGAAAGCACATCTTCGAGGGTATCGACGCTTCGTTGACACGTTTGGGGCTCGACTACGTAGATCAACTGATCATTCACCGTCATCCACACGGCATTCGCGGTGCCGGAGCCGCACCAATCGAAGAGACTCTCGAAGCTCTTAACGATGTGGTGAAGGCAGGCAAGGCCCTGTATATCGGGGCCTCCTCTATGTTTGCTTGGCAATTCGCCGAGCTCCAGCTAACCGCCAAACTTAACGGCTGGACCGAATTTGTAAGCATGCAGAATCACTACAACCTCATCTACCGCGAAGAAGAACGCGAAATGAATCCCTTTTGCGTAAGTACCGGGGTAGCACTGCAGCCCTGGTCTCCCTTGGCACGCGGAATTCTTGCGGGCGCGTATCGCGGGAGCTTAGAAGGGGGTACCACTGACCGATCGACTGGACAAGATCGAGCAAGGACCGAGTCGCTGTACAGGGGAGAGGCAGATTTCGCAATTGCTGATCGAGTCATCCAATTAGCCGAGGCTCGGGAGTGTAGACCAGCTCAGATAGCCATAGCCTGGCTACTTTCCAAACCTGGAGTGACCGCGCCGGTGGTCGGCGTGTCGAGAGTTGAGCAGTTGCATCAGTTAATTGAGGCATGCTCAATCGAGCTATCGGAAGAGGAAATAAACCATTTGGAGGAGCTCTATCGGCCAGTCGACAATTTGCTCTCGATCGGCACTTCTTAGGCTTCTCTATCTGAAGTTTCTTTTACTCCCTGACCCTAAGAGGACTAGCCTCGTATCTCAGTTAGAGAAGACGTGACGAGCGTTGGGATCAAAGGGGTTTGATGTGAAAGCAGCAGTTCTAAATGAAATTCCAGGTGCACTAGAGATCGAAGAGGTCCAGATAGACAAGCCTGGACCGCGCGAAGTGCTTATCCAGACATCAGCGGCCGGGCTCTGCCACAGCGACCTTCACTTCATGGA
>PBOM01000001.1 GCA_002724355.1 Actinomycetota bacterium | reverse complement strand
GTTTCTAAGCGACGAGGGTCTGTGTCGCTACAAACGACAGCTGCATCTGCTGTTGCTCGAGCATCCGGTGAGATCACAACTTCCCAACCACTACCTGGTGTTACGTTCACATCGTTCGGCAACTGCTGCACAAGTTCTATAGGCACTGCTTCAGGGTTGGTGCTGACATGAGTTACCTCCCATGTCGGACCATGACCCACCCAGCCAATACCAAAGAACCACCAGATGATCCCCATCAGTAGGTTCCAGGCCCACAAGCCAGTCCATGCGACAAGGAAGCCCAACCTGACTCCAAGGTTGGTCGCAAGTAGTAGGTATACAGAACCACAGAGGACGAGGATCCCAAGAAGGACCGCCAAGTAGCCAGTTAGAACCGGATCCCAGCCAACTATTGCCATGGGGTTCATTGGTTGTCCTTCACGGTGTGTAATTCAGCAAACTGAACAGTTGACTGTTCGGCCGCGTCCAGGCTGCGTTCATATTCTGAGATCGCACGAATTTCTTCTTGTGATAGCACTCTGCCGAATCCAGGCATTCCGTAGTTTCCTAGGCGAGCAAATTCTCCGTATGCAACGTTGTCCGCAGCACCCGACGTAATAAATGCCATTTGATCTTCTATATCGGGAAAGAGCCGCTTGAGGCTCACACTGTTTAGGGCTGGTCCGTATCGCCCTGACCCTGGTGGCCCTGGCAATACTTGAACCTCGCCACCATTATTGGGCAGCTGCGCTGGGCCTCGGGCAGGCCATCGTGGGGTGTGACAGCGCGCGCAATGGAGCTCAAACAATACTTGGCCCTCAGATTTCTCCGGGCTGCGACTCATTTCTTGCTGCTTCGCCGCAAGGGCACGTTCTTGCACTTCTGCGTCGGGAAGACGTTCTCTCCACAACCAGGCAATGATGTTGTCAACCTCTTGAGAGGTGAGGGGCCCGCCGCCGGGAAGTCCCCAGGCTGGCATAACTCCCCTGCCGTAGTTGAGGATTTGCCGTACTTCGTCAACTTCGTCGAGATTCTCAGCGTCGGTATCAAAGCGGCTGAAGACGGTATCCAGGGCTGGTGCACGCCACGTGGTCTTGACAATATAAGTGTCCTGATCGCTGAACTGATTACCTATGTCGAGTACTACTGGCGCGTAGTTAGCCCCGCCCAGATCGGCTCCGTGACACACAACACATTCGAGTTCTTCGGCTAAACGTTCGCCGGCATCAGCGGCACGCTGGCTAAACCCAACTTCAGCCCCAGCGCGGCGACCGCCTTCTCGCAACCAGTAAATGGGCAGCACGAGCGCAATTATCAAGAGCATGAGAACACCAAATGCTTGCACCTGTTCTAGACGGCTTCCCTCTAGAACTTCGTCATCTGGTAGTGAGCCGCGGTTTGCAGCTAGTTCAATCTCGCTTCCGACCTCGCGTTTACTGCGGCGGATATTTACGAAGACATAGATCGCCCATCCAACGACAACAACGGCTAATAAAACCATCGCTATCGAGCGCTCTGTGGTGGCGGCATACATCACTGTTTGTTAACTCCTGCCATTACCTGGCGAGTACGGACGGGCGAAAAGTAATTAATCACGCGCAGTGGGGTCCTTCTAGGCCTTGTCCGGTGGTGTCGGTACCTATGGGGGGGCCTTGTGATGGGCTGCCCGTGTCAATAATTACTTTGTCGCCGTCGATAATGACCGGAAAGCGGTCCATGCCTCGCGGTGCGGGTCCGACTTTCTTCTCTCCGACTCGGTTGTACTGGGAACCATGACATGGGCATTCAAACCATTGAGAGGTTCCACAGACAGGCACTTTGCAACCTAAGTGAGGGCACTTTTGCCATAGGGCCACATAACCCATCTTTATGCCTTCCAAAATAACGCCGGAGTACACAGCCTCAGCTGCTTGTTGCGTTGCCGTATCCATTGGGAAAGGCTGAAGATAAGTTTGCGCTTCTGAGAAGTAAGAGAAGTTGGTGGCCGGCGAAGACGAGGAGATCAAGTCATTTACAGACGCAATAGTTCCGATTTTGACTTTGGAGCCAAATCCGCCTGTAGGGCGTGGCCACAAGAAAGCGATGTTGGCCGCACCAAATGCTGACAAGCCCATGGTCATCAGGGTGATAGATGCACGGTTTAGGAACTGTCGACGGGTTACTCCAACTTCTTCAGGGTCGGGGGGCGTCCATTCCTCAGGCAGGGCCGGTTCAGGAATAGCGACGTCTGCGGTTACTCTCGCTAGGGCTACTGAGCGCTCAAGTTCCTTAGCCTCATCACTAGCGGCTGTTACCGTCATCGCCCCAGCGTCTCGCTTTCGCGTTTCACGCGATAAGTGGCCCAACCCTTGAGCATCTCGTCGACGCAGAGACGTGAACCCAACAACCGCAGCAAGCGCGATGAGCACAGGTATAGCTATGGCGATGACCGTACCGCTTGACACTGTGCTGCTCCTAGAGGTGGAAGATCCCGTGGAGACCGGTATCCCACGGATAGGTGAAGTTGAAACCTTGACCCCGGAAGAAGGAGCCAATAATGACGAGCACCGCCCAGAACATCAAGTGAATGGTCTGTATGGAAATCGCGAACTTGCGATCTTCAGGTGCGTTTGACGGGTTGCGATCGATGTAGGGGGCGAAACCCAACAACACGAGGACGATGCCCGGGATGGTCACTCCGGCAATCATCGGATCGAACATCGTTAACAATTCTTGGAGCCCTAAGAAATACCAAGGAGCTTTAGACGGGTTTGGTGTTGCGTTGTGGTTAGCGAGTTCAAGCAATGGCGCATTGATGAAGAGCGAAAACACGAGCGTGAAAGCAGTTATGAAGAGAGCCGCCGTGAACTCGGGAGCAAGNAGGTGCGGCCATACATGAACTTTGTCGCCTGGGTTGGCCTTGACGTCTTGGATTGAACCTGATTTCACTACCGTCAATAATCTGTGAGTATTCCCACTGGGGCCTGCCATGGCTGGAGGCGCGATGGTGGCTACTCCACCAGCCGATGGNGCCGGTCCGCCTTCTTGTTGGCTTTGCTCAAGCANGGAACGTGGGATGGTTTCGCCGTCATCGTCTGAAGTTGCGGCTACGTCCTCCGAGGGCGCGGATCCACCATCTGCCTTCGCCTTTGCTTCTTGACTTCTTTTGAGAAGATGTTCAGGAATTTCAGTCATGGATTTCTTTTCACCCCCCGATCTATAGCGGTCCTGAGATGCCGCCGTCTTTACGGACTCTCCAAAAATGAATTGCCAGGAAGATAACTAAGACGAATGGGAGCATCAGNACGTGAAGCACATACCATCGAAGCAGTGTTTCGGCACCAATTTGTTTGCCTCCTAGGAGAACGAAACGCACTTGGTCCCCGAAAACTGGCGTGAATCCCATCATGTTGGTTCCCACTGTCACCGCCCATAGAGCCAATTGGTCCCAGGGAAGCAAATAACCGGTGAAAGCCAACAAAAGCGTNAGTTTCAGGAGGATTACGCCAACCACCCAGTTGAATTCGCGCGGNGCTTTGTACGCACCGTGGTAGAAGACACGAGCCATGTGAAGGAAGACCGACAAGGTCATTAAGTGGGCTCCCCACCTATGCATATTGCGCACCAATAGGCCAAAACTGACCTGAGTGTGCAGTGACTCAATGTCGCTCCAGGCGGCGGCTGCTGTTGGCCGATAGAAGAACATCAGGAAGATCCCGGTAATAGTCAGCAGGATAAATAGGAAGAAACTGAGCCCTCCGAGGCAGAGGGTGTAGCTGACCTTGACAGCGTGGCGTTTCACCTTCACTGGGTGAAGGTGGTACAGGACGCTGTTCATAATTACATACGATCTGTTCCTTGGGCTGTCGGTATAGCCCTTGCGGAAAATAGATCCCGGCCTAAAGACTGACGTCCAGAATTGGCTGTCCTGCATCCAATCTGTCGCAGCTGTAGCACCTTGCTGCAGCTTCTCAGGAAGCGACTGTTTTCGTTTTTCGATCGAGTTTGCCATTTGATTCGTCTATTCCTCAGAGTCGCATGCCGTAGGCGTAGCCGTGTGTGTGGGTTCGTTCATGCTGGTCGCCATCCGCCGGGGGGTTNTCGACCATCTTGCCGAGTGTGATGACACCTGTAGGACACCTATCAACGCACAGCGCGCATCGAGTGCACACGTCATCATCAATTATGAAAATTGCATTATCCGCCGGGTCCAGTCCAGGCATGTCAGCGTCAATAGCTTCGTCAATAGCTTCGACGGCGATGTAGTGAATGCACTTCCACGGGCAGATATCCACACACCCTTCGCACTGAATGCATTCAGATTGGTCGATATTGATGAACTGTTTCGGCTTTACGGCTGCAGCTAAATAATCCGCATCAACCGTTTGCAACACATAGTCGTCCACGAATCGGGGCATGGGAGGGTTGGCTTCAGTTGTGGCCATCTCAACTTCCCTTCATAAGTGGTCGACCGAAATCTGATACAGGCTCGGCAACGGGTTTCTTCTCATCTCGTTTTTGCCACCAAAGCCAGAGAAACGGCAAACCGGCAAGGGCCACGATGTGTTCGACAACCACGACGATGTCCGAGAGTTTCTTTAAATCCATNCGCATCGGCGGGAACGTGATGGGGTCTCCGTCGATGAACTGGCCTTCTGTGAACAACATCCGCTCCACAGACCAGCCCCACTCGTTATCGGTAAGTCGAACCCAACGATCGGGTACGACACCGAAAACCATTAGGAAGAGCATGAAGATAAAGGTCGCTCCGACCATCGCTTCGCCCCAAGAGGTTGGACGATCAGTGGGCCGACGTCGGCCATAGGCCACAACGCCATAGATCATTAGACCGGTGATCAGGATTGATGTCACAAGTGCGACCACTGGCCCTCCTGTCTGGTGCTTACTGTCGGTGCGTGCTTACTGAATCTTGGTGAGATTACGAGGAACCTCACACTACGCAAATTCACAGGGTGAATCCACGTTCAAATCTACCCGAGCGGCGCCCGGATCGTTCGACGTTCTACCACGCTTTAACGACGGATTCGCAACTCAAGAATGTCTTATATGGTGGCACTTGCAAGCGGCGAATGCCGAACCCAAACAAGGATTTTCTTCAAGAAGTTTATTCTGAGCACAACTTGAGGAAGAAGTGTCTGCCAAACTTGCTTCGTTACCCACCTCACCGCCTATCTTTGTAACGCACGTAATATCTTGTTTCTTTATAAGCGCAACCCGTGATGCGGGGCACCACACCGGTATCCCGCGGAGGACAAAGTGACCGAAGTTCCTGAATATCTGTTTGAGCGTTCCAGACAAAGACGCATTGCGCTTGGCCTGCTTGAAGACGATGGCAGTGGTGGAGGAGCCTCGGCCGATTCGTCTGATGGCGGTGGTCAAGCGAGTTCTGGACCTAGCAGCGCCGACGTTATTGCCGCAGCAAAAGCCGATGCCAAACTTGAACAAGTAGGAGAAACAGAGATTGAGCCGGCTTGGGTTTCAGCTGCTCGGCAACGAACCAAGATTCCGATGTGGGCGTTGCCTGTCATGTTCTTTTTACCGCTTTGGGCATTTGTCTACGTGAAGTTAACGGAGCCTCCTCCAGAGCCTGTAACGGCACGGACAGAGGGCGCGGCGACCTATGCAGCTCAATGCGCGAGTTGTCACGGTGGCAACGGTGCGGGAAGCGAAGCCGGGGGCGTGGGAAGGCCGCTCTATAACGGAGAGGTTCTCTTAACTTTCCCGAAGCTTGACGCAGACCTGATTCTTTGGTTGACCGTTGGTTCCGAAGGCATTGGCATTGGAAATCCCTATGGAGCTACAGACCGACCCGGCGGTGCGCATATTTCAGGGGAGACGGGTGCAAATATGCCGGGCTTCGGTGGTGCACTAACCGAATACAAGATTTATTCGGTAGCCAGATACATTCGTGAAGTCTTGAGTGGTGAGGAACTAAGTGATGAGGAACTCGCCGCCCGTGATGCCGAGTGGGAAGAACTCGGTGGCGGAAAAGACATTGGGGGCGGTGGCCACGGTCACGGCGGCCACTAAGTTGGCTTAATCGGGGACTACCAAAAAATAGTTTCCAACCTCAGGTTCAGGCGGAGGGGAACACGACGATGTCTGTGCGTCTTTCTACCGAAGTTCTAGTTATTGGGGCAGGGCCCGCCGGGGCATCAGCTGCTTATTGGGCAGCTAAATCAGGTCGAATGGTTGTGCTGTTAGAGAAAGATGTGATTCCGCGCGACAAGGTTTGTGGAGACGCCCTTACACCGAAAGCAGTTGGCCATCTGAGTGACATGCAGATCGATGTCACGAGATCGACTTTTCATCAACATCACGGACTAAAGATGACGGCTGATGGTCAAAGCATCGAACTGCGATGGCCAACCGATCACGACCATCCAAGTCATGGTTTAGTCATACGGCGCCGATCNTTGGACGAGATGTTGATAGCCCACGCTCAAGAAGCTGGTGCTCAGGTTTGGACGGGTGTTGAAGTCACGGATCCCGTTGTTGAACATGGCCACCTGCGAGGTTGCCACGCTTTGGGCACCGGGACTGGGACCGGACCCGATGGGGGGATCGAGGTTCGCGCTCGGTTCGTTGTTATCGCAGACGGGCCGCTCTCTCCATTTGGAAGGGCGCTCGGGACTGCTAGAACCCGGCAATATGCGCAAGGGGTGGCTATGCGGGGCTATTTCCCAAGTCCTCAACACAACGAAAAGATGATTGAGTCGGTTTTTGATTTACGGGACGGTGCCGGCCAGCAGTTGCCAGGTTACGGATGGGTCTTTCCAGTTGGGGACGGAACAGTTAATACCGGGGTGGGCCTACTTAGCCACCACCACGGTAACGACCCTCGGTCTATCCAAGATTTGTTTGATGAGTGGCTCTTGCAGATACCTGAATTCTGGGATGTTGACATCAAGAACATCGAAGGGGAGCCTCAGGGGGGACGGCTCCCCATGGGGGCTTCGGTGCGACCAAGGTCGGGACCTAACTGGGTAGTCGTGGGGGATGCAGCGGGGAGCGTGAACCCATTTAACGGAGATGGCATAGAACCAGCGTTAAGCAACGGAAAACTTGCAGCGTCAGTGATCGATCAGGCGATCGACACCGGAGATGGTTTGGCGTTACGCCAATACGAGAAAGAGTTGGTCTCGAACTACGATCACTACTATCGCCTTGGGCGGCTCGCGACCAAAGCATTGGGGCGGCCAGGGTTGATGAGACGCTTCACACGTCTTGGGATTCAATCAAGGGTTTTGACAGAGCTAGTGATGAGAATTTCTACGAACCTTGTCAATAACGATGCTGGTGGTACTGAGTCTGTCTACGAAATCGGCAAGGTAATCGCTCGCCTCATTCCAGACCACGATTAGACGTTCGGGGTTCATCCGGGATTCTCTGAGCTACTTATAGAGAATTCACTACTCACACTTAGGCCGACTCNGCAGCAAAGACCAAATCAAGCAATTGCTCTGGGTCTAGATCGTCTAGTCCTTCGTATTTAGCGAAAGCGCCAGAGAAATCTAGCGATTTGACTAAGGGATTAGGAACAACGATGGTCCGAATGCCAGCTGCCAATGCTGCCTTTAGTCCGTTGGGGCTATCTTCAATGACTGCTGCAGATCCTGCAGAAACGTCTAGTAACTCCAATGCTCTCAAAAANACATCAGGTGCNGGCTTTGACACGCCACCGACATCATCGCGGCACACAACGTGGGAGAAGCGTTCGTAAAGACCAACGCGTTTGAGATGTTGATCGACCCAGGAGTGTGGTGAACTTGAGCCAACGGCGAGCTTGATGTTTCGCCGGTCGGCGGCGTCTAACAGTTTGACTACTCCTGGAAGCACTGGTTGAGAAAGAGTCATTTCATTCTTTATCCGTTGACGCTCCTCCATGATCTGGTCATGGTCTATTGCCCTACCCAATCGGTTTTCCAGTTCTTTAACCCACGTCGATTTGCGATCGGTTCCCATGCCCTGAAGCCACCAATCCATGGGGAAGTCAATGCCATGTCTCGCCCATATTGTCTCCGTCGACTCATAGGCAGGGCTTTCGGTATCAATGATCGTTCCATCAAAGTCGAGTATCAGCGCGTTAATTGCCATGACTAGGTCAGTACTTCGATGGCCGCTTGAACTAAGGCTTCTGATGACTGCTGATCAGCGGTCGCCGCAACCGTAAGACCTTGGTCTCGGCATTCCTCCGCTGTTGTTGCGCCGATCGCGACAACTTTTGATGCAGCTAACCCATTGGTTTGTTGTAAATGACCTCTAACTGCTGAGGGTGATGCGAATGTCACTAGGTCGGCGGCAACCGCCCTTGTAACGAGTTCATCGTTAAGTGATGGGAATACGGTCCGATACGCGGCAACCTGATCAACATCCCAACCCTTCTCCTCAAGCCCTTGTTGTAAGTCAGTCAGACCATCCGAAGCTGCTGGTATCAACACTCGATCGTTCGGGCCAGGCTCAGGGAAAGCAGCCGCAAGGGCAGAGCCATCGGACTTTTGTGGGACAAGGGTCGGATCTCGTTTCAATTCTGAAAGAACTTTGGCGGCTGTCGTAGGTCCGACTGCGGCGATTTCTAGATGAGAGAAATTCTTCAACACTCCCCTACGCGCCGCACGGGCCATCAATGCTGAAACAGCGTTCGAAGAGGTAAACGCAAGCCACGTAAATCGTTTAAGTCTTAGCAGTGCGTCGTCCAAGGGCTGTCCCCCATCCAGCGGCGGAACGATGGCGATCGCNGGAGCAGCAATTACGTCAGCGCCTAGTTCAGAAAATGCCTTAACTAAGTCGGCATTTTGGTGAGACGCTCTCGTAACAACAACTGATTTTCCCTTTAAAGGCTTGGTGTTCAAGCGTTATCTCCACCTCTCGCAAGCAAGTTGTACCCCCCGCTCGCCAGTAATTCTTGCGCTGTTTGGGCCCCCAACAATATTGGGTTATCTCCCTGGTGTTTTGTTCGCAGCACTGTGCTTCCGTCTAGGGAAGCAAGAACCGTGTCGAGATATAGGGTGCCTTGCTCTTCATAGGCGTAGGCACCAACTGGAAGTTCACAACCACCCCCAAGCTCCGCTAGATATGAACGCTCTGCGGTTACGCAGCGGCCTGTCAAGTCGTCGACAAGTTGGGAAAGGGACTCAATTGTTTCGTAATCATCAGCGCGACATTCAATAGCTATAGCGCCCTGGCCTACTTGTGGGACCATTTCTTGAGGGTCAAAGACCTGCTCCGCTAGATCCATTAGCCCAAGTCGCTCAAGCGCGGCCATAGCTACAACGACAGCGTCAACGTCCTCGCTTTGAGCTATCGCTACTCGAGTCTTGATATTGCCTCGTAATCCCACGAATTTAAGATCCGGTCGTAGGTCGAATAGTTGGACTCGACGACGAGCTGATCCGGTAGCAATAACTCCCCCCTCGGGTATTTGATCAAGCTGAGCCCCAATCAACGCGTCGCGAGGGTCACCCCGATCTAGGAATCCAACCAGATTCAAACCGTTAGTTGGTAATGATCTCAGATCCTTTGCGCTGTGTACGGCCGCATCTGCGCGGCCATCCAACACCGCTTTCTGAACTTCTTTAACGAAAACACCTTGGCCTGCCATGTCCTGTATCTGACGGCTCTGNTCACGATCGCCCTCAGTGGTGACCAATTGAAATTCTGTTTGGATTCCATAAGAACTCAACAACACCGAAACCGCTTCAGCCTGCCAGCGTGCCAATGGACTCGCTCGAGTAGCGATAATCAATGGGATCCTCTTTTACCAATAGATGAGACCCCAGACCGGATCCACAAGGTGCACGCTTGTTGTTCGGCCGAGGGCATGTTCGCGTTGAGCATTTTCGCAGTGTCGGGGGTCCGTTTCCACTTCAGATAAGAGTTGCTGGAAAATTTTTGACCCGGCATCGGGCTAGAACGCTATGAACAGAAGTTGGATCGTGGCTGCAATCACAATCATCACTAGCAATGCTGCAAGCAAAAGCGTCGTGCCTGGTCTCATGTCACTTCTTTCAAAGTGATCTCGCTACCAGCTTCCAATGCGGCAGGGATAATACCTTCGTTTAATCCGGTAGCAATAGCTAGTAGTCCGTACTCGTCATCGACAATGGCTAGTTGTCCGGGATTGACCTCTTCTGGGCGCTGGACCCGCACGACCCGTTGTTCATCACCGAACCCAAGTAGAAGTGTTTCGCCCAAACCTCTAAGAAGATCACGATCAACATTTAGTTGAGCAGCTCCTTGCCGAGTCCGTCGAATGACCTCGGCTGTAACCGTGCCATCGCTCTCGATTCTCGGTATTGGGATTAATGANGGAAGCAAAAGGCTGGGGTTTATTTCTTGGCCTAAATCTGAAATCGATCCCCTAGCGGCCAGATGTCCTACAGCAGGCGCCAAAATGTCTCGCGCCAGGTGTTCTAGCCCCGGCGAATCGGTGTGCAGTTCGTCATTGGTGAGCTGGACGGCATAGTCGGCGCCTCCAACTACAGCCACTGCAGCGCCCAACAAACCATTATCCGGACCAACCAAGATTGATTGGCCGTCTCCGACCGATACTGCGATAGCGGGTCGTTCCAAGATCGAGCCGACAGAGGCCAGTACGAGACCTTGGGACAGGTATGGGACGCTACGTGCAAGCATCAAAGACCCAGCGCGCACATCTCCTGGGTCGATGTCATGGCATAGATCTATAACACTTGCTGCGGGCGCTAAATCGTGGAGGATGGAATGCAGCAAGCCAACAGACTCGTCTGCAGTCCCTAGGTCAGTTAGGCAGGTGATTGTGTCAAAGGTGCCCATATCTCAATTTCGACCCAGTTCCTGAGAACGGCGGCTGGCCGCTTCAATAGCAGCCGCAAATGCAGCTCTGAGGCCATGACTTTCTAGCTCTCGCAGGCCTGCGGCAGTCGTACCTCCGGGCGATGTGACGTCTGCTCGCAACTCTGCTGGGGGTTTTCCGTCCGTCAACAAGGTCGCTGCCCCGAGCAAGGTTTGAATAGCTAATTCGGTGGCTATCGGTCGNCTAAGACCTGTCATCACGCCAGCATCGATCATCGCTTCAGCGACTAGAAAGACGTATGCAGGTCCAGAGCCGGATAATCCGGTTACTGCATCGAGTAGTTTTTCGTCGGTGCGGACTACGGTGCCGACGGCTCCAAGAACTTCCTCTGCCCATTGCAAATCTGTCNACGTGGAAGCTTCATTACCGCAGATTGCAGCTGCTCCTTGACCAACGAGGGCTGGAGTATTTGGCATGGCCCTAATTACAGGCACCGCTCCACCGGTTGCTTCGTCAATGGAGGCCAACGTGACACCAGCGGCAACAGATAGCAGGCGATCCGTCCCAGCTGCGGCCGCTTCCGCAGCGACGGTAACGACCGTGTCGGGCTTAGTCGCGATTATCGATGCGGTGGCCGGTTGGACTTCAGCAGATACCTTCACGTCATAGGTCTGAATCAGTTCTTCCCCGCGTGAAGCCAGCGGTTCTACGACCAGGATTCCTTGCGGTTCGCGCCCTTGCCGCAGCAAACCTCCAAGCAACGCGGCGCCCATTTTGCCACCGCCAATTATTTGCAAGTCGACCATAGCGTCCACGGTAGCGTTCCCTTCACCATCGTCCGACTCTATTTTTCTTCTGCATCCTTCGCTGTTTCGCTGAAACGATTCGCGAATCCCAATTTCAGCGCTGCGCGCCAATAACGTTCGACAAACTCCCATATTGACCCGAGAATTCGATCAAGTTCATCTTCGTCGACGGCATGAAAAGGAAGTTCACCGGTGAGAAAGATCGCCTCCTCAGGGCCTATCCCNAACTGGGCTCCCACGAGGTCGTAGTTCCTTCGGAGTAGGAGCTCAAAAAGCTGCTCTCTATTTACTTCAGGAGACGGAAGAAAATATGTTTCATATTTTAGAGTTCGTTGACCCAGTGTGAGCCAGATAGTCGTAACGTCCCGTTCTTCTCCTTCCAATCGGGCATACCAGCGGCGNGGAATTTCTTCNTCGCGACTTATGTCCAACAAGATAGGCAATTCTTCTTTTTGTCGTTTGAACCAATCGTCTATCGCTTGCTCTAACGCTGCTAATTCTTCAGGNGTCGCAGCGTCGCGACTCACGCGCAAGAAACCAGTTCTCTTGAAATCAGACGTTCAAAGACATCTATGGCGTTACTTGCGCCTAGGCCCCAACTNTTGAGAGAAGCTCGTTCNACTCCTCTGCGACCCATGAGCTCTCTCAATTCCGGACGCTCCAGTAGGTCGTCGATAGCAAGCGCAAACTTTGCAGGGTCGCGTTCATTGACGAGCAGCCCTGTGACTCCATCAACGACGTTGTCACGAAGACCCCCTACATTGCTNGCAATAACGGGTACTCCACATGCTGCCGCTTCTAGTGCTACGAGGCCGAAAGACTCTGACCTGCTAGGCACAAGACAGACATCTGCCGCTTGGTAATAGGTCGGCAACAATTGATGGGGTTGCGGGTCAACGAACAAAATACGTTCTTCCAGGGCGTGGCGTTCTATGCGCCGTCTGATGTCACGGTACGTCTCGGTTCCCCGATCACCTGATAGGCCGCCTACGACAACAAGCCGAGCATTGTTATTTGTGGAGCGACTCAAAGCTTCGATCGCCACGTCTAAGCCCTTAAATTCTTGAATTCGACCCACAAATAGAAGGGTCGGCGCGTCAACTANGCCCAATGATNGTCGCGCAGAGTCTGCTGCACCAGGCTTGAACAAGGTTTGGTCCACCCCAGGCGTCAAGATTTCTATTCGATCTCTCGCTATTCCGTATANCGACGTCAACTGATCCGCTTCAACGCTGCCTGAAGCAAAGACTGCGTCGGCGCATCCGATGACCGCTTCTTCCGAGCGGATGCGATCTTCTGATTCCAATTCGCCTGCAATGCTCTTGATACGACCCAGGGTGTGGAAAGTAACTGCCAAAGGGCGGTCGAACTCATGTTTGAGTTGATGTCCTACGACCCCAGAAAGCCAATAGTGGGCGTGGAATGCCTCAACGGGTCTCTCTGCTACGTACGCAGCTACCCCGCGAGTCCATGCATCGACAACCGCTGGGAGATCAGACTTTTCAAGTCCGTAAGGACCAGCTTCGATTTGTATAACGTTGACCCCTGGCCCAAGCGCTACCACTTCGGGAACTTCTCGTGACGTTCGACGAACATAAACATCACAGCCAATCCCTCGACTCGCCATAGAGGCGGCAAGTTCACGAACGTAAACGTTTAGGCCGCCACTATCTCCAAGGCCCGGTTGGTCCAACGGAGACGTGTGCATCGAAAGCACTCCGATCCTTCGGATCGACTCATTGGACCCATGGGTATATTCGGCTTCCGTCACGAATGACCAAGGTATGTCACTAGAACCCAGTACTCCACTCGAATGTCAATTGAATTCATCTCTAGAGGACTAAACCCAATGCAGCTGCTGTCCATATAGGTCCGGTCAGCATGTAGGAAGCAATCAGACGCGCAGCTTTCCATCTCTGAACCACTATGAGTTCTGTGAAGATCCGGCTTATTGGCATGCCGAATCCAACGAGTGCGGCGAAAGGCCAGAACCATTCGTGAGGGATCGGCGAAAGCGATATCTGAAGTGCAGTCCAAAGCAAAGTGATGGCCCCGGTAGATGCGAGGATTGGGCTGAAACGCTTAAAACCNGGGGAGCGAGCGCACAGTTGAAGACCTANATCATGAAAGTAGATGAGTGTTAGGAATAGAGCTACTAACGATCGGTCGCGACTAGCCAGAATGGTGAGGCTCACTGTTAATAGGCCTGGCGGGAGCCACGCACTCAAGATGCTCATTGTTTGGGCACCCAGCGATGCCGTACCTCGATTACCTACGGCGGCAATCGCAGGTGTTGATATGAACGCCGCANCTCCAACCANTAATGACAGCTGTGGGTCATTGAAAAGTCCACTAAGCGCAAATACTAAAAACAGCGTCATTGGAGGGCCATTACCCATAATTGATACGTCGGTTCGCATGACCGAAACAGCTAGTAAAAGGCAGCTAATAGTTACACCGAACGTCAACGCACCAATTGACAACGCTAACAACAAGCCGAATGTAGCCAGGGACTGCAGGGTTAAGGACACNTGGGTTTTTGCATATAGGGCTGCAAAACTGTGCAAGAAGTTTCTCATCAACCGCCCGAGACAGGGGGAAGCACTGCAACTTCATCCCCGTCGGTAATTGGAGAATCTCCTTCTAAAGGCTCTCCATTCAGCCAGATTCGACTGATCTGCAAAATTTCTGAAAACCGCTCTCCNAAGTCATCTTCTGCACGCGTCAGCAGCTCTTGTGTCGTATCGGCCTCATAGGTAATGCTCCCAGCGCCAGCTATTTCTCGGGCACTGGCGAAAAGTCGAAGTGTTACGTTCGCCATGCTCGGATCCTATCTTTGGTGGCGTGGAGCTTCTGTTCTAAAGCACTACCTTCTTTCCTGCATCAATACGGAAGATCAGGTTCTGGTGAACTTACTCATTCTTCGACATGGACAATCCGAGTGGAATGCTCAAGGGCGATGGCAAGGACAGGCAGATCCTCCACTCACCGAGCTAGGTGAGCGGCAAGCGCAAGCAGCCGCACAACAATTACTCAACGCAGAAATTATCTTTGACGCTGTCACGTCGAGCGATTTGCAGAGAGCGCGCCGCACCGCAGAGATCCTTAGCGGTGCCCTCAACGTGGATGACTTCACCTCGTTTAGCGAGTTCCGAGAACGGTCTGCTGGCCCCTGGCAAGGTCTGACCCGTGAACAGATCGAAGCCTCTTGGCCCAACGCTATTGCAGAGCAGCGGTGGCCTGAAGGTTACGAGGCCGATCACTCAGTGGCAGCAAGAGTTCTGCCTGTCTTGCACCAGTTAGCAGAAACTTGTGATCGCCTCTTGCTTGTAGGACATGCGGGTTTGATTCGAGCTTTGGATAGAACCAGTAACGCTTCGGACGTCNCTATAACTAACCATCTTTCCGGTCGTTGGTATCNGTTACAAGACCGTCTAATTCCACTCGATGGAGCGGATTTCTCCGGAGAGGACCTTGAACACGAACTCGAGTGACGGTCCTGATTTCAATCGTTTCTAGGAGCGGTGCAGCCATGACGTAGCGGAGTCAATTTCGGCGCCGTCTGCCAGTGCTTGCATAGTTGCTTCAACTTTCGACAACTCAACTTCTAAGTCGTCAAGAGCTGAATCAGTCAAAGACAGATCTCTGTCGTTATGTCCTGGGTTCTCGTTGCTCACAGGTCCGAGCTTATGTTTCATCGGGACCAAGGTCAGGTACTTGTTAAGTATTTAGTCTCGCAATCGGCGACGTTTACGAAAGAGTTGTTCAACGATGACCGATCTCGTGGAACATCGTTTTTGTTGTAGCCAAGTCAGTCGAATTAACCGCAATAAGAACTATCGCATTTGGTGCGTCACCAACCCAGTTGTCGATTGCCCAACGTCGACCGACGATCTGCAGTTCGTAAAGATTGTCGTCGTGATCGGAAAACCAGCCTTTTCCTCGCAATAGTTGATGGTCTGTTGTATCGAGGAGTCCGGCCAATTCATGGGGGTCCCATGGCCCCGCGGGGCTGATAGTGGTTGTGGCGAATTGAAAAGCCGTTTGATCATCATTTGGTAATGAGATGCCATTGATGGCGGCTCCTAAAACGATGCCGGGGTCTACCTGGCCTTGGGAGATCGGCATAACCCTGCTTCCTGGCGATAGGCGGCTAATTACGTCGACTGCTCGACGTCGTTCATCTTCATTCAGTAAGTCGCCTTTGGAGACGAGCACCATGTGCGCCGTTTGGAGTTGGCGGGTCAGGAGTGGTGCAATTTGAGGATTGTCAAGATATTCGATTATCGAAGTGGGGTCGGTAACAGCAACAATGCCGTCTAATCGGCATTCGGGCAGTCCATGAATTACTTGACTTATGTTGACGGGATCTGCGACGCCACTTGCCTCTACAAGAACAGCGTCATATGACTGGGCATCTAGCTGCCGAAGCTGTTCAGCAAAGTCATCCGATAAAGCACAACAGACGCAACCGTTTGACAGGGAAATCTGTTGCCTAGTCATACCTTCGACCAGTCGAGCATCAACTTCTATATCCCCAACGTCGTTGATAATGACAGCGATTCTTAGGCCATTGGGGTTTTCTAGGAGATGACGCAGCACAGTCGTCTTCCCGCTTCCTAGAAAGCCTGTAAGCAATGTCACATCGATCTGTGAGGAAGTGCCGAGATCTTCCTCGCTGCTTTCACGAGCTGACCGGAGAGTTGACAGGACGGTACTCCAGGCTGCATCTAAAGCGTCTGGAGTCGGTTTAGTTGGTTGGTTCACCTTCAAGCACCGTGTCATGGACTTCTATGTCTTTGATTTTCTCAGCAGCCACTTCGTATGGGTCATCATTCAAAATTGTGAAGTCAGCATGTTTGCCTACTTCTATGGAGCCCAATCGGTCATCGCGATTCAAGATGTAAGCCGCGTCAATCGTGATTGCACGAAGTGCGCTATCCACAGAAATTCTTTCTCCGGGGGCCATCACGGTCTCCCCATCTGCGCCGAGGCGATTTACCGCACACCAGGCAGCCAAAAGCGGCGAGAGCGGTGTTACAACCAAATTGAAATCACTATGGAGAGCAAACGGGGCTCCCGCACGTTGCAAAGAACCCAGCCTTGCAGTTGCTTCGCTTCTATCGGGCCCGAACCCATGTTCACTGTGCAACTGGGCACGAAAGTGCACAAAGTAAATGTTTACTGATGCTTGTCCCCCGAGCGCTGCAAGACGACGAGCTTGGGCGGGCGAAGAAATACAATAATGCTCAATCGTGAATCGATGATCGAACCTGGGGTGGATGCGTTGCAGAGATTCGAGAGTGTCGAGGGTCATATCTAACGTGCGATCGCCATTAGCGTGGGAATGGATTTGGACACCGGCTTTCCAGAACGGAAGCATTCGGTCGACCATGTCTTCCCAGGGAACTTCTCCAGTGTGGGCCCCGTCTTCATCTAAATAACCGGGTTCATTCATCACTAAGGTCATGGAGGGGTATGAACCGTCGTTCACATATTTGACCCCGTGAGTGTTCAGACGGTCGTTTCCTTCAGCACGCTTAGATTCCAGAAACTGCAACATCTCGGAACCAAACTCTTTGACCAGCTTCGGTTCGAACGGAATCATAAAGATTCGCAGTGGAAATGTGCCCTCACTGATCGCGGATACATGGTCATTCCATTCAGGTTCAAATCCATCGGCCATCCCCCACACCAGATCTGCCGTAGTGGTTACTCCGGCGCCCTTGGCGACTGCTCCCATTCGGTCGATAGCTGCACGACCTGCATTAGGGCCATAGACCTGCTTGGCAACCGGTCTGGCGGCAAGCGCCGTTGCCTCTGTTTCTACGAACCACCCGTTGAGGCGACCGTCTGGGTACCGTCCAATTCCGTGACCGACCGAGTCGTCGTTAACTCCGATCATTTCAATCATGGGCGTGTTGGCGTAAACGATATGGGGCGCGTAAGCGATCACCCAGATGGGCACAGAGTCACTGATTTGGTCGAGCATGTCTCGATCGAGGTGTCCTGCTTGACTGGCGGGGTCATAGCCCCAGGCAGTAATCGGAATATTTGGATCGTCATGTTCGGCGACTAGGGCTCGCAGCTGGTTGAGTACAGCGTCTCGATTCGGGAGACCCTTTCTGATTCCTCCAGGGGCGGCTGAGTCAATAGGGCCCAAATAGTCGAGACCCATGTATGTTCCGCTGAGTCTGAGGTGCGTATGCGGGTCGATAAAACCGGGCATCAACACCTTGTCCCTGTAACGGTCATCAATCGAATAGGGGTAACGCCGCAGCCAGGGTTGCATGGATTCAATAGAACCTACGGAGACTATTTTCCCGCCCGAAACAGCAACCGCTGAAGCCTGGGGACGACCTGGGTCCATGGTGTGAACCTGTGCCGCTGAATAGACCGTTATGTCTTCCATAACTTCCCCTTGACTGGTGACAACGTACCTTGAACCTCGAATTATTTCTTCAAGTCATGCTTAACTCGAACCTCAACTTCTTTTGGCAACCGGAGAGATACGGCCGCTGCTTATGAGAAAAAGGTGCGCCTACTGTCAGCACCGTAGAATTGGTTGTTGTGGACGAGATTGAATGCACGGCACTTGAAAGTGATTGGGAATCACCACCCAATCCCTTGATGCATCCACCATGTCAGTGCCCCAAATGCAAAGCTGACCCAGTCGAGCCTGATGCAGCGCCAGAGCGCTTACGGGCCAGTGGAATGCGACAGCGCCCGACGGTAGAAGCTGTTGAACTTGGTCACGAAGGTCAAAATATTCTTTAGGTTCGAGCGGTCTGCTTTCAAACTCTCGATTCAACAATCCAGAAATGACTAACGACAGCGGAGGACCTAATAGAGAACCGCCGGTACGCTGATGGNGGGCCGCTAGCTCATCGGGTAGAGCAGGGGACTTTTAATCCCAAGGTGCCGGGTTCGAGCCCCGGGCGGCCTACTTCATTTAGCGATCGGTGCAATGGTCGCGTTAGTGAGTTGGACCAGGTCGCTCGAACTGATCGATATATCGAGTCCACGTTTTCCTCCACTGCAATAGATGCAACTGAACCCAGATGAAGAAACGTCCAATACCGTGTCGAGACGGTTACGAGTTCCAAGTGGGCTAATACCACCACGGATATAGCCAGTGACCCGCTCGGCGTTAGTAGGCGTAGCCATCATCGCGCTTTTATATCCCAGTGCAGCGGCCGCNGCTTTGAGATTAAGTGTCTTAGCAACAGGTATGACCGCAAGCGCGTACAGCGATTTGTCGCTAGTTCGGATCTCCAAAACGAGAGTCTTAAATACTAATTCTGGCGAGACTCCTAGAGCTTCGGCAGCTTCAAGCCCATAGTGACGGTTGCTTGGGTCATGGTCATATTGATGCAAACCAACTTTGATGCCAGCCTTCTCTGCGAAACGAACAGCGGGTGTCATANATTTCAAGCTTGGCNGGAGAAGTTAGCTATTCCACAAGCCGAATATTATTTCGCCGGCGTACCCAGTAATCATGATCAACTTCATCAGCCTCGTGTCGACGGCGTCGCAAACGAGCTATCGCAGCGTGGCGNCGAGCCAGCATTTGGTCCACATCTTGTTGGCTAATTCGTTTGTGATTCATCTCGCGAATACGCGTTTGAACCTTTAGCCGGGTCTGATCTTCAGTCACATGTTCAGCCGGTACCTCTAACTCAAATAAGGTCGGTGTCTCCATGGGTCTTAGTTTTCCAACAGGGTGAGACAGTCAAACAGAGGTTCAGCGACCTGAATGGCCGAAGCCTCCTAGTCCACGTTCGGTTTCATCGAGTTTGTCGACTTCTTCCCATACAGCTTCTTCAATTTTTTGAATGACCAACTGAGCAATGCGATCCCCACGTTGCACTTCGTAAGGTTCGGTCGGATCGGTGTTTATGAGCAGCACTTTGAGCTCATCTCTATATCCACTATCAATCAAACCAGGGGTGTTGAGGCACGTAATGCCATGACGCAACGCTATCCCGCTACGTGGTTGAACGAATCCTGCATATCCAGGCGGTATGGCAATTGCTATGCCTGTACCAATCAACGCTCGACCACCACCTGGGGATAGGGTCACATCTTCATTGGCAATAAGGTCAGCNCCTGCATCGCCGGCTTTCGCGTACGCGGGTAAGGGTAGATCAGAATCAAATCGTTGAACTGGAATGAGAACCACCCCCTGACTCTAGGCACAGCTACTTCACGATGCAGGCACCCTCTTTACAAGGCACACTCCGCCTAGCATGAACACATGCTTGTTTGGATGGATCTTGAGATGACGGGTTTAGAACCCGCTCGACACGTCATTGTNGAGATCGCGACAATCATCACCGATGATCAGCTGGAAATCGTCGCTGAAGGACCTGATTTAGTTCTTCACGCTGAGGATTCTCAGCTTGCTGAGATGGATGACTTTGTAACCGATATGCATACTCGCTCCGGCTTGCTTGATGAGATACGCGAGTCATCAATAACAATGAGTGAAGCGTCTGAACTAACCCTCAATTTCATCAAAGAACACGTTCCCAAACCTAGGTCGGTCCCGCTGTGCGGTAATTCAATTGGCACCGATCGGCGCTTTCTAGATGCATATATGCCAGATATCGAGAATTTTTTGCACTACCGCTCAATAGACGTCTCGACTGCAAAGGAACTAGCCCGAAGGTGGAATCCTAAAGTTTTTCAAGGGGTCCCCAAAAAAGAAACCTCGCATCGAGCCCTTGATGACATCCGCGAGAGCATTGCTGAACTAAATCACTATCGTCAGTATCTTTTTAACATCGCTGAGAAATCGAATTCAGATTAGATACGGGGGTAGAATCCCCTTAATGAATCGTCCGATGCGAGAGGAACAACGACCTCCTGATGGGGCGATCGTGGAGTTGGCCCCGAACGTCCGTCGACTGCAATTACCAATGTCGATGCCTGGCTTGGGACACGTCAACTGCTACATACTCGACGATGAAAATGGCGCTGCACTAGTCGACCCGGGGCTACCTGGGCCGGCGAATTGGAAAGCTCTGATGGCTGGTTTAGCTCAGGCTGAGCTGCCTCCCGAACGAGTGCACTCCATTGTGATCACTCACAGCCATCCAGATCACTTTGGAGCCGCTGGCCACTTTCACCAAAAATACGGTTGTGAAATCATCACGCACAGAAATTTCAGAATGTGGTGGAANCTCGAAGAAGAGGACGATGAGCCGCTTCGAAACGTTGCGTCCTCGAACGAGAACGCACAGCTACGAGACGATCCGCTATTTGCTGGTTTGGACACCGGCCCCCGAGGGCCGACTCCCTGGGGCGGCGAGCGATACAAAATGCCGTGGCACCGGCGGCTTGGCTACTCAATGATGCGAAAAGGGNGGGGCGGCTCCTGGTTTTCCACCCCGAAACCAACAAAAAGAATTGAGGACGCGGACTATCTCCGCCTTGCAAGGCGAGACTTTGTAGCGGTGCACACTCCAGGACACACAACGGATCATCTATGTCTTTACGACCCAGAAGCTGGCCTGATGTTATGTGGTGATCACGTGCTTCCAACAATCACTCCCCACATCTCCGGTTTTGGCCCAGCTGCTGATCCTCTCAAAGACTTTTTCAGCAGCTTGGACCGGGTAGCTGAATTCGACGGGATCAAATTGGGCCTACCTGCGCACGGGGAACCTTTTAGCAATCTTGCAGGCCGAGTTGACGACATTAAACGTCACCACGAAGAACGCCTAGATTTACTCAGAGAGGCATCAGACCAACTAGGGCGAGCCTCCGTGCAGAAGTACATGAAAGAGCTTTTCCAACAACGTTCTTGGGGTCCGATGGCTGAGTCAGAAACGTTCGCTCACCTCGAACACCTTCGCCGAATTGGTGAAANAGACGCGACTCGAACTTCAGACGGAATCTTGGAATACACCTTTCATTAAATTCCCAGTCGTTTCGGTTTCACTGGGTGGAACCCATCTACATCAGAGCTACCCTCAATGGTTGGCCATTTTGCTTGGTTGGTTTATTCATTTGACCTTGCCTAAGCGTTTATGGTGGCCTTTATTTCGTTCATCCTCGTAAGTAAGAGTTTGTGAAGACAATGCGTACCTCATTTTCAACAATTTGGTCGAGTTTTGTGAACTCACCCTCTCGCGCTGTTTGTCACAGCGTGAATGTTGATTCGCGTATGTCAACAAAATTCAATACTGGGTTCGCCCCAACGGTGCCGGCACCATATTTCACCGGTTTTAAGCATCAGGCAGGGCGGCCTTCGGAGGAGCAGATGTAGCTGCAAAAAGCACATCAAAGATTCCACTGCAAGGCCGCCGGTTTACCGGCGGCCTTGCTGCTTTTATTCACCAAAACCANTTCTCATTTAGCCAAAAGAAAGAACAAGGAGAAACCAATGCTGGAACTTCTCATCGAAACCGAAGATGAATGGAACGTTGCGGGCCGATGCAACGACAACAACGGGACTTTGACCCACTTATTCTTTTCGGACAACGTCGCTCATCAAGCGCGCGCAAAAGCTATGTGCTCTAAGTGCCCGGTCAGTGAAGAGTGCCTTGAAGCTGCGCTCACTCGAAAGGAGTTGTGGGGCATCTGGGGTGGTCAGCTAATTGAGAATGGGCGAATAGTTATAGGNAAACGAGGCCGCGGTAGGCCACCCAAAGAGCCCCGTCCTGTAGTTGAAGTTAACGAAGTTCCTGTACCACCGGAGCTAATTCCTGCTTAACAGCACTGAGAAGTTGAACCCCCATCTTCTTCTCTGCAGACCCGTCGGATGTAACCGCTGAAAGTCTCCGAAACGGACACTTGACAGCAAATCACCAAGCCGACTTGGTCGAGGAGCCCCTGGGATCAATGATCCTGGGGGCTCCGACGCGTTCAAGAGGTACCGTGACTACTACCGACCCCCGGATCAACACTGAGAGCGATATGGCCCATTCCTGGAGACGCCGATTAATTGGTTTTCTCGTGCTCTACATCGTCGGCGCATCGATTTTTTTATTCACTGGGAGGGGAGGACCCTCACAAANTTCAGACCCAAATCACCTAGTTTCAACTGTCTCAACAGGCGANGGTATCCACCAATTGAAATTCAGCACTTTCGAGGGCGGAGAAACATCATTTTCTTCTTTTGCCGGGAGACCTCTAATTGTCAATTTCTTTGCCTCTTGGTGTGCTCCGTGCGTTAAAGAAATGCCTGACTTCGAGAAGCTCCACACAAATCATGGCGAACACGTCACTGTTCTCGGTCTCGCCGTCGAGGGTAGGCGCCCCGCTCTTGAGTTAGTTAGATCTACTGGCGTGACTTACTCGGTTGGATTGGATGAAAGTGACCTGCTCATAGAACTGGGCGGGTTTGCTATGCCTACGACCGTATTCATATCGAGCGATGGGCAAATTTTGGAAAGCCACAGCGGAGTAATTGACTATGCAGGGCTTATCTCGCGACTCGAAAGCTTCTTCGACTATGAGTGATCTAAATCTCGCCTTCGCTTTTACCGCAGGCATAATCGCCACCATTAACCCCTGCGGATTCGCTATGTTGCCCGCTTATTTGTCTTATTTCCTTGGGATCGAAGCCAACTCGGGTACGAGTGCGGGTACGAGCGTTAGCCGCGCCTTATGGACAGGGTCGGCAGTTTCCGGCGGCTTCCTCATTGTTTTTGGAGCAACGGGCTTACTAATTTCTGCCGGCTTAACTGTTATCCGGGAAATAGTTCCCTGGGTCGCAATTTGTATCGGCACAATCCTGATCGTTTTGGGAAGTTTCGTGACCGCAGGCAAGCGTCTCAATTTCGCTTTTCCGAAGTTCGAACGCGGCACGGGGGGAAAGGATTTGCGGAATCTGTTGCTTTTCGGTGTTTCTTACGCAGTCGCCTCAATTTCCTGCGCCTTGCCCACTTTTATTGTCGTGGTTTCAACATCGGTTACTGGATTTACCGCTGGGATCATCGCTTTTCTCTTCTATGCCGGGGGAATGACCATCACGTTGTTGGCTCTTACAATGAGCTTGGCGTTGGCCCGCTCGTCATTTCTCGAGAAGCTCAGATCGTTGGTCCGTTTCATCGACCGAGCCTCTGGGATATTGATGCTGCTCGCAGGGATCTATCTTGTCGTCTTTTGGCTGATTGAGAGGACCGGTAGTTCTTCAAACTTCCTGGTGACCACCGTTGAAGGATGGAGTTCGAGCCTGAGCACAGCTATCAGCGAAATCGGTGGTATTAGGACAGGAGTCTTGCTTACTGTAGTCATTGCTCTTGGTTTGATTGTCTGGTTATTGCAACCAGCTAAATCATCTATGGAGACAAGCGAGGAGATCAGTTAGTGGCTCTGCACCTGGGAGATCATGAATTATTAGAGGAGGATCGCCCCTTTGCATCTCTCTTGTCGATGCCGGGCATTAGCGAAGTGCTTCAGCTCGGTTCACGTTTTGGTTTCATGGCCTTTCACGGCGGCTGGTTGGAGGAAGTTACGGACGACATAGCCTCTGCGGCTGCAGAACGTTCGGGAGCCTCGTATTACGGTGTTCTACAGGGCCCCGATGACCAGTGGCATATTCCTTCACACCTAGTGAACCCCGATGAGTCACCAAATCTGAAGCGATTTATCGACCATGTAGATGTTGTCGTGGCAATTCATGGGTTCGGGAGACCTGATCTACTTCGATCTGTTTTATTGGGTGGGCAAAATCGTGATTTGGCCGAATTCGTAGCGTGCCGCCTAATCCCTCATTTGCCTCACTATGAGATCGTTCACGAGATTTCGTCTGTGCCGCCTGCTTTACGCGGCCAACATCCCAACAATCCTGTGAACCTCGCCAAGGGTGGAGGGGTACAGGTTGAACTACCTCCGAGGATTCGAGGTAAGAGCCCGGTCTGGACCGGCTTTAAGGGTCCTGGGAGGGTTCCACATCATGAGGCTTTGATAAATGGTTTAGCGACCGCAGCGCTCGACTGGTCAGAACGAAACGAGTAGGCCATACCTCAGGGCGCGATCCGGCCCATCGTCCACCCTCCGTCTTTTCGCCGATACCGAAGTCTGTCGTGTAGCCGGTTGGGGCGGCCCTGCCAGAACTCAATTGAGTTGGGAGTGAACACATACCCACCCCAATGAGAAGGGCGGGAAGGCGAGAGGTCAGCTAGTTCAGAGTCAAGCGCAGCCCAAGCTGCCTCTAACTCACTTCGACTAGCTACAGGCCGACTCTGCTTTGACACAACAGCGGAAATTTGAGATCCGCGTGCTCGTGACGAGAAATATTCATCGCTACTTCTAGCGTCAATTTTTTCTACTTCGCCTGTGAACCGTATTTGCCGCTCTATTTCGAGCCATCCCATCAACACTGCCGCTTTGTTGTTTTGGTCGAGATCAACGGCTTTGTCGCTTTCATAGTTGGTGTAAAACACAAGACCCTCCCCCAGCCGGCCTCGCAGTAGAACGTTCCGCACAGAGGGCGCTATGTCCGAATCAACCGTCGCTACGGTCATGGCGTTTGCATTGTGAAACTTCAGTTCTTCTGCATCAGCAAACCATGAGTCGAACAAATCCATAGGATTTGAAGGCGCGGTGGTTTCCATCAAGCCTTCTGTCATTAAAGCCTCGCGAATTTGTTGTAGGGAATTCACTTGTTGCATCACCTTTTAAGTTCGGCTTCTCTACTAGGCACTATGCCATGACAACACGAGTTGTAACTGCTGTATTCACTGCTGCAGTTACTGGCGCGGGAGCCCGCTGGGCTTTGGGGGTCATCGCGGGAGAATCCTGCGGCCTTTTAGTCGCAAACATTTGCGGGTGCATCTTGATCGGCTGGGCATCTAGCTCTCGCCAAGTTAGGTGGAATTCCCTATGGTTCACGGTGGGCTTATGCGGCTCTTTGACCAGCTTTGCGGCAGTTGCGGTTTCTTTAGGCGGAGCCCTTGAAGACCAACGTTGGTCCTTTGCTGTGCTTGTAGCTCTGGCAACCATTGTGGGCTGTGGGGTTGGTTTCGATTTCGGACGATCATTGGGAGACAGAAAATGATCGTTGTTTTGTTTGTTATTGCGGCCGCGTTAGGAGTGGCAATCCGTTGGATGGTAAGTGGTCGCTGGAAGTTCTTGGGTACCTGGTGTTTGAATACAACGGGCGCTTGGGTGTTGGGTCTTCTTGTAGGTGTAGATGATCCGATCATGACAGTTATCGGAACTGCAGGCATCGGTGCGATGACGACCGTCTCGGGGTTAGTGCGCGAGCTCGCTGACCTTATTTCGCGTTCTCGCCTATTGGCGGTTACATATTTTGCCGGAACGTTGTTCAGTGGCGTCGGGGCGGCTTGGATTGGTATCCGTTGGGGACTTACTTAGTCGCACCCGGCACAGAATCGAACCCCACGTAGCTTCGCAGAGCGTCGGGAATTGCGATGGACCCATCACTTTGCTGACCATTTTCCATAAGAAACACGAGGGTTCTGGAAATTGCACACGCCGTTCCGTTCAAGGTGTGCAGTAGACCGGTCCCATTCTGATCTTTGTAGCGACTGCTCATGCGGCGCGCCGAATAATCGGTGTAATTGGAACACGAAGTCACTTCACGGTATGCGCCTTCGGATGGCAGCCACACTTCAAGATCATATTTCTTAGCAGCTGCCGACCCGAGGTCTCCTGAAGCCACGTTGATGACTCGATACGGCAACTCCAAAGCGGAAACGATTTCTTCCTGGATGGAACGAAGTATCTCTAGTTCCTCCCAACTGTTGTCTGGGTCGCAAAATGAGAACATTTCCACCTTGTCGAATTGGTGGACTCGGAAGATTCCTCTCGTGTCTTTTCCATAGGTTCCAGCTTCGCGTCGGAAGCACGATGAGAAGCCTGCGTATCGGACAGGTAGAGCTTCACGGTCAAGCCGTTCACCTCTATGCAAGCCTGCAAGGGCGACCTCAGAGGTGCCGATAAGAAACAGGTCGTCGCCAGCAATTTCATAAACTTGGTGTCGATCCGTAGGAAAGAAACCAGCATCGATCATCATCTCTTCTCGAACCAGTACGGGTGGCACCACTGGGACGAAACCATATTTTTCGAGAACGTCAAAGGCGAATTGGACGAGCGCAAATTCGAGTCGCACTGCTGGTCCCATCAAGTAGGCAAATCGACTGCCACTATTTTTCACAGCTCGTTCGCTATCTACCAAACCCAAGAGCTCTCCGAGTTCTGCGTGATCGTGTGGGGGAGGAGACGTTCGCTCGCCAACTTCTTTTTCGGTTTCAAAGTCATCCTCGCCGCCCGCCGGCACTGTTTCGTGTGCTGGGTTGGGAATTTGAAGAGCCAGTTCTTCGAGTTCTTTGGTTGCAGAATCCTCGAGAGCTTCGAGCGCCTCAAGTTCCGATTTGAGCCTGCCAGCTTCAGCAATTTTCGACTCTCGTTCGCTTGGCTCAGCGCGACCTATTTCTTTTGACGCAGCATTTTGTGCTGCGCGTGCCTCTTCGGCCTGGTGCATCGCTAATCTTCGTCGCTCATCGGCGTCGAGAACAGCATCAATCAAAGCCGCTTCTATGTCTTTTTTTTCAACTCCGGCTCTGTAGACCGGGTCATCTCGTAAGCGTCGAAGGTCGATCACAACTGTTGAAGGTAGCGGGTGGAGCGTCTTAGTTAAATTCGATATTGATCTGATCTACTAAATCTGATCAACAAAATGCGCTGAGGTCGCAGCCTGATGGGTTCTGCCAAAACACCATCGAGGTCCCCATAGCGGCGAAAACAGCCATAGCAAGAATGAGACCGGTGACAAATAAGTAGCTAAAGACTTTGCTATCAAATTTGAGATGCATGAAATATGAGCAGACAATTTGAAATTTGACGACCATGAGAATCAAAAGGGATGGAACTTCGAGGATGCCAAAGTCCCAGAAGTATGTAGCTACTTCTACAGCGGTGAGCACTCCAAGAATGAGTGCAATTTTGATGTAGCCAACATCACTTAGGCCATGATCGTGGTGTTCTTCGTGAGCCTCTTCTTCGGAAGCAGCAACGGTATCCATATGACTAGTGCTCCTAGGGGATTAGGTAGACGACCGCGAAAATAACGATCCAGACGATGTCAACAAAGTGCCAATAGAGGCCAATTATNTCAATAGTTTCTGCTCGTTCTGGGCCTAACTGCCCGCCCGAGACAAGTGCCCACATTGTGACGAGCATCACAATGCCTAGAGATACGTGAACACCGTGAAAGCCGNTCAGTGTGTAAAAGGCGGAAGAGGAAATATTGGTAGTAAATCCAAGACCTTCTCTATAGAAGCTGGTGAATTCGTAAACTTGGCCCGCTATGAAGATGGCGCCGAGCGCTGCTGTTGTCAGCAGCCAGAGTTTGCAGCGCTCCATTTCAGCCCGTTGTATCGATGTCACGGCCAGCACCATCGTGAGCGAACTCATCAGCAGAACGAACGAGCTAACTGACGTAAAGGGGATGTCGAAAAGGTCGGCTGCGGTTGGGCCACTGGTTGCAGGGCCTACCCGATTGCGAAGCAGCAGATAGGTTGAGATTAGTGAACCGAAGAGCAGACAATCTGAGCCCAAGAAGGCCCACATTGTGATCTTTTCGTTGGTCAAGCCTGTGTTGGTTGGCAGATGATGATGGTCATCCCAGTCCGTCCGACCGTATGCAAGCTCGCTGGTAGAAGATTCTGCGACGTCAGTCAACTGGGGCCTCCTCTGCGGTCACGCTTTCGGCCTCGTTGCTACCTTCTGGATCATGGTCTTCGGGCCCATGGTCATCTCCATGGNCATCTCCGTGGTCATCATGGCCTGCATCGGGATCGGTCGCTGGTTCCAAACTCCAACCGTACATAGCGCCGAGAAGAAGAACGAGGCCTATACCTGTGAGCCACAAGTTGTAGATAAGTCCAAGCGCGATTAGCGGCAATGCGGCAGCGAGAACGATCGGCCAGTATGAAGGCGACGGTAAGTGCGGATGTTGGTCACCTTTTTGGGCAATGGCGTTACCATCCGCGACTTTGCGAAGTTTGCCATCCGCATCGGGTTGATATTTCTTGTGCCAGAAATCATCCACGTCCGTTACTACTGGTACGTAATCAAAGTTGTGTTCAGGTGTGGGTGAGGGTATTGCCCATTCGAGGGTCCTGCCGTCCCAGGGGTCTGCGGGCTCCTGTGGAACTGTGCCTGCTTTGTAACCGAGCCAGGAACGGACGATGTTCACAGCGAAGACGATCATTCCGATCAGAATTATGAAGGCTCCAATTGAGACCACCGCGTTCCAAAAATCAAAGCCGTCTTCGGGACCGTATCGGCTNTGACGTCGGGCCATGCCCTGCAGTCCGAGTATGTGCATCGGCCCAAACGTCATGTTGAAGCCCGCCAAAAGAAGCCAAAAGTGCCACTTCCCTAGTGACTCGCCAAGTTTGTATCCGAAGGCTTTAGGCCACCAGTAATACATNCCTGCAAAGAGACCCATTAACGCCCCTCCGAACAGGACGTANTGGAAGTGGGCGACAATGAAATAGGTATCAGTTTGTTGGGTGTCGGCTGGCGCCACTGAGTGCATAACACCCGATAGGCCNCCGATAGTAAACATCGACACGAGCGATACCGAGAACATCATTGGCACTGTGAATTTGAGATTCCCTCCCCACATCGTCGCAATCCAGTTCAAAATCTTCACGCCGGTTGGCACAGCAATGAACATTGTTGTCGCCGAAAAGGCCGCTACTCCCACTGGACCTAAACCGGATACGAACATGTGATGCGCCCACACTCCCCAACCCATGAAGCCAATGGCGGCACCGGAAATGACAATTACCGAGTATCCGAACAATGGCTTTCGCGAGAACACCGGCAGAGTTTCTGAAACGATGCCGAATGACGGGAGGATCAATATGTACACCTCTGGGTGTCCGAAGATCCANAAGAGGTGTTGCCACAAGAGNGGGTCGGCGCCCATGGACACATTGAAGAAATTGGCGTCGAAGGTTCTGTCGAAGCTCAGCAGTATGAGNGCAACGGTGATGACAGGTAATGCGAACAAAAGTAGGAATTGAACAACCAGAATCATCCAGGTGAAAACTGGCATCCGGAGCATCGTCATCCCTGGAGCACGCATGTTNATGATNGTGACGATGAGGTTGATAGCTCCGACTAGAGAGGCAATGCCTGCGATCTGCAANCCAAGGGCNTAAAAGTCCATTCCGGCGCCCGGGCTGAATGTCACTCCNGTATTTGGGGCGTAGGCAAACCATCCACCATCAGGTCCGCCACCGAGGAACCAGCTCAGATTGAGGAAAATTCCNCCAAATACAAAGATCCATAGTCCAAGCGCGTTCATTCGGGGGAACGCAACGTCCCTTGCCCCGATCTGGAGNGGGACGATGTAGTTAGCGAATGCCGCTGCTAGGGGCATAATCACCAGGAAAACCATTGTGGTTCCATGCATGGTGAATATTTGGTTGTATTGNTCCGCTGTGAGCACTGTGCCGTTCGGCGTGAAGAGCTGAGCGCGGATTAGCAATGCTTCGATACCGCCCCAGAGGAACCAGAACATCGCCACNACGCCATACATGATGCCGATCTTCTTGTGGTCGACTGTGAACACCCAAGCACGCCATCCNGTGGCGTTTGTAGGACGGGCAAAAGCCCCAGTCGAGGCGCTTGTGTCTCCNGATTCGAGTTCGAGGATTTCGGGGCGTTCCTCTGTTAGGGCCATTGGGCTCAATCTCCTGAAAGCCTATTGGGGCGGGTCAACTTGGCATTAGCGGTGGCGGGCCACCGAGGGTCAATAAGTAGGTCACTAGATCGTCTAGTTCGCTGTCGGAAAGAGTTTCAGCGAATGAGATCATTCCCTGACGGTTGTCGGGACGTGACGGTTTGTTTTCGGGTGCATTCCGCACCCACTCGCGAAGATCTGCGATATTTACGGAGCCGTCGTCTTTGTACATTTCAAAGATTGACCCAGCAAATGAAGTCCGAGTCATGAGGTGAGTCAGATTCGGCGCATAACCGGAGGTTAGATTGGCGTTTCCATTGCCAGCCGATTCGTAAACGCCGTTCACAACATGGCAACTGACGCAATGTCTTCCGAACAAGTCATATCCCCGTTTGGCGGCGGTATCGGCGGGAATAGTCGCTGGAGTCAGTTGTTCTTGAACCCATGCTTCATAGTCATCGCGCTCCAACACCACTGCTCGCATTTGCATGTTGGCGTGACTTAAACCACAGAACTCAACACACTCACCATAAAAAATCCCAGGGACTGGCGAACTAATTCGCCAATGGTGGACACGTCCAGGCACTGCATCCTTTTTGCCGTTTAACTGCGGAATCCAAAACGAGTGGATGACGTCGTTGGATCGAATATCGAGATTGATTTCTTCGCCCACCGGTATGACGATTTCATTGGCAGTGACAATGTCGTGTATGCCGTCTTCGTCGACGTCGTAACTAAATTGCCACCACCATTGCTGACCCTCTACTTGTATTGTCCGTCCGTCGCTTTTTCCGCTGAGATCGAATACCGCAGGGATTGTTACGACCGCCAGAAATACGAGCAGAAGCACGGGGATCACTGTCCATGTGAGCTCAGCTTTGCGGTTTCCGTGGATTTGTTTTGGAAGTTCATCGGGGTCGTCATCGGGTTTTTCTCGGAATTTTACGATGACAACAACAACGGCAATAGCAACAAAAATTCCGACTGCGGTCGCCATGTACCCCGAAAGTCTCATGATGCCGTCGATTTGTTTCGCGTTCTCGCCAACTGGGTCAGTTGGGTCTATTCGACCTGTAGCGCACGACGTCAGGATGGCCGTCAACAGAATGAGAGGTGTGTGACGGAGAATTCGGGGTGTATTGAACACACGTTGTTTCATTGGGTTATGGGAAATCTCTTTTGAGGTGCTTTTCTTTGCGCTCATCGGATCACCACCGGGGCGCCAAGGTTTGGTGCGGAGTGTTCGTCACTTGAGTGGTGTTCGTCTTCATGATGACCTTCGTCATCGTGGTGTTTATCGTCACCGTGGTGATGAAAATCCCTTTCTCCTCGAGCAGTAGCAGCAATACCGCCGACAATCAGAGCGAGACCTCCCAGCACCAGAACCGAGGCAACTATTGCCCGACGAAGGTCTGGTTTGGCGTATAGGACGAACGCGAATCCGAGAATGATGCTGGAGGCGATAATTGCGAACCAGCTAGCCCCATTCTTGCTAGACGTCAGCAAGATTCTGGATACGAGAACCACTGGGAGCGCGATTGCGAGTGCTCCATAAAGTGGTATCTCGAACGGAGCCATGATTCGTTTACGCTCTAGGGCGTTAGCTTCCTGGTCTTGCGAAAGGTGCTCCGACCACGCGCTAAAGGTCCATTCGACTGCTGAAACGAGCAGTGTCGCAACACCGAGTATCGCGATGAAGCCATCGACTACTAGACCCACCATGAGGATGCCAAGGCCAATAGCTCCCATGATCGGCCACCATGCAGGTGTTGCTGGGTGGTCGTGCGCTCTTTCTCGATCTATGGAATCACCGTCGCCTATGGCTAAGGCCAGCCCTGCGAGTAGAGCAAATGCTGCAGCGGCGGTTCCTAGCACAATGGTGCCGAACATCACGATGTGTCCGTCCCCATCCATGCCTGTAATAAGGCCTAACGCGACTGCTGCTGCTGTTGCGAGTGCTACGCGACCGGCGAAGTATCTGCTTGCTATTCCGAGCATGACTCTCCTACTTCACCACGTAGACCGTGTACCAAGTCACAGCCCATACAAGAGCTGCGAAATCCCAAAAGAAGACGGCCGCGCCAAGGGATGTACTTCCCCTTTGCCCGACGCTGCCTCCTAAAGATCGTAAGCCCATTAAACCTATATAGAGAAGGCCCATTACAACAATTGCTAACGCGAGCCCGGTCGTAGCAAACGCCAGGTTCTGATATTCGCCTGAACCAATTTCTAGCTCCATGCGATTCATGCTGTACATGACCATGTTGATAAAGCCGAGGCCAAGAACAATGGTGGTTGCGATAGCTGTCCACGCATGGGCTGTGTCTCGCCGCCTGCTGGCCCATAACGCCCAGTGCGCGGTCACGAGTGATGCCACCAGAGTTAGTAGGGCATAATCAAATTGCGGGTTCGGCACTGCTAGCCCATCAAGCCAGTCCTGACCGGGGTGTGGCCCCGATGCGTGACGTCGAGCCATGTAGAAACCCAGTGCTCCAGCCATCATCATTGCGCAAACTGCACTAGCAAAGCCCGTTGCGACTATTTGAGTGCGAGGCCTTTGGGGGCGTCCTGAGGCAAGTGTTGGAGTGGTGTCCGACATCAGGCGTTTGCCTCCTCATTTTCTTCCTGTGCGTCGAGTAGCGGTGTGCCTGATGTCAGCATGGGCAACTCGTCAGTTTCGCCCATTGGTGGGGGTGACGGTAGCAGCCACTCCGGAGATTGAGCAGACCAAGGATCCTCAGTCGCTTCCGTCCCCTTCTTTAGGCAAATGGAGATGAACAAATTGAGTATGAGCAACGCCGCCCCGGCAAGCAGAAGCGCTGTGCCCGCGGCGCCCAGAGCGCTTAGGCCTTCAGCTCCGGTGTCATCTACCCAGTTGGAATACAGAGAAGTTGCATTCGGGTCGGCATATACGAAGTCAGGCTGTTCTGTCACTAAGCCCGATAATGCCGGGCCAACGAAAGCCAAGAGAGCGCCCGCTCCGATAACAAGAAAGTTCAGTAGGCCCAGTAACTCGTTGAGTTGGCGGCCCCAGATCTTTGGAGCCCACCAATGGATTGCCGCTAGGAGCCCAAGAAGTCCTGCTCCGTAGATCAATACTGATTGTTGGCCAGTTACCCAAGTGGTCATTCGTAGTTGGGGATTTCCATCGTTTCCGCGGCCAGCGATTTCGAGCCAGTCGGCCGCTGCTCCGACTAATCCGACTAGAGCACCTACAAGCACGAGCTTGCCTGCAGCAAAAGCCGCAATCAGAGAAGTGCTTATTTTGGGCAATTTCCGATTCTGGATAACAGCGAGACCTAATAAACCAAGTAGTCCTGCTGTGCCTAGTAATGCCCCCCCATAGAGCCCTACTAATACAACCCCTTCAAAGCCGTCAATTATGTCGGCTCCTTCTCCTGTAATCGCAAAGTTGGTCCATGCACCAAAGCCAAAAAGGCCGACCAGACCGATAGTGAAGTACATGGCGATTGGTTCAAAGACTCGTCGTTTGGCGGCAGCCAAAACGATTTCTGCGGCTACTCCAAGTACCGGAACGACGTAGATGAATAGCTGGGGTGTCCTGTGAATCCAGTCGACTCGCTCCCAAATTCCATAGTTGCCGAGTAAGAACACTCTTCCGTAACGGTGGTCTATGTAAAGGATTGCTATTTGGCCAAGCAGAACCGGCAGACTGACCATCAGCATCGAAGCGGTCACTAACGCCGACCATGTGAACGGTGGCGTTTCGTCCATGTAAAGACCTGGTGATCTCAGAGTCATCACAGTTGTTGCGACCGTGATCGAACCGAGGAGCAGAGCGATAACTAGACCGCTTAGGGCCAGGAGGTGAAGGTCAACCCCATTGGCCCATCCGCCGTATGGGCCGCCATTGCCCAAGTAAGCCCCGATGAGAACAACAGCCGAAATTTTCCATGCCCAAAAGGATGCTGTTGCTGCTCTTGGAAAAGCCAAGTTTGAAGCGCCTATTTGAAGGGGCACTAGGTACATGGCCAGGCCAAGAAACGCCGGGATCAGGAAAAGCAGGACGAGAGTTTCTCTCGACAGTGCGAAACTTTGAGCGAAGCTATCAGCGTCGAGACTGACAAATTTGCTTGCCGACGTTAGGTCTAGTCGAACGAGTAGGTCGAGAACGACTCCGATAATGAGGAACCCGAGCGAGCTGATAATGAAAAGGCGGCCGGTTCGCTTGTGGTCAGCAGTCGTCAACCAGCCAAATGGCGTTGGGTCTTCCACGGGCACACCGGGAGAAGTTGAAGCGGTTGTGTTTTCGCTCATCGTGTCCTGCTGTTTGCTGCCTCGATAAATAACGGATCGTGCCTACCCGAAGGTTGACTGTGCTTTAAAGCGCGGTCGAAACCGCGCAGGTGCTGAAGGTGCACTTTACTCACCAGCTTGCCAGTCGTGTAACTCCAAAGCTGTGTTCTCTTAAGGTCTTTTCGGGCCGACATTAGATCTGATGTCATCAGCTTGTCGTCCCATATGTCAGCACGTCGATAGCCATGGCAATAAACAGCGCCCCCAGGTAGACGTTTGAGTACACAAAGACTTTCATTGCTTGCACCGAAGTCGGTTTGCGAAGCAACCCAAGAGTACGCCACAAGAACAGCAATCCACCTATTAGCGCGACCGATAAATACACAAAACTCATGTCTGCAGCAACGTGGAACCAAATCGATAACCCAAAGATCACGATTGTATAAAGCACCATCCTTGTTGCGGTTGCTCTGACGCTGGTCACGACAGGGAGCATGGGGACAGAGGCAGCCTCATATTGGTCGGCGTATTTGATTGCTAATGCCCAGAAGTGCGGCGGGGTCCAGAAAAAAACGATCGCAAACAAAATAATCGGATTCAGGCTTAGTGACCCAGTTACAGCGGCCCAGCCGATTAGTGCCGGGGCGGCACCGGCGGCACCTCCGATGACGATGTTTTGCTTGGAGGTCCTCTTTAACCAAAGCGAGTAAACAAACACGTAGAAAAGGCATGCGCCGAGGGCGAGAACCGCTGAAAGCCAATTCACGAATAAGTAGAAGAGAACGAAGGCAACCGCTTCAAGCGCTACGCCAAAAACAAGTGCCGAACGGGGGGTGATGGCTCCAGTTACTAGTGGCCGACCTTGGGTTCGTTCCATCAGGCGATCTATATCGCGATCGATGTACATATTGAAGGTGTTCGCACCTCCAGCTGCCAGGGCACCACCTACGACGGTGAGCAACACTAGAGACAGCCTTGGCATACCGCCATGGGCGAGGATCATGGACGGCACGGTCGTGATTAACAACAGTTCGATTATTCGCGGCTTGGTGAGCATGACGAAAGCGCTGACCGTCGCCAAAGTTCCTCTGCCATTACTTTCGATGGCTGTCGTGCTGTACTCCATCGTGCGCCACGATACGTCCCAAACGCTCAGTGACCCAACTAGATGAGACGATTCGCGCAGAATGTTGTTTAAGTCGTAGGTTCAGTAGTGTGAGAATCGTCACTTTAAACGCTCGTCAATACCATTGGCTGACTCGATATGCGTTGTGGTTTCTGTCCGCAATAGTGGTGTCAGGCGCTGCGGTGAGACTCACGGGCAGCGGATTGGGCTGCAGCGATTGGCCGAACTGTGAACCGGGTCAACTGATTCCGGAGGCGGATTTTCACGCTTGGGTGGAATTTGGTAACCGGTTAGTTACAGGTCTCGTGTCGCTTGCTGTGGTCTTAGCAGTCTTGGGTTCGTTGAGGCGGATGCCGCCAGCTCGCGCCCTCACCGTATGGTCCTGGGGATTAGTCATTGGTGTCGCGGCACAAATCGGTCTAGGGGCGATAACTGTTCTCACTCACCTATCGCCTCCGATTGTCATGGGTCATTTCTTGTTGTCGATGGTTCTTATTTGGAACTCAGTTGTACTTGAAAACCTTGCTCGACCAAATGGATCATCTATCGGGAGAACATTAGTTAGTCCTTCACTGAGGTATCACGCCTACCTGGTCGTGTTCATGACTGCACTCGTAATAGTCGCTGGCACATTCGTAACCGCGACGGGCCCTCACGGAGGCGATGAGAACGTGGCGCGTTTAGGGTTTTCGTTTCCGAGTGTCGCGAGGATCCACGGGTGCACAGTCGTGGCACTACTAGCCGTATCGATCATGTTGAGGCTGAGAGTCCGTAGCGATACCAACAGCCACTTTCTTCGTAGGGTAAATATTTTCTTGTTAGTAGCACTTGGGCAAGCCGTGATTGGCTATGTCCAGTACTTCACAAAGTTGCCAATTGTGTTGGTTGCCTGTCACATTGCAGGAGCGACGGTTCTTTGGATAATGGCTATACGACTATTACTAGCGTCGAACCCTCAAACAGTTAAGGCGGGGTGACATGTCACATTTCTTGCCCTCTGTGACTTTTGGAGGGCGCGGAGCAGAAGTGGAAAGCTCTCCAGTGCTAACTGGCGATGAAGTTCCAGAATCGCTCACCGACGAGGACGTTCCATGGGTGGTGTTGGTATGGAACGACCCAATAAACCTAATGAGTTATGTGGTCTTTGTACTTCAAAAACTTTTTGGTTATAGCACTGAAAAGGCGACGCAGTTGATGCTTGATGTGCATGAAAAGGGTCGTGCCGTTGTGTCTAATGGGAGCCGAGAAAAAGCTGAGTTAGATGTCTTTCGGCTCCACGAGTATGGGTTATGGGCAACAATGCAGAAGGATTTGTGACGTGAAGTTTGGCTGGCGCTTTCGTACCAAACGAAACGGTTCTGTTGAAATAAGAGTTGCCGATGAAGAGCGTCAATTGATTGCTGAACTCATTGAGCAATTACGGGAATTAGTTCTTTCTACTTCGCCTGAAGGGTCAGTCGATCCTTCAATCCGTCGCCTTTACCCCACGGCCTATGTTGAAGATGCCGAAAGGGAACATAAGTATCAACGTTTGATGCGCGATCAATTGTTGGAGCGCAGACTCGCGCATTTAGATGTGGTGGAGTCAACCCTTCAGGATGAGGAATTGAGCCCTGAGGCTTTGATTGCATGGATTACGAGCATTAACGATTTGCGCCTTGTTCTTGGCACTCATCTAGATGTGAGCGAGGACGAGGAACCAACGTTTGCGGATGAAAACGACCCGAAACAACAGCAAAGAGCGATCTATGACTATTTGAGTCATTTGCTAGGTGAGCTGGTTGATGCGGCAAACAACTAAAGCTTCGATTTATAGGATCGGTGGTTTCCTGGCCCATCGGGCCTAGTCTGGGCCTGCTAGCCCCCATCGTCTAGCGGCCTAGGACACTGGCCTTTCACGCCAGCAGCACGGGTTCGAATCCCGTTGGGGGTGCCATAGTTTTCCGCAAGGGGTTATAGACGTCCTAATTCGTTTAGATGATTGGCGGTAACCAGAGTTTCACCGCTGTGCCTTGACCTGTTTCGTCGAGAATTCGTGCATCGCCACCAAAGCTTTCAGCCACATGGCGAACAATCGACAGGCCTAGTCCCGAACCAGGTGAAGATTTTGCGTCTTGGGCTCTGTAAAACCGCTCAAAAACTCGTTCGCGTTCGTCAACGGAGATTCCGGGACCCTGGTCGCGCACAGTCACGGAACCATCGGCTACCTGCACCTGAATGGGAGCGGCCGGCGGACTCCACTTAAGCGCATTATCAAGCATGTTTGATATCGCCCTTTCAAGAAGCGCTGGGACAGCCATTACTTGGCATGGTTCCGCTGTGTATTCAATGGGCGAGGATGTTCGCCGTCGGTGCCGCTGGACAACTGCATCAACTAGGTCATCGAGCTCAACTGGGGAGGGTTCGTCCATTTGATGTCGATCGGTTGCAAGTTCAACGAGTTCAGTTACCAACCCAGTTAACTCGTCTAGTTCAAACAGCACATCGTCCAGAATCTCTTGTCGTTCGTTCTCTGGAATCAACGGTGATCTTTGTATGTGTTCCAAATTGGTCCGAAGACTTGTTATGGGTGTACGCAACTCATGACTTGCGTCGGTAACAAGGCGGTGCTGTTGTTCTCGGGACGCGCTCAACGCGCTGAGCATTTGATTAAAACTTGCGGCTAACTGGCCGAACTCATCATCTCTTCGGACTTCGATCGGTTGATCCACATCTTGAGTGACTGCGACATCGTTTGCTGCTTCGGTCAAACGTTTCACTGGGCGAACAACCCGACCTGCTATGACAAACCCAGAAATGCCAGCTCCCGCGACGCCGATAATGAAAATCTGGATACTGATCCGCCAGAGACCTTCCAATAACTCATCTACTTCGTCCATGGGACGGGCAATCATTACTGCTCGGCCAGGCATCTTTAATGGGGCGGTGAGTACCCGCATCCGATAGCCAGCAACTTCGGTGGTATCAATCTGACTGCGATAGTTGCCGCGAGCAATAGCTAGGTCGTCGCGGCTAATGGGCAAAGGTTCAACATTGCTCGCCCAAATGCGGCCTCTAGTGTCGAACACTTGGAGCAGCACATCGTCAGGTGCGTACCTCCCAAACAAACGTCGATCGAATTCTTGTGGGCGTCCGAGTTTGTCTCCCAATTGCACTACTAACGCCGCCCGATCTCGCAGGGTGTCATCCAAAGTGTGCAGAGATCTGGCTCTAGCCATATATAAGAAGGTTCCAGCGACAACAGCCACGACGACTGCTACGACTGTCGCTATTAGAACTGCCACTCGAGCCCGAAAACTCATGAGGCCCTAAGAACGTAACCGACGCCGCGGACCGTCCGGATTAGTCGTTCACGATCATTGGTTTCTGTTTTGCGTCGTAGGTATCCCACGTAGACCTCCAAACTGTTCGATGCCAGCGTTGAGTCATATCCCCAAACAGCCGCGTAGATTTGATCTCGGGTCAATACTTGGTTGGGGTGTTCTAGAAAAAGCTCAAGCAGCTCATACTCCGTTCGCGTTAAATCCAGGAGTTGGTCGTCCCTGTAGGCCTGGTGAGCTTGCCTATCTAGGCATAGGTCCTGAAAACACAGAAGGGGCTGCTCTAGTGGGACAATTTCACGCTTATTGCGTCTGAGTAAAGCTCTAACCCGCGCCAGTAACTCATCAAGAGCGAACGGCTTTGCCAAGTAATCATCAGCGCCAGAGTCCAGTCCCATTACACGGTGTTCGGTTTCTTGACGCGCTGTCAGCAACAAGATTGGTAGTTCAGAACCTTCGGAACGCAACCGTTGACACACGTCAATTCCACCAAGATGCGGCATGGTCAAATCAAGGATCATCACATCAACTGCATGGGCAATTTCCAACGCTTGCAATCCATCCGATGCTGTTACAACTTGATAATTTTCTGCTTTGAGCGCGCGTTCTAGGGCGTCGCGAATTCTCCGATCATCGTCGACGATACCCACAACGGTAATGTCTTCTGAGGCGCGTTGGGTCCTATCCATCAGCTATCGGTTTATCTCCTAAAGATGAATGTTGGATGAGAATCGATGATCATCGCCACTACATCAGCCCCGAATAGGATCTGACTCACAATGGCCAACTCATCTGCTGATCTTGGAGTTTTCGGTGAACCNGGATCGCTGACGGGTTGGCGCTGGTTCATATTTCTTCTCCTTTTTCTATATCCAGTTGCCTGTTCCGTTGATACTTCAGATAACCGAATGGCCGCCTCAACCACTCTGGCACAGCNGGTAACAACTTCTTCATCAGCACCTCAGACGTCCACAACAACGTCAGTGCCGTTGTCGAAGACAACAATGCCAACAACCTCTCTCGCCGCCGCTGTGCAGCCAATCACGTCAGTTCCACCATATGACGGTTGGTGGGACCCCGAAGCGGTAGGTCTTCCCTGGGGCGACACCGTGCGGGGGGTGCTGACCTTTCGTGGGTCTCCTACACGTTCTTGGTACGGGGGCGGACCTGTCCCGCTGATGCCAGAAGTTCTTTGGCGTTTCCCCGAGCAAGGGGATCTATGTTCTTTGTCGACNACCGGTGGTCGGACTACTAATTGGTGCGGCATTGGCTGGACNGGCCAACCNGCCGTATGGGAATTAGAAAATCGAACCTGGTTNGCGATCGGTGCATANGACCGCGGTATCCATGTCTTGGACGCGTCGACCGGTACTCCTATCTTGGAGCCATTCGTTACTGGCGACATCGTAAAAGGCTCTCTTACGGTAGACCCCGACGGCTTTCCTCTCATTTACAGCGGCTCTCGAGATGGGCAATTAAGGATTTTGGCCTTTGATCGGCCTGACCGGCTTGTTGAGCTTTGGAGTATGGCGGGTGACGAGGTCACCCCAGTGATGTGGAACGATGATTGGGATGGCGCTCCATTAATTCTCAAGGATCATTTGATCACCGGTGGCGAAAACAGTTGGTTCCACATAATTCGCCTAAATCGTTCTTTAGACCCTTCAGGAACGGTCACAGTGGATCCTGAAATTGTTTTCCAAGCTCCCGGCTGGGACCGTGAGTTNCTTTCCGCCTTAGGGGATAACAATGTGTCGATCGAAAACTCTTTAGCTGTTTCGGGAGACACAGTTTGGTTCGCAAACTCTGGTGGCCTCGTCCAAGGATGGGATCTCTCCCCACTCCAAACAGGTGATGACCCTGTTCGTAATTTTCGTTGGTGGATGGGAGACGACGTTGACGCCACGATTGTTATTGATAACGAAGGGTTCCTATACGTGGCCGCAGAATACGAGCGCGCTACTGCTAGATCACGAGAAGTCGGTCAGCTAGTAAAGCTCGACCCTTCTAAACCTGAAACGCCAGTGGTCTGGTCAGTCCATGAGGACGCAACTTTGCCTGGCGGTTTTTGGAGCACACCTGCGTTACACCGAGATGTTCTCTATGTCGCAACGAACTCCGGCAAGCTCATGTCAGTAAACCGCTATTCGGGAAAAGTCTTATGGTCTAAAAGGCTCGAGGGGCCACTGTGGGGTTCTCCAGTTGTGGTCGGNGATATTCTCATAATCGGGGATTGCGGGGGCNATTTGCGNGCNTATGGGGTTCAACAGCCCGATGTGGAACCCATTGAGATTTGGCGAGTTGAAATTGGCGGCTGCCTGGAGGCAACGCCGACGGTGTGGGAGGGCCGAATCTACATCGGTTCCAGAGAAGGCGGGCTGTTCGCGCTGGGCGAGCGATAGGTGTTGTGCTCTAGGGTCTCGTCATGGATATAGGCGTTTGCGTTGCTTCACATGTCGGAGATATCGATTATGTCGTTCGGGCCGAAGAGCTCGGATATTCACACGCGTGGCTCGCGGACAGCCAGATGTTGTGGTCTGACTGTTACGCGGCTCTCGCTTTAGTTGCTGATCGGACAAGCAAAATTAATATTGGCACCGGCGTGTCAGTTTCGGGTACGCGACCGGCACCGGTAACAGCTGCATCGATCGCAACAATCAATGCTCTTGCCCCAGGCCGCACNTTTCTTGGTTTGGGCACAGGGAATACAGCTATGCGGATCATGGGCCATAAACCACAAAAAATCGCTGAATTTGATCAGTACCTAGAAGCGATAAAACCTTTNCTCAAAGGTGAGGAAGCNGAGCACTCGTTCGGAGGTCANGTGAGTCCTATCCGACACATCATGCCGGATAAGGGATTNGTAAATTTCGACGATCCAATTCCGCTATACGTGTCGGGTTTCGGGCCGAAGTCATTGGCGCTAGCAGGGAAACATGCTGATGGTGCAGTCATGTCAATACCNCCCGATGCGCAAGTAATGGATCGCATGTGGGAAATGATCGAGCGGGGGGCCACTGAGACCGGACGAGANCTNGATAGGGAGAATTATTTGACCTGCTCTCTCACCACAATTGTCGTTCTTGAAGATGGGGAAACCATCGAAAGCCCTCGGGTCAAAGCAGAAGCTGGCGCGATGGCGATGGCTTCGGTGCATTACTCCTACGACCAGTATCGTCAACTGGGTCGATCACCTGGAAGCCGCCTTGACGACATTTGGGATGAGTACACCTCAATGCTCGCCGACTATGACCCAGAACGAATTCATCAACGGATACATGCCGGGCATAACTGCTGGGTGATCCCAGAAGAAGAGCGCTTCGTCACNCCCGAGCTCATAGATGCGACGTGCATTGTAGGAACGGCCAACGAAGTAATTGAGCGGCTACAACAGCTTGAAGAGCGCGGACTTGATCAGTTGATGATTCTNCCTAATTTTGATCCAAGATTTGAAGTTCTTGAACGAATTGGTCGGGAAATTATTCCTCACGTTTAGACGACCATGCCCGCNAGGAGATCGTGTTTAGCTCACCCCGGTGTTAGCCTTGAACGTCGTTATTCCAGTGGCCCTAGAGCCACTCCCGATCTTGAGAGTTTCTATGAGCAACGTCTGTCAAGTCACCGGTCGTAGACCTACAACTGGTTTTACTGTTTCTCACTCTCATCGCCGTAACAAGCGTTGGTTTAAGCCGAATATTCAGAAAAAGAAGTTTTACGTACCNAANGAAAAACGTCACGTAACTTTGATGGTGAGTNCTAAAGGAATCAAGATCATNAACAANCGTGGAATTGAGTCAGTTCTAGCTGACCTCCGTCGTCGTGGGGAGAAAGTCTGATGGCAAAGAGCGANAAGCGACCAGTNATNAAGCTGAAGTCNACTGCCGGAACGGGNTACACNTATTCAACNCGTAAAAANAANACNAATACTCGTGAGCGGATCGAATTGAANAANTACGACCCAGTNATTCGCCANCACGTAATTTTNAAAGAAGAACGCTGAGNATCTCGTCTGAGNTCTTCATCTNGANACCANGGTTGTGAANGACGGCCAGATCTCNTCGTTNNANGCGAGATCGTTGGCTATNTNTGCACAGGGNTTAGATCNTAAAAGTTCNCCANTTTCNACTCGACNTGATATCNGGCATTTGAGACGCGCNTTTAAACAGTTCGGNGTNCTNCAAATTGATGCAGTNAANGCAGTTGCCCGNTCTCATTTNTTAGTNCTTNGAAGNCGGCTTGGGGGCTCTCATNANNCTTTNTNGGAGTTANTNGACNANGCNACTTACAAACGCCGCGAGTTNNTCGAGTATTGGTGTCATGAAGCCAGCTTTATTCCAGAGCGAGACCGAGCGTTGTTTAAGTGGCGCATGCGACGGGCTGAAAATGGTGAACTGTGGAAAGGGATCCGGCGCTTTGTCTCAGAGAACCCGAACTTTGTTCAACAAATCGAGGACTATGTTCGTGCAAACGGTCCCGTAAGTGCCGGTGAGCTCCAAAAAAATCGGAGGCGAGACCCGTGGTGGGGCTGGTCAGATTCAAAGATTGCTCTGGAGTGGTTGTTTTGGATCGGACGGGTATCGGTCAGCCATCGCCACAATTTCACCCGCTATTACGATCTATCTGAAAGGGTTATATCTTCAGAGATTCTCAATGAGTCGCTTGGCGAAGTTGAAGCGCAAGCTGAATTAATTAAAAGAGCAGCCGGCCATCTGGGTGTTGGAGCAGCAGAGGATTTAGTCGACTATTTCCGTCTTCCGAAACGGGAAGGCAAGCAACGAATTCAGGAGTTAGTAGAAAACAACGAATTGCTTGAAATGGAAGTGGAGGGCTGGGACCGCCCGGGCTACGTGCAAAGGGGTACCAAGTCCGCAGCCGTTAACTCTAAGTCAGTACTCCTGAGCCCTTTCGATCCTCTTATTTGGTTTAGGCCTCGTGTGGAACGCCTCTTTCAATTCAAGTATCGCTTGGAGATTTATGTCCCCGCGAAGAAACGAGTGCACGGCTATTACGTTTTACCGTTCCTGCACAACAACGAATTACGCGCTCGCGTAGACGTACGAGCTGATACCAAGAATGGAGTCCTGCACGTCCCAGCGGTTCACTCTGAACCCTCAAAAGTAGAGGACAGCGTTGTGGAGAGCCTTGCCCTCGAACTTCAGTCGTTGGCTTTCTGGAGGAATCTTGAAAGAGTCAAGGTGGGGCAGCGCGGCAATCTGGCAAGTGAATTGAGAAGAGTGATGGCTGCATGAAGGTTCTGTGGCGCGGACTAACAATGGCTTGTGGTGGATGTGGTGCACGAGGGTTGTTCGAACAATGGGGGATGTTCTCAATGGCTCAAGATTGCCCTAAGTGCGGACTCCACTTCGAGCGCATGGAAGGTCACTCTCTTGGTGCCGTAGCGATTAATACCGTGACAAGCGCTGGCCTAGTTCTGATCGGGGTCGCTCTTAGTTTGGTTGTACTTGGGACGGATGTGTCAACGGCTACCTTGTTGCTGATCGCCGCTCCTATCGGCGTGGTGTTCCCGATCTTGTTTGATCCCATATCGCGTACTCTTTGGAACGCAATCGAATTGTTGATGCGGCCAGTCACCGATGAGGAGCTCGATCCGAGATTTCGTGCTGACTCTTCCGAATGAATAAATCCTCACAAGTTGCAATAAGAGGCTCGTCACGCCAGAATTCAACCTCTTGCTTGTTTGATATGTAGCAGCAAGCACGGTTGGTCCCGTGGTGAAGTCTGGAGTTCACGCCGGCCTGTCAAGCCGGAGGTCGCGGGTTCAAATCCCGTCGGGACCGCGGTCGG
>PBOM01000004.1 GCA_002724355.1 Actinomycetota bacterium | reverse complement strand
CGAAGAAAAGCTATGTCGCAACGTCTTGACGCAAAGCGCCAGCCGCGCTCCGTTCTGACGAACCGGTCGTGATACTCGCCCACATACTTCGGCAAACCAGCAGGAGCGGGAGATTCAGCTGTCCCCGATTGAGAATCGTGCCGAAAGTTCAACAAATAGCAAAATCCTTTGGCCTCATCCCCTTCGACGTTAACCACGACATTCGTGCACAGATGCCGAGACTGCCTGCGAGTAATAGCCTGCCTAGCGGTAAAACCCGCCTCAATTTCTGATTGGCCGATCATCTCGACACCGGGTCCAGTCCAAATGCCGTCCGAAACAAATAACTGTGCGATGCCCGCAGCGTTACCAAAATCGACCAGCCGACAGTATTCCGAGATCAACTTCTCGCACTCTCGTTCGTCGAAAAGCCGCTGTATATCTTGATCCATTCCGTCTCCTAAAGATACGAACACAATCTCACAGTAAGAACACCACCAAAGCACAATCGACGCAGCAACCGGTATTTTCTAAGAGATGACTACTGGGGTAACTGTCCGAGCTGATGGAGTTTCCGTTTGCCCCTGGGGTGAGAGCCACAGCGATTACATGCAATACCACGACACCGAGTGGGGTGTGCCGGTGACTGATGACACAAGGCTCTACGAGAAATTGTGTCTCGAAGGCTTCCAGTCAGGGTTGTCCTGGCTCACTGTTTTGCGAAAGCGAGAAAATTTCCGAAACGCTTTCTCTAACTTCGATTTCGAAAAGGTCGCAAGATTTGGAGACAAAGATATTGAGCGGCTACTTAGCGACGCAGGCATTATTAGGCACCGCGGCAAGATCGAAGCCACCATCAACAATGCAAGAGCAGCCTTAGCGACCATCGAACAACACGGATCGCTGGCTAACTTTCTCTGGTCCTTCGAACCCGCCGAAAAGCGACCCGTTCGACAACTGAAACAGATGCAGGCCAACAGCAGCGAATCGGAACAAATGAGCAAGGCACTAAAGCAACTGGGATGGCGATTTGTGGGACCCACCACTTGCTATTCGTTGATGCAGGCCGACGGCATCGTTAACGACCATCTTGTCGATTGCTTCCGCTATCCAGAAATTGAAGCTGCGAGAAAGGACACCAAAAAGTCCATCTAAGCTCCAACGTACGAAAGGGGGGCATCGTGCTCGACAATTACCGTGTCATTGACCTCACCGACCGTCGCGGTTGGATGACAGGTTTCTTACTTGCCCAACTGGGAGCCGACGTTATTTTGGCTGAGCCTGAAAGTGGCTGGACTCGTGACCACTGGTTTGAGGCCTACAACAGGGGCAAAAGATCAGTCCTAGTTCGAGATGCTGTTGAACTGGATCGTCTAGCGGCGACCGCTGACTTCGTAATTGAATGCGATGCAACGACCTTCGAAGTCGATCTCGCGAAAATGAGACAAGAGAACCCGCGTCTAATCACGGTGTCACTGACTCCTTTCGGTGACGATGGACCCAAAGCAAACTGGCTCGCTACCGATCTGACACTTGTCGCGTCGAGCGGGCAGATGATTTGTAATGGAGACGTAGACAGGCCCCCCGTTCGTATCTCCATACCCCAAGCGTGGGCACATGCCTCATGTCAGGCGTTAGTGGGAGCCCTCGTTGCAAGCGATGAGCGGTCCCGATCAGGACTGGGACAACACGTCGATGTATCAGCCCAACAAGCAATGTCTGAAACTGCGATGCCCGCAAATTTGCATGGGCCAGCGGGTCTATCGCCCCAAGAACGAATGGCGGGAGGAGTGCAACAGGGGCCTATTCACCTGAGATGGACCTACCCGTGTTCCGATGGCGAAGTCGTCATCACCGTGGCCTTCGGAGCGATGATCGGTCCCATGTTCCAAAGATTCATGGATTGGATGTACGAAGAAGGTGCATGCGACGAAGCCACGCGAGACAAGGATTGGGTTGACTTCGCGATTCACCTACAAGAAGGCCGCGAGACCCTAGAAGAGTTAGCTCGGGTAATGGACCTAATCGCTGACTTCGCGAGGGATAAAACTAAAGCAGAATTCATGCAGGCGAGTCTCAGTCGTGGACTATTAGTAACTCCAATCACTGACCTTGCCGACGTAGTGGAGAGCGAGCAGTTCGAGGCACGCGAGTTTTGGGATGAGGTGGAAGGAACACGTCACCCGGGACCCTTCATCCAGGCCAGCAAGACCCCGTTGAGACGGTTGGACCGAGCTCCTCAATTAGGAGAACACAACAACGAAATTGATTTTGATCGAACGCCCTTAGCCCCCTCGGTGAACTCAGGCCAATCCTCATCTAATCGGCCCTTAGAAGGCCTAAAGGTTCTTGACTTTTCGTGGGTAGCCGCGGCCCCTTTGACAACGAAAATCCTGGCGTATTGGGGCGCCGAAGTCGTACGCCTTGAATCAGTTACCAGACCTTGCTTATTGAGAGGAGCGTTAGGCCACCGAGACGACGTTCCCGACCAAGAAAATGCAATCGGATGGCATGCGGTTAACGCCAACAAATTGAGTCTCGCTATCAACCTGTCAAAACCCGAATCAAAGCAGGTTGTAATGGATCTAGCGAAATGGGCAGATGTAGTAGTCGAGTCCTTTACCCCCGGAACGCTCGACGCCATGGGCTTCGGATACGAGGCACTGTGTGAAATTAACCCGGGAATAATCGTTCTCTCAAGTTGCGTCTTTGGCCAAACGGGCCCAATGAGAGATTTTGCCGGCTTTGGAAACTTGGCCGCCGCTGTAGCGGGCTTTTACGACATCACTGGGTGGCCTGACCGGGGTGCGGCAGGCCCTTACATGGCCTATACCGACTACACATCACCACGCTTCACCACTGCAGCTCTCCTCGCTGCCTTAGACCACCGGCGTCAAACTGGAGAGGGTCAATATTTAGATTTCTCCCAAGCTGAAGCGGCAACTCACTATCTCACCCCAGGCATTCTTGAATACCAACAAACAGGACATTTGCCGACGCGCTCAGGCAACCATGACGTGGACATGTTTCCCCATGGCGTATACCCGTGTGCAGGACAGGACCAATGGTGCGCAATCGTGTGTCAGGACGACGCTCAATGGAAATCGCTGTGTGTCGAAATGAGACGAGAGGACCTCGCTGATCTTGACCTTACGGAACGCCGATCCCAGTCCGAAGATATCGACTTAGCCATTGCGGCCTGGACCGAAGGGCAAAGCCCCGGAGGGCTACAAATACGACTACAGCAACATGGCGTAACAGCTCACATGGTCCAAGACACAGGTGACTGTATGAACGATCCACAGCTCGTCCACCGCAATCATTTTCCATGGGTGCCACACCCTGAGGCTCGTCAGGTAATGGTGGATGGCATACCGCATCAGCTATCCCGCTCAGAGGGTGGCTTTGACTGGGCTGGCCCAACATATGGTCAACACGCGATGGAAATATTGGAAGGCATCCTTGGATACGACGGAGAACAAATAGCCAATCTGGCCGTAGCCGAAGTTCTTGAGTAACCAAGCAAGAGCGCTGTGCAATGCCTACGATCCCCATGTGACAAATCGCTCATCTGATCAATATGCGAATGCGGCCGCGACCCCTTTCCCCCTAGAACGATCGGGCGTCGATCAGTGCTTCGGTTGTTCGAGTACCAACGAAAATGGGCTGCAGCTCAAGTTTGTTCGATACGACGACGGAACTATTGAGACTCGCCACCGAACAGCGAAGCATCATTGCGGCTTTGACACGGTTATTCACGGAGGAATTCAGGCGGCGATATTGGATGAGGTGATGGGTGTAGCGGCGCAAAGTTCTCTCCCGGCAAACGCACCGGACTTGGCGTGTGCAACAGCAGAAATGCATCTCAATTATCTCAGGCCAGCGTTCCTAGCTGAAGAAGTAGTTTGCCGCGCGTGGATTGTTGACATTAAAGATCGCGATATTTTCGTTGAAGGCGTTCTTCTGTCCTCGGAACTAGTGGAAGTGACAACTGCGACCTCCCGATGGCGTCAAATGCGTTACGAACCAACCTGAACTACTAGACGGACCCAGAAACTGGGCGTACCCCAAGCTCGGTAGCTAAATGAGTCATTGAAATATCGTGAGACTCTGACGGTAACTCCTCAAAGATGAAAGCTTCTGTCGTCACCCCAATGCGTAAGCAATTATCTGGTATGCGAGAAAGAAGTTCATCGAAATAACCAAACCCGTGACCGAGTCTGGTGCCGGTTCTATCGAAGGCTAAGGCTGGTACAAGCGCTACCGAAACCTCAGCTAGATCGATTAGCGGCGAACGCTGTACAGGTTGCAAAAACCCAAACTTATGTATTTCAGAACGGCTGCCGGCAGGGTGCACAGTGAGTGGTCCAGAGCGGGGAGTTCGAGTCGTCGCAAAATTTTCCCATCCCATCTCTTCCGCGAGGCCATCGAGCCCTAGTTCGTGTGACATCGGCCTATAAAACAAAAACAAGCCATGCTTATCTTGCAAAAAGGAAGCCAATGCGGCGACCACCTCTTTCTCGACATTGGCTTCCACTCCTGTCTTAAGAGGACGCAACTCTTCACGCCATTTATCTTTCGATATCCTCGGCGAAGGGTCACCCACCACTAACGTTCGCCTCCGCAGCGGAACTAAGCGCCACAACTTCATCAGGATCCGCGAGCCAATTCTCTGGAAGAGACACCTTTCTCGGACCGCCAGTGTGACTGCGCTTTACCCTTACCCCCTCGGGTGGTAGCAGCGTGCCTCTATCGAATTCGTCCGTAATCGATTTCAACTCATCAAGGTTGTTTGCTGAATGCAGGCGTCTTCTAAGGTCTCTCCCGACAGGCCATCCGGCGACATACCAACCTGCATGTTTTCTGAATCGCCGCACGATGTCGTTCTCATCGTGATCGTAGAAATCGAGTAGTCGCGCCACGTGGTCGAGCATCACGTCAGCCACCAGCCCCAAAGACGGCTGCACTAGTTGTGGTTCGCGACCGCTCAAGACAGCTACGAGATCAGAGAAAAGCCATGGACGCCCCAGACACCCTCTACCAATCTCCACCCCAGCAGCGCCTGTGTATCGGATCATCCTTACCGCGTCCCACGACTCCCAAATATCGCCATTGCCGAAAACAGGAATGTCAATGTGGTTCACCAACTCTCCGATGGCATCCCAATCTGCGTGCCCGGAATACAGATCCCTTGCAGTTCGGGCGTGCAGGGTAACTCCCACACAACCAGACTCCTGGGCTATTCGACCGCTGTCCAAAAACGTCAAATGTTCATCGTCGATGCCCTTGCGAAATTTAATTGTCACTGGAATGTTGCCAGCAGCTTCCACAGCGGATTCAACTATCGACGCCAACAGGCGGCGCTTCACAGGAATAGCTGCTCCGCCGCCGTTCTTCGTTACCTTTGGAGCCGGACACCCGAAATTCATGTCGATGTGATCAACGCCGATGCGATCTTTCAACATATGAACTGCCAAGGACACATATTTGGGGTCAGTCCCATACAACTGAATTGAGCGGATCGGCTCATCGACGCCAAATTCGGCCAACTTCCACGTCAGAGCGTTCTCCTCTACTAAAGCCCGCGCAGTAATCATCTGATTGACATAAAGAGCCGCGCCAAAATGCGAACACAACGAACGAAACGGCCAATCAGTTACACCTGCCATGGGGGCCAAAACCACGGGAACCTCAAGTTGGATAGGCCCCAGATTGACAGGCTGAATTTCGCCGGTGTCTACCGGCGCCAATGATTCATTTAGAGCGCTTCGGTAAGCCGTCATAGTTTGTTCGAGTCCGGTGAACTCCTCAGCGTCACCCCTGCTTGAGTCAGCAGGGTAGCGGTTTCTACGAGAGGTAAACCGATCACGTTTGAATGACTGCCATCGATCGCCTTCACAAGAGAACTTCCCGCACCCTGCAACGCATAGGCACCTGCTTTATCGGACGACTCATCCAGATTCAAATACCAATCAACCAGGCTTTGGTCTAAAGACACAAACTCAACCCTGGTTGTCACCACTTCGCACAGCAGTAGATCTCTAGTCTNAACAGTAATACCGGTGATAACTGTGTGGACCTTGCCTGACAACTCCCAAAGCATTGCTTCAGCGTGTTCTAAGTCCGATGGTTTGCCATAAATCTGACCATCTNAGACGACGCAGGTGTCGGCGCCTAAAACAACATCGCCGACAATCGCCGCTGCTTTCGCCGATGCGACCCGTTGAACATACAGCTCCGGGATTTCACCACTTCTAACTGACTCGTCGACCTGAGGAATTCGAACAACAAAATCGACACCCAAATGCGCCAGCAGTTCTTTTCGCCGCGGTGAACCCGATGCCAGAACAAGCTGCATGCTCATCGGACCATTGTGTCTGATCTATCCGCGAGCAAAAGTTCATCCTGAAGAATTAGCNTCTCTTTTCGGTCCAGGTGCTCCGGGGATTGGTTACTGTCTCGTGCGTGGAATTTAACCTNGCCCGGGTGATCGCGGCGGTTGCCGAAGCTCACCCTGAAAGGGCGGCGTTGATTCATCGAGGACGTCAGATCTCGTACCCTGACCTAGTCCAGCGATACCGACAACTAGGAGCTGCGTTAAATGCAGCGGGAATAGGTTGTCACACGGAACGTTCAGAGTTAGACGGACATGAAAGTGGTCAAGACCATGTTGCGTTGTACCTCAACAATGAACTCGAATATTTGGAGTCCATGCTTGGCGGNTGGGCTGCGCGTGCCGCAACCTTCAACGTCAACCACAGATATATGGCCGACGAACTGGCATACCTACTAACAGATTCAGCGGCAAAGGTAGTTTTCGTAAATTCNATGTATGCGCCGAACCTCGCNGAAGTTCTGCCGCAGCTACCGGACATTGAACTCATTGTCCAAGTTCGAGATGATTCAAACAATGAGCTACTTGAGGGCGCCACTTTTTATGACGATTTCATTCGAGATCAAATACCGCGTGAATTAGATGACTGTTCAGAAGATGACCTTTATGTGCTCTACACCGGTGGAACTACGGGTATGCCCAAGGGGGTGCTTTGGCGAAACGCAGACTTCTTCGTAGGCGCATTAGGGGGATCTAACAGAACTGAGGGTCGTGAATACGAGTCATATGAAGAAGTAGCCGAGGCCGCCAACAGAGGAACTTTGCGGTGGTTAACTGCAGCGCCGTTTATGCATGGTGCTGCGCAGTGGATTGCGCTGCAGGCNCTTTCCATGGGTCACACCGTTGTCCTCCCAGACATAACCGACCGTTATGACGCCGCAAATGTGCTCGAGGTCTGCAACCGCGAGTCCGTTGAGTTCTTACAGATCGTGGGCGACGCGTTCGCTAGACCNTTACTTGATGCCTCGCGAACAACTCAAATTGTTCCGAAATCGCTCCGATCCATCATTAGTGGCGGAGCAGTGTTGAACTCCGAACTCAAAGAAGAACTCAAGGAACAATTCGGTGGAGTTACTATTCGCGACTCAATCGGCTCGAGTGAGACGGGCGTCCAGGGCAGCAACGTAAGCACCAAAGAACAATCGTCGAGTACCGGCGACTTCGAACCCGCACCCGGAAGCACCGTTGTTAACTCGTCTCTGTCAGCAATTGTTGACGCAGGATCCGACGAAATTGGATGGTTTGCGATGTCGGGTCGCGTGCCTCTCGGTTACCTCAACGACGCTGAGAAGACCCAAAAAACATTCCCAGTTATTGACAGTGTGCGATTTTCAGTTCCGGGTGATCGAGCTCGACTGTTGGCTGATGGGCGTATCGAAGTATTAGGTCGCGACTCCGTAACAATTAACTCTGGCGGCGAAAAAATCTACGCCGAAGAAGTAGAGAACGCGGTTAAGACCCANGGCGCAATTTACGACGCGGTGGTTTGTGGAAGGCCTAGCGAAAGGTGGGGCAGTGANGTCGTGGCGATTGTTCAACTTGTTGAAGGTGTTCAGGCCCTAGAGTCTGAGATCATCGAACATTGCGCTAGCTACATCAGTCGATACAAGCGACCCAAGGCAATCATCAAAGTCGCGCAGATCAAGCGCAGTCCAGCAGGTAAACCCGATTATCGATGGGCCCAAGCGGTTGCCCGAGAATCGAGCCAAGATTGAACGACGAACAACTCGACCAGGATTCGGTTCAGAAGCGAACAGTTCGAGTCCTTCAGCAGGGAGTTGTTCCTGGTGGCCTAGCTATGGGTACCTCATACTCTGTAGCGGCGCTCCTAGGAAGCGAACTCACAGGCAGCGANACGTTGGGAGCGCTCGCCGCAGTTGGGCTCAGCATCGGTCAAAGCCTGGCAGGAATCCCAGTTGCGGCCTTGATGGCTCGACGCGGAAGACGAATCGGAATCGGCACCGCCTACGCAGTCGGATCTATAGGAGCAACATGTGCGTTACTGGCTGCTGTTACCGAGACATATGCCCTGTTAGTCATTGGCATGACGTTGTGTGGCTGCGGACAAGCNGGCAATCTAGCTGCCCGATATGCCGGCTCTGATCTTGCAACTGATGACAATCGGGCGCGAAGTATCAGCCTTGTTGTCTGGGCAAACACAGTTGGTTCGGTTCTAGGACCCACCGTAGGTCTAGGACTGCGATCCCTATCAAGTTCATCAGAAGGGGGTAGCGGCTTTGCGCTTTCTTACGTAGTTTCAATCACGCTTTTCNTAGTGGCAGCAGCAGGCATTCTTCGCCGCCTCAAACCGGACCCGCTCCTTNTGGTAGCTGACCAAAACCAAACTCCCATCCGAGGACCTAAGTTTTCTGACCTTGGCCTGATCCTCTCCCAACCCGCAGCACGAGTNGCGCTTCTAGGAATGATGCTGTCTCAAGGTGTGATGGTGGGCGTTATGACAGTGACCCCATTACATATGAGAGACGGTAATCAAGACCCCTTGATCATCGGCCTCATGATCTCGCTCCACATCATTGGCATGTACGCGTTTTCGCCTTGGATCGGAAGAATCGCTGACCGCATAAGCAAAGAACTCCTCATTGGAATAGGTGCAGTTATTACAGCACTCGGATCGGAAATTGCCTCCCACACCGANGCACCAGACGCGACCGGCCATTTCGTTGGACTATTCATGATTGGGATTGGATGGTGCTCTTCTCTTGTCGCTGGCAGCGCCCTGATGACNGAAGCGTTTCCGCCCGANGTCCGGGTCGCGACTCAATCGACAGCCGACGTCTTNATGACCGCCACAGGCGCGGCAGCCGGTATTTCATCTGGACTCGCAGTTGAGCAACGGAGTTACCATGACCTGGCCCACTGGGCCGCCCTAGTATCAGTGTTCTTGGCAGTAGTTGCAGCCGTAGCGGTCGTTCAAAACTCGCGAATCCGCGAAACTGGATCCCAACCCAGCTAATCGGAGGAAACAATGGCATTCCACCACGTCGCATATTCAACTAAGGACCTCGACGCCACGCGTCACTTTTACGAAGACCTTTTCGGGTTTCCCTTGGTAAACACCGAATTTCACGACCGCGAAGAAGGATGGATCAAACACGTGTTCTTCGACACAGGAAACGGCCAATGCATAGCATTTTTCGCTTTCGAGAACATTGGGGAGCGAGATGATTGGGCTACCGACGTCAATGAGAGCCTCGGCGTTCCAGTCTTTATCAACCATGCTGCGTTCGAAGCAACCGAAGAAATGCAAGAAGAAGTTCGGACTCGGATGGCGGCAGAAGGCATAGAACCAACCATGGAGATAGACCACGGATGGTGCTATTCCCTGTATTTCCTTGATCCGAACCAAGTTNTGGTCGAACTGTGTCGNGACACTACCGGCATGCCAAGAGACGAAAAAGAAGCAGCGCGCCTTTTAGCAGCGCCCGTTGGAGAAAACGCCTGACCGTGACGGTCGAACGCGAATTTGTTGGCTTGCCCTCGCCCGTTGTCGGACGCGCGGGAGCNGGCGGACACCCTTGCCAAGGCATCTATCACAGACCCCGGGGAAGTAAACCCGATGTTGCCATTATCGCCACCCACTACAACATCGATTTCAGTGAACATTACCTAGCGGACCTCTGCGCAGCTCGCGGAGTCGGATTCCTAGGTTGGAACACACGATTTAGAGGTGCAGAACCCTATTTCCTNCTCGATCATGCTGTTGCCGATATAGCAGTCGGAGTTNGATGGTTGCGCTCGCATGCNGGGGTGGAGAAAGTTGTCCTACTCGGTAACTCTGGCGGNGGGTCGTTGATGGCTGCGTACCAATCCCAATCCGTTCAACCAAACCTCGAACCGGAGTACGGACGCACATCGATAGTTCCNGCAGCAATGGAATTACCTGGCGCCGATTTGTATATCTCACTAGCGGCGCATCCTGGGCGACCNGAGGTGCTCACTAACTGGATGGATCCGTCAGTCGTGAGCGAAGACGACCCCCTTAGCGTCGACCCAACACTTGACCCATTCGATGAGGAACGCGAAATTCCGTTTACCAAAGAGTTCGTCGATACATATCGACAAGCGCAACGACGCCGAAATGATCGGATCACTCAATGGGCGCGCACCGAAATTGATCGGGTAGTCGCCGCCGGGCATCATGACCGACTATTTACGACTCCGAGACTTTGGGCAGACTTGCGAATGATCGATGGATCAATTGATCCGAACAATCGCGAATTCCCGAGTTGCTACCTCGGGGAACCTCAACGCGCGAACTACGGAATCTATGGAGTGGGAACGGTTAGTTCGCTGCGCACGTGGCTTTCTATGTGGAGTCTTAGCGACTCCCAATGCAACGCAGCACCACACTTGGCGAGGATCAAGATCCCGGCGCTTGTCATTGAAGCTGANGGAGATTCCGGGGTGTTCCCAAGCGACACCCGCGCGATCGTCGACGCGCTTGGCTCAACGGATTTGACAACTCACACACTCGAAGGTGATCACTATCTTCGAGATCGCGAAGGAGCCCGAGACGACGCGGCGGACCTCATCACCAACTGGGTAAAGGACCGTTACTAACTAGCGACTTCTTCACTTGCTCCTGATGAGACCTTCCAATGCCCGCCCAACGTTGGAGTTAGCCGGAGGAACAATCGCTGTAATTCGAGAAAGATAAGTGACAGACACTTCACCGTTCANTACCGCCCCGGTATCAAACTCAGGTGGCTGAACAACCTCATCACCCCAAGCCATAGACACCTTGAAGCTTCCGCCATCAGTATCAGATGGTTCCAAATCGACCCGCTCAACGGCCCGAGGAGGTTGGGTCCCCAGTTCGGTAAACCGCCAACCCTTTATCTCGTCAAGTTCCAGATTCGGGACATTGACATTAATTACCGGGCTATCCCCAATGTTGTCGTCAAACATACTTTCAACGACCGTGCTNGCCACTTCCGCAGCCGCATGCCACTTCTGGCCAACGATAGCTTGTTCCCACGATTGCCCTTCCACGTCGAAGTCGGTCACATGCTGACTAACTGCCAAACTNGGAATATNCGCGTGGCGGGCTGTTAATGCCGCCCCAACAGTGCCCGAATGGTAAACGGAACGCCCTACATTTGCCCCAGGGTTGATGCCTGATACCACCAGATCAACGTCGCCGAACGCACCGAGCCGCGCGAACATGACGCAGAGAGCCGGTGGCCCCGCCACACTCCACGCAGTATCTATTCCGCNGATNTCGACAGGTCGGACTTGCGGCTGGGTGAGGTGAAGAGGGCCAATAGCAGCGCCTGCTCCCGAATATTCGCTATCGGGAGCTACAACACACACTTCCCCATGAGGTCGCATTGCCCGAGCGAGAACGTGGAGNCCCTCGCTGGCAATACCGTCGTCATTCGTTACCAGTATTCGCACAGCTATGAAGTTATTCGTTAAAGCCNGCGCGAAGCCAAAGGCGACAACAAAGTTGTGAAGACAACCGGGTAAANGTCAGTCCGCCAAGCGGGGAGGGAATCCGCCCTGAGATATCGGTCCCCAAGANTCAATTGAAAAGCGCAAGAGCGACTTGTTCTGATCCACCATGGCGGCGCGGTACTCCGACCAGTCAGGGTGTTCACCACTAATCGAACGAAAGTAGTCGCAGAGGGGATCTAGAGCTTCGGGGAGATCAAGGACCTCAATAAAGCCATCCACTTGTACCCACTCGCTGTTGAATTCTTCCCCCATGACAAGCAATGAACCAGCAGGATTACGGCGCGCATTGATTGATTTCACTCGTTCGGGATAGGTAGCGATCACAACCCGATCGTGATCGTCGAGACCCATAGTNACCAGTGACATCTGAGGNCTACCATTAAGTCTCGTCGTGGAAAGTACCCCTCTGTGACGAGGCCGAATAAAATCAAGTAGTTCGTTTCGCTCGACTGTTTTGTTGGTGGCAATCTTTCGGGCCATGAGTGATGAGATTAGAACGATGAACCACACGGTGCGAATGCTGCACACTTCTGATGTTCATATCGGCCATGTCACAGGGCCAGGNGATCACCATGCTGACGTGTGTCAGTGTCCGGTGCTGGGGTTAGCGGCGGCGGTTCGTGAACACCAAGCCGATGTGCTCATGATCTCTGGTGACTTATTTGACCACNCCCGTCTTAGCGACAGCACCGTAGCCGCAACTCTCGACATAGTGACTAGTCCCGGCGTTCCGGTGGTGATCATCCCCGGAAATCACGATGTGCACGATACGAAATCGCTATGGGAAAGATGCCGCTCCGACGTGCAACGAACAGGGGTCCACCTGCTCGACCGTTTAGAAGGATCATCCTTAGCGTTGGAGTCGAAGGGCATAACTTTCTGGGGCCGAGCNATGGCCGATCACGAACCCGGTTATAGACCGCTGCGAGAGGTGCCGTCCCGCCCAAATGAGGGCCACTATGTTGTGGCGGCTCACGGCCATTTGAACCTGTCGAAAGAAGACGCCCACCGCTCCTCGCCGATTACCTACGACGAGATATCAGCNACCGAAGCTGACTATGTTGCGTTAGGGCACTGGCATGTTCCAACCGACGCTAGCCATGGGGGAGTAACTGCCTGGTACCCGGGAGCTCCCATGGGCTCCCCTGGTCACGGAACAGCGGCCCTGGTCACCTTNGACGAGCAAACAAAAGTTGAACACGTNTCCATTTCTGGACCCATCCGTGGTTGCGACTAACTGTTACTCAACTTCTGCTTCCTTCCGAGCGATTCGCCTCAACGTAGTGTCGTATTTTTCCATCAATTGAGCCGCATGGTCTTTTAGCTGACCATGTTCTTGAGTAAGCGCTGCCACCTTCGCCGGGTCGTCATAGGTAGCGCTNTCNGCTAACTGTCGTTGAACTTCAGCCAATTCACTTTCTGCATTCTCCCACTCCTGCTCTAGAGCATCTCGTTCCTNGCGGAGGTCGCGGGTTGCCTCATTCATTTTGCTTCTGCGTCGCGCCTCGACCTTTCGCGCCTCGCGTTCTTGTCGGTGAGGATTGTCTGACCTAGCTGCAGACCTGCCGTCCTTTTCTGGTAGCGGCGGCTTCAGGAGTTCCTCATTCAGGCCGTCATGCCAGGTCGCAGTGCCTCCCCGCACAACGATGAGAGAATCGGCGACGTTGCGAATCAGATAGCGGTCGTGAGTGACGAGAATCAGAGTTCCGGGGTAGGCATTGAGCGCGTTCTCGAGGTGGTCGCAACTAGGGAGATCCAGATGNTTGGTTGGTTCGTCGAGAATCAGAAGGTTGACAGGGTTGGCCATTGTCGTCGCCAGAGCCAGCCGTGTCATTTCACCACCTGATAAGTCTCCAATTTTTTGATCCACCTGAGCACCGCTGAAACCAAAACCACCAAGAACTGTTCGCAGATTTCGATCTCCCGGATCACCTGTTGAGAATTGGAATTGCTGCAGCACGGTTTTGTGGGGGTCGAGCATCTCCGTCAAGTTTTGCGTGAAACGCGCATAGTCGACTTTGTTCCCTAGCCGTGCCTTACCCTCTGCAACGCTCAGCTCACCTAGAAGTAGACGCAACAGAGTCGTTTTACCTGCGCCGTTCGGACCGACCANCGCGACTTTTCGCCCCCGTTCGATGACGAAAGAAACGTCCTTGAGAATCTGCCGCTCNCCATACGCGGCCCCCGCNGCATCAAACTCAGCGACAATCCGAGACGACCGTCGCGGTTCGGGAAATTGAAACTTCGCTTTAAGTTCCTTCGCGGTCAAAACTTCAACGANCTCAACCCGATCGAGAGCCTTAATNCGACTTTGTACCTGTTTGGCTTTACTCGCTTTGTAACGAAACCGCTCGATGAANCGTTCTGTATCCTCAATCTTTCGTCTCTGATGCGCAGCCGACGCCTCGAGTTGAGATAACCGAAGTTCGCGAGCCGTCACGAAGTCAGAAAAGCTCCCGACGTATTCGTGCGCAGAGTGCCCGTCAAGTTCGATGACCCGATTAGCCACCGAATCGATGAAGTCCCTGTCATGGCTGACAAAAAGTAGACACCCGTGCCATTCGGAAAGCTGGTCTTCTAACCAGGTAACTGAATCAACATCNAGATGGTTCGTGGGCTCATCAAGGATCAGGATGTCGGGCTTGGCTAATAACAAACGCGCGAGGGCTACTCGCATCTTCCACCCACCCGAGAGCTCCTGGACATCNCGAAACATCAGCTCGGAGTCGAAACCCAAACCGGCTAACACTCGCTGAGCTTCGGATTCGACCGCGTATCCCCCTAAATGTTCGAAACGGCTTTGAAGATCGCCGTACTCCTTTAACAGATGATCTTGATCGGAGCCTTCCGCTCGACTCAGTACCTCCCGAAGCTCGCTCAGACGTTCTTCGAGATCAGTGATGTGAGAAGCGCCTTCCAAAGTCGCTTCCAGCGCAGTTCCAACCAACTCATCTTGCAACGTTTGAGGTAAGTAGCCGATCGAACCCGCTGCCGGCCGTTGAACATTCCCTTTGTCAGGATCCTGGATTCCGAGAAGAATTTCAATGAGCGTGGTCTTGCCCACACCGTTACTGCCGATGAGAGCGATTCTTCGCCGATCCGAAAGTTGAAAACTGACGTCGCGAAACAGTTGCTTTGATCCCTGTGCTTTGGAAATAGCGGTAGCGGTGAGCACGTTTGAAAACGCTAGCTAACTTCGCTGGAATCCAGCGAACGAGAAGACACGGCTTTGCGGGGAGCCTTCACGAACAAGGCTGAAATGATTGCTGCTGCGGGTACCAAAGCCAAGAAAAAGTTGAGGTTGACATAATTCCCAGTTGCCCGAAAACCTAGAGCCACAATTAATGGCCCCACGGCAGATGCGCCGACCCCGAACGCTGTTGCGACCCCGCGAATCGCCCCAATATGGTCCGTACCGAACCACTTTGGGTACAGCGCGGAAGCTAACGCTCGAATCGAACCACCGTTGATACCAAGCAGCAGTGAATAGAACGCGGCACCGAACCCCGGTCTCACCCACGCATAACTCATATGTGCCGCGAGTAACGAAGCTTGGCAGCTAACAAGTAACAAGCGCGGAGAAGTGCGATCGGTAAGCCACGCCCAAATGAAACCAGATGCAATAGTTCCCAGCATTTGAGGAATGAAGACAGTGGCTGCTTGAGCTGTGGTCAGACCCGCTGACTCCATCAACGCGAAGTGGTGAAAAGTGACACCGGTAATTAACGCGGAAGAGACAACCATGACACCTGTAAGCACCCAGAACGCTCTCGTATGGATAGCTTCGCCAACAGTGAACTGCTCGGCCGAGACCTTCACGTAGTCAGAGGAGGGACCTCGGCCGTCTGGCTGCTGACCGACTGACTCGGGACGATCCACCATCCATCGCCAAGTCGCAGGGACCAGCAAAACCACGACACAACACGCGCTCAAGACCCAAGCCCATCTCCAGCCGAACTTGTCGATTAAAAACGTCAAACCCAGCGGCCCGAGTGACATCAAACCAGCAGATGCAGTCATAGAGAGACCAAAAGCAAACCCGCGTTTCTCATCAAACCAGAGGGCGATGCTGGTCTGGCCAACCAAGCTCAAGGCCCCTTGACCCAACATCCGGATCCCAATAAATCCGACTATTAGCATCCAAAAATGTCGGACTGTTCCCATATAAGCGATCGCAACCGAGAAAGCGGTCGCTATCAAGAGCATCGTCTTCCGAACCCCAGCACGGTCAACCCAGCGACCGATTGAAGGCATCGCAAGTGAACCAGTGATGGTGCCTACAAGGTAAGCCGTAGACAACGACGTAGCGCTTATAGACAGATCCTGAATTAAATGATCAGCGAAAGGTGCCACTCCGATCGTCTGGCCAGGAAGTGTCAAAGAAATAGCCAAAGTTGAAAGACCTAAGAGACCCCAACCTCGAAACGCTTCGACTGGTTCGCTTCTTTTCACCTAGCTAACTCGCCAAGTTCAGCGTCACAGATCCAAGACTCCCACCATCGGTAGCGACTACCTGATCGCTGGTAGTCATATGTAACCCCGTTGCGGCGCCTGTAGTGACCACACTGCCTGCGGAAAGCGTAACGCCGCGCCGATTCAGGTGATTACACAACCACGCCAAAGACTCATATGGATCTCCAAGTACCTCGGCTCCGTTACCCGAGGCAATCTCTACCCCGTCCACCAAAGTACGAAGCTCATGAGCACTCAAGGACGGAACAGTTTCTGGCTTGCTTCCCGAACCCATCACAAGAGCCCCGTGTAGGGCCCCATCCGCGACAAGAAGCGCAGGATCGACTTCGAAATTATTCGTGAAACGTGAGCAGACAAGTTCAATAGCCGGGTGGACAGTTGCAACCATTTCCCGAGCACGAGTCGCACTCATGACGGGCCCCCCGGGACTAACTGTGACTCCGAGAGTGAAAGCAAACTCTGATTCCAGTCCGGGTTGGTGATGGAAATCAGAGACTTGAACGGACGAACCAGGCTCAAGCAAAGTTCGCTCAAAAACAGGGCCGCAGATTGGAGCTTTGACGCCGAGTTTGGCTTGGCTTGCTGGTCCGGTAGCCCCGACTTTCCAGCCGACGACCGGAGAGTCAATCAGTTCACACAACAACTCTTGTGCTTCGTATGCCAAAGAGGCTGACTCGGGGACTGCTAGTTCCAACGGGTCTACTAGGTCCATCGCCAAACGAGCATGTGCCAAGGTAACTGGTAAAGGAAGGGTCACCGTTGCCACGGTACCTGCACCATTGGCTTGAAGGGTTAACCGCGTCGCAACTTGTCGATCAGTCGACGATCCCGTTTAGTTGGCCTTCCAGCACCTCGATCACGTTGTGCGAACGAGACTGAAGGCTTTACACCGGTTCCGTTGTCGGAAGGTGGAGTGTGATCAACGAAATAGTTGGAAGCCAAAGCGGGACCGACCCGCTTCTCAAGTACCGCTGCTACCTCTAACTCTCGAGTGCGCTCGCGTCCTTTGACCGAGACCTGGTCACCGCTTTTAATTCTGGCAGCTGGCTTTGCCGTAGATCCATTAACCCGAATAGCACCCTTTAGGCATGCATCTTTAGCTAAGGACCGGGTTTTAAACACACGGACGGCCCACAGCCAACGGTCTAAACGACATGAGTCTGGGTTCATAACCGATTTAAGTGATTTGCGAGGCAACGTCGCCCATAAAGCTGCTCAGTGCATCAAGTCGACCGTCAACTCCGCCTCGCGCCACGGGATCGACCAAAATATGGCTGACACCGATCTCTTGAGTTTGACCGATGGTGTCAACCATTTCATCAACTGAGCCAGCTATCGATTTCGCTGGTTCCATTGTCCCCTCCGGATCGAGAAACATTCTGAGTGACAATGTCAAATCCTCAGGGTCTCGTTCAAGTAGTTCGCATTCTTCGCGCACTTGACGCCATTCCTCCTTTACGGTCTCGAGAGGTTCGAAAGCGGCGTGGAATGCATGTCCGAATCGGGCTGTCCTCCGAAACGCTGCTCGAGTGTTGCCGCCTACCCACACGGGAACTGGAGCCTGGATCGGTTTTGGTTCAAATCGGACTTCTGGAAAGGAATAGAACTCGCCGTCATATGAAGGCGTTTCGTCGAGGAAAAGAGATTCGAAAATTTCGAGCTGTTCGTCAGACCTCTTGCCTCGGTTGTCCCATGGCATGCCTAGCACTTCAGCTTCTTCTCGCATCCACCCGACACCTACCCCGAGGATCAAGCGACCGTTTGAGAGCACGTCCATAGTGGCTAATTGTTTTGCTGTTGCCACGGGTTGCCGGTAGGGAAGGATGAGAACGGTAAAACCCAAACGAATTTTGTTTGTGCACCCGGCTACGAAGAGAAGCGTGCCTATCGGATCAAGCCAGCCGAGGCCCGCAGGCGCTGGAAACGAGCCGTCGCTGCTGTACGGGTACTTAGAGTCAAACTCGGCAGGCCAACAAACATGGTCGCTAGTCCAGCCTGAATGAACGCCGAGTTCTTCTGCCGTTTGAACAAACTTAGTTAAGGAATCGCGACCTACATCGCGTCCAAGGTGCGGTAAATGTACTCCCCAATCCATTTCCCCCAAAATAGGCGCTCTACGGCTCCTTTGCGATTATGTGACAAGTCCGTCATATATGGACATCGGATTCGTGTTTCGTGTCCTGAGCGCCTAGCGTTTCGCCAGTTAACTTTACAAATGTTTAGTTGACGTAAACCTTTACTAAAACCTATAGAGGGGGCTCCAGATGGAGATTCGACGCAATCTTTTGCGTCTGCTCGCCCTACTGTTTGCTTTCGCCCTTGTTGCGGCAGCATGTGGTAGCAGCGACGAC
>PBOM01000027.1 GCA_002724355.1 Actinomycetota bacterium | reverse complement strand
CGAGAACTTCTTCAGCTTTGGGTAACAGCGTGTCTTTCTTAGACAGAGGTAGCACTGCGATCTTGTAGGGAGCTAGTCGGGGGTGCAGTCTAAGAACTGTCCGAGTTTCGTCATTCACTTGTTCTTCGTCGTAGGCAGCCATCAGGAACGCCATCATCGAACGAGTCGCGCCCGCAGCGGGCTCTATGCAGTGGGGTACATATCGTTCGCCGGTGCCTTGATCGAAGTATTCGAGTTTTTGGCCTGAGTGTTCAGCGTGTTGCAGCAGGTCGAAATCGCCTCTGTTCGCTACACCCTCGAGTTCACCCCAACCCCACGGAAACAGGAATTCGACGTCGCTGGTACCTGATGAGTAGTGGCTGAGTTCGTCGTCGTCGTGTGCTCTCAGTCGGAGCTGTTCTTCTGGGATTCCTAGGTCGAGATACCACTGGAATCGTTCCTTCATCCAGTACTCGTACCACTGGTGTGCTTCGTCGGGCGGGACNAAGAATTCGAGTTCCATTTGTTCGAATTCTCTGGTCCGGAANACAAAGTTTCCTGGAGTGATTTCGTTNCGGAATGATTTGCCGACCTGCGCTATTCCGAATGGCGGCTTTTTNCGNCTTGTTTCAAGAATGTTTTTGAAGTTGATGAACATGCCTTGCGCAGTTTCGGGACGCANGTACACNTCTGCTCCAGCACCTTCGACTGGGCCGGCTTGTGTNTTNAACATGAGGTTGAAGGCACGCGCTTCGGTGAAGGTGCCNGATTTGCCNCACGANGGACAGATGTTGGGGTCCTCGAGCTGGTCTTCTCTATGNCGGGTTTTGCATTCTGTGCAATCNACGAGTGGGTCACTGAAGTTTTCNAGATGACCTGAAGCNTCCCAGACTTGCGGTGGACTCAAGATGGCCGCGTCTAATCCAACTACGTCGCTNCGNAGTTGCACCATGGAACGCCACCAGGCGTCTTTGACGTTGCGNAACATGAGCACGCCAAGGGGTCCGTAGTCGTAGGTGCTGCGAAAGCCTCCATATATTTCCGCTGAGGGAAANACGAAGCTTCTGCGTTTGCAGAGGTTTACTACTTTGTCGAAGAGCTCGGAATCGGGCGATGCCATGGCGCCGAGAGTACCGACCACTTACCCTGTCTGGCTACGCAATTATTTGACTATGTTTGGCTCACGCCCCGAAACGGCACTGTGGGCGCGTGGAGGGTGTATGCGATTAGAGGGCAAAGTTGCGGTCATTACTGGTGGAGGCAACGGTTTAGGGCGCGCTACTGCGCTTCGTTTCGCCGCTGAAGGAGCTCAGGTCGTCGTAGCAGACATTATTGACGACTTGGGTGAAGAGACCGCTCAGATGGTCAATGATCAAGGTGGGAGCGCTTCGTTTGTCCACTGTGACGCAGTGAGCGTTAACGACAANCANGCAATGGCGGCCCACGCAGTGGAAACTTTTGGTGGGCTCGACATTTTGGTTACTGCTGCTGGNGTTAGCCATCCTGGCTACAAAAGCGGGGATCAAGATGCCAGCGTGAAGTGGTGGGCGAAACGCATGGATTATTTCGAGAGCCCAGCCAATGAGTTATTGGATCTCGATTTGGATGATTTCCGTCAGGTGATGGCNATCAATTTGGATGGAACGCTCTTAGCTGCTCAAGCTTGCGGGGCGCACATGATTGAAGCCGGCAAGGGTTCCATAGTGACTATCGCTTCAATTGCGGCGAAGCATCCTGATGCTGGGCCGATTCCATATGTGTGTTCCAAATCTGCGGTGTGGATGCTTACCAAGAAGCTAGCGAGGCTGTTGGCGACGTCAGGGGTCAGAGTGAACGCGATTGGTCCGGGCTATATCGATACACATATGACCAAAATGATTGATCTGATTCCAGAGGAACGGTTGACGCAGTTCTTTGCGAATATTCCGATGGGTCGCAAAGGCGTCCCAGACGAGATAGCCAATACCGCGTTGTTCCTTGCGAGCGACGAGGCGTCGTACTTCACTGGTGAGATATTGCATCCCGATGGCGGTTACTTCACCGAGTAGCTGCAACAAATTCGGTTAGGGTTAATTTGTTATGTTGCGAGATCGAACTGTTGCGTTTTTGTGTTTGGTTTTGACTGTGCTTGTTTGGTCAACGCCAATCACGTTCTTTGATACCGAGTTTGAGGGTGTAGACAACGATCGGATGGAATGGTCATGNCCTCGACCTATTTTTTCCCCACTGCCAGCATCAGTTGACTTAGATGTTGTGCGCGCTGAATTGGCTGCCACTTCGGAGTCTCCGGTANAAAGCCAGCATCCCCAGTGTCGTGTACTCAACGGGACTCAACTGGTGTTGGGTTTACTTTCGTTAGCCGGAGGAATCTGGAAAGGTCGGCTGTGGTGGCTNTCAACAGCTGACGCTCGGGAGGAAAAGAAGTTCGCTCGTCTNCATGCGAAAACTTCAGGTAAACCCAAAGGCATGCTCGATTAGCTANTCGAAGCCTGGATCTGTTATTGCAGTAGTTCGGTNCTGCGAAGCCGTCGTTCTATGTGAAATTCCCACAGGCGGTGGGTAATTGAGGTGACCTCGTCTGTGTGAGGTGCGGGTTGCACTTCTAAAACGGNNGCGAGTGCCCCTCCGAGGGTTGCTCGCATCAGTTCCAGCGCCGACGATGAGATTGTTCGTCCCCGTTGGTGGGCTATGCAGGTAACGCCACCTGCAGCAGAGTCGAAGAATTCAAGATTGGTTGTTTCGCCGCAAACAACACATTGGTCTAATGCGGGTGCGACTCCTTCGTGGGCAAGAAGTTTCAGCATGAACGCCGGCACTATGAGCGCGGGATCGCTTTTCTCTAACGTGTTGAGCGCTCCGCACAGCATCCGATACAGCTCTTGGTCNGGTTGTTTGTCTTGCGCTATTTGGTCGACTGCTTCCNCGATGGTGAGTGCTTTGCCTAACCGATCGAGGTTGTCGCGCACCTGGGGCCAATGATCTCTGGTTTCTGCCTGGGTAACGATGTCGAGGTCTCCTCGACCTTTATAAAATTGGAGGTCCAGGTGGCGTAGGAGTTCGAGGCGTCCTCCGTATCTACTGCGCGTTTTTCGCACTCCTTTGGCTACTGCTCTTACTTTGCCGTTGCTTTCGGTGATGATCGACAAAATTCGATCTGCTTCACCGAGTTTGTGGGTTCGTACGATGACGCCGCTATCTCGGTAGTGCGCCACTGCAGTTCCTACCTGTTGAGGCCACCGAAGCGGCGATCCCGTGCTTGATATTCGAGAATGGCGTCGTAGAGATCTTTGCGTCGAAAGTCGGGCCACAGGGTGTCGGTGAATAACAGTTCGCTGTATGCGACCTGCCACAGCAANAAGTTGGAGAGTCGATGCTCGCCCGAGGTTCTGATTAACAGATCAACGTCGGGCATAGTGGGCTCGTACAGGTAGCGCTCTAGTTTTCGTTCGGTGATTCGGTCTACAGGAACGCCGTCTTCCAGCATTTGTTTTACTGCNTCGATTATTTCTGCTCGACCCCCGTANTTAAACGCGATGGTTAACGTCATTTCCCTGTTGTTTTTGGTGAGTTGAACCGCTTCGTCCATTCTGCGAAGCACTCGCTGAGGGACACGCCAGTTTTTTCTTCCTGCGAAGCGAATCTGAATTCCCATGTCGTTAAGTTCATGGGAGCGACGCACCAGGAGCGATTCGTTGAAGTTCATGAGGAACTTCACTTCTTCTGGTGGTCTTTTCCAGTTTTCGGTCGAAAACGCGAACACGGTTAGCCACTTCACTCCGATTGCCTTGGCACCTTCGATGGCATCAAAGAGAGCTTCTTCGCCTGCGGCGTGACCTTCAGTTCTTTCTAATCCTTGGGCTTGGGCCCATCGGCCGTTGCCGTCCATGACGCATGCGACATGGTTCGGAACNCTTGATAGGTCGAGAGCCTCTGGGATCACAGTTTGCAGGTTAATCCGGTTCGTGGAAATCAAGCAGACGGTCTAGNGACTCTCTTCGTCTTTGCCAATCTTTTTCGACTTTGACGTGGAGTTCGAGGTGTATGCCTTCACCGTTGTTGGCGAGTTGTTTGCGAGTCGCGATACCTACTTCTTTGAGTACTTCTCCATTGCGGCCAATCACCATTCCCTTTTGAGAGTCGCGTTCAACCAAGATTTCGCAGCGGATACGCGGCCAATCCCATTCGGTAATCCGTGTCGCAATGCTGTATGGCAGTTCGTCGCGAAACATTGNGAGAAGTTGTTCGCGTACTAGTTCAGCTACGAACCATGGCTCTGGTAGGTCTGTTACTTGGNCNGGNGGGAAGTATGCAGGCCCTTCNACCATTCTGNTTTCGAGGTAATCGATGAGCGCTTCGACGCCTTCGCCGGTGACACCTGAAACNGGGAAATACTCTTCGGCTTCGAAGGTGGATGCCTCCGCTAGTTGTTGCAGCACCATGTCTCGGCTGGCCTGGTCGCATTTGGTGACCACNACCACCGAACCAGAGGGCAACCCTTCCGCTATAAGTCGGTCANCTCGGCCGATTGGGGCGCTGGCATCTATGACCAGACATACGACGTCCACATCATTGAGTGCTGCTCGGGCGGTCTCGTTAAGTCGNTCNCCCAGTTGCGTTACTGGTTTGTGGATTCCGGGGGTGTCGACAAACACAATTTGGCTGGCCTCTCGATGGAGAACTCCCATAACTCGCAGCCTTGTGGTCTGCGGTTTGTCTGAGACAATGCTGACTTTGGTCCCAAGTATTTGATTGATCAGGGTCGACTTACCTGCGTTCGGACGTCCGACAAAGGTAACGAAACCTGACTTCATTCGCTTACCTCGGGGCGGGCGACGATCAGATGTATACGCCGATTGTGGATCTCTTTAGCGGTGAGTTCCCAGCCTTGGTATCCGATGCTTTCACCGACATCAGGTACGTGACCTAACAGACCGAATACGAAACCGCCGACGGTGTCCCAATCTCCGTCTCCGGTGCTCACTCCGGTGAGTTCCTCGAAGTCGTCTACTGGGAGGCGACCCGACAACACCAAAGATCCGTCCGGTTGTTCTTGGAGAAGCGATTCTTCTCTGTCGAACTCATCAACGATTTCTCCGATGAGTTCTTCCAGGATGTCTTCGAGGCTGACCAGTCCTGCTGTTCCCCCATATTCATCTACCACTATCGCCAAGTGTGATTTTGATGACTGCATTTCGCGCATCAGTTCGACTACTCGTTTGGATTCAGGAACGAACACTGCTTCTCGTGCCAACCCTCGCATATCTGTGTCGTGTGGGTTGCGTAGTTGCGCTGCTACTAGATCCTTTGAGAGAACTAGTCCGAGCACATCGTCAACTGTGTCTCCAACGACTGGGAGACGGGTGAAACCTGTGTCAACTACTACCGCTAAGGCTTCATTGACCGTTAAGTGTGCTTCAAGGGTCACCATGTCTGGTCGAGGCACCATTACTTCGCGGACAATGGTGTCACCTAGTTCGATGATGGATCCGATGAGGTGTGCTTCGTCGTCTTCTATCAGGCTTGCTTCGGCAGCGGCTTCTGCTAGCGCTACGAGTTCGTCTTCTACCACTGGATCTAGGTCTTCTTGACGGGCGCGTGGACCGAAGCGCCGCACCAGAACCACTAATGGCCGCGCAACGAGCTGTAAGGGGACGAGCCGGGCTATCAATCGCGCTGGTCGAGATAACCATTTGGCCATTTCGTCGTTTGCTTCGATAGCCCACCTTCTAGGTATGGCTTCCCCAAGCAAAAACAATACGAATGTTGCTACGGCCACGCTGAGCAGAGTTCCGCCAGCTGAGCGACCTATGTTCACTGCGAGCACGATCAAACCAACTTGGCTGATGATTCTCAAGATAGTGACTGGCGCGAGCAGTACTTCGCGGTCGGAGATGAGGTCGGCGAGCTGTGATTCGTCGCCGCTGGCTTCATCTAAACCAGCTGCGCGGGCGCGCCCTAATCGAATGAACGTGACTTCGATGAGACGAAACAGGATGAGTGCAACGAGCAGCACTACCGCGAGAAGGGCAACGATTGCTCCTCCCACTACGGTTCACCCTTCCGAAAAGCTGCTAGGTGTGTTCGCTCTAGTTCCTGCATGTGTTGTCGTTCTTCTGCTTCTGCGTGGTCCATGCCTAGTACATGCAATATTCCGTGAACGACGAGCAAGTCAATCTCATCGGTGACCGTTCCTTGATGCCCTGGATAGGAGTCTTTGTTGTTGGAACAGTTTGTCGCCGCTACCGAGGGGCATACGACAACGTCTCCCAACAAGAGCGGGGCATCGTTTTCGGCTTGGGGTTGGGTGGCATCTTCATCAATTGGAAACGCTAGAACGTCAGTGGGGCCTGTGTGTCCCATGTGTTGTTCGTTGAGTTCAGCGATCATTGCCGACGAAACGAAGAGAACCGATAGTTCGCTGGTTTGGTTGATGCCTTCACTGCTCAGCACTGACCTGGCGAGTTGCTCGTAACGGGACGCGTCGAGCTGGATGTCGTCTTGATCATCGGCGACGTGCACGATTAGCTGAGTTTCTGTGTTCGTGGGCGACGTAGCGGCACCCGGCGTGGACCGATTCGGCTGTGTCACGGGTGCTGCGACGTTTTGTCGCGATGTTCGTAAGCATTCACAATGGCTTGCACTATTCGGTGGCGGACGATGTCGCGTCCACCCAGTTGAGCGAAAGCGATATCAGGTACGTCGTTGAGTGTTTGTTGGACGTCACGTAAACCGCTTTTCCCGCCTGGAACGTCGATTTGGGTGATATCTCCGGTTACAACCACTCGAGAGCCAAAGCCAATTCGGGTGAGAAACATCTTCATTTGTTCGGGGGTGGTGTTTTGGGCTTCGTCGAGGATGATGAAGCTGTCGTTCAGTGTTCTGCCGCGCATGAATGCGAGTGGGGCGACCTCAACAGTGTTTTTCTCAAAGAGTCTTTCTGCTGCCTCTACGTCGTACATGTCGTACATGGCGTCATATAGGGGACGGAGGTAGGGGTCTACTTTGGCCATGAGATCCCCGGGCAAAAACCCAAGCCGTTCTCCTGCTTCGACCGCTGGTCGGGTAAGAACAATGCGACGCACTTGTTTGGCCATGAGGGCTTCGACCGCTAGTGCCACTGCCAACCAGGTTTTGCCGGTTCCGGCGGGGCCTATGGCAAAGGTGACGATGTTGTTTCTTACGGTTTCGACGTAAGCCTTCTGCCCAGCGCTCTTGGCTCGGATGATGCGACCGTTTGGTGCTTTGAGAACACGGGTAGATAGAACTTCGCTAGGTCGTTCATCGGATTTGACCATGTCGATCATCCGTGTGACTTCGGCTTCGCCGAGACGTTGTCCGCCTTCTAGCACCTGGACAAGTTCGGAGAAGACTTGTCCAACTATTGGTGCTTCTGGTCCTTCGACGGTGATTTCGTTGCCTCTGACATGGATCACAGCTGCGTTGAAGTGGTCTTCTACGATCCGCAGATGTTCGTCTCGTTGCCCGAGGACGCCCACCATGAGATGGTTCCCTGGCACATGAATTCTGACTTGGGTGTCGCTCAAATCCACTCCTGGGACCACGAACTAACAGTGGAGGCTAGCGCCACGAGGGGTCCGCGCGATGTCCAAATGTCAAACACTCGTTGTTGCTCGTGATTAGCTACAAGGTTGAGCACTTAAATGTTGTCTGAAACAGGCGTGGTGGCGAGGTTCCGTTTCAAGAAGTCGACCTGTAGCAGCAAGATGTTCTCGGCTACTTCTTCTTGTGGCGTCATATGGGTGGTATTTGAGAGAGGTAGCACTTCGTGAGAGCGTCCCGCGGCTAATAATGCTGCTGACAACTGAAGTGTGTGGGCTGCGACCACATTGTCGTCTGCGAGTCCGTGTATGAGCATGAGAGGTCGCTGTAACTTCTCTGCTTCTTCCAGCAGGGAGGTGTTCTTATAGTTGTCTGGTTCTAGGTCAGGGTGACCTAAATATCGTTCGGTGTAGTGAGTGTCGTAGAGCCGCCAGTCTGTGACTGGCGCGCCTGCTACTGCCGCGTGGAAGAGGTCGGGTCGCCGGATCACCGCAAGAGCTGCAAGGTAACCACCGAAGGACCACCCCCGTATCCCNACTCGGGAGGGATCTACCTTGCCTGAATACAGTTCGCCGACTGCTTGNAGAGCTTCGATCTGCGCTTGAAGAATGGGGGTGGCTACGTCGCCGCGGATCATNCGTTCCCACCCGTTGCCTCTCCCTGGTGTACCTGGGCCGTCGGTGATGACCACACAGAATCCTTGGTTAGCAAACCATTGCGATAACAGATAACTGTTGCGGCTTTTCATTACCCGTTGGGCGTGTGGACCACCGTATGGATCNAACAAAATAGGGAGGGGGTCTTTGAAATCAACTGTGGGGAACACAACCGCTGTGTGTGACTGGCTNGGGCCTGTTTGGTGGAACCTGACGTCAGGTTCTACGAGAGGAACAGCGGCAAACGAATCAATGACCCATTGATCATCGCCTTTGGCAACAGTTGTTGTGGTTGCGTGGTCCATAGAGCTGCGCTGAGTCACCAAAACTGAGTGCGATCCGTTCGCGTAGGTAACGCCATCTCCATCTGAGTGGAGTTTGTTGCCGTCCTCACCGTAGGACCAGAGCTCGANGGTGGTTGGGTCTACCGAGGCGGTATAGGTGATGGTTGTTTCATCTAGGTCCACGACGGACCGAACCCACTGGTCGGGTGGCGATATTGGTGCCCCGTTATGCAGCAGAGCGCGGGTGGCACCGTGCTCTTGGATTGTCAGCCACCCATCGCGCCAACGGCGAGGGGTGCCGGGCACTATTTCAACCCAGTCGGGATCGACGATTTCTGTCACGGGGACGGTTTCGCCGGTGTCAGCTTGCACTTCGAGTATTTNCATCGATCGCTGATCTCGGGTTTGTACTGTCANGGTGAGTGGTTCGTTATCACCCCATGTCACATCAACTANGTATGGGTAGCTCTGACGATCCCAGTCGACTTCTACCTGCGATGCATCTGACACATCGATCACACACATTTTGACGTCGGCGTTGTTCGTTCCCGCCGCNGGATAGCTGATCGCTCGCGGGGTATCGGTGGGTTCATTTGGTGCCGATATATGCCAGACGTTGACATCTGCTAGGTCTACTCGGGTAACGGCAAGTTTGCGGCTCGTCGGGTCCCACCAGTGACCTCGGTTCCGCCTCATTTCTTCGGCGGCTACGAATTCTGCGCTACCCCACGACACNCCAGCCGTATCTTCGGCAATGAGTGTTGTTGCTGGTTTCGATCCATCAGCGGGGGCTACCCGCAGGCTGTTGTCGACTACGAATGAAACCAGTTGCCCATCTCCAGATAGACGAGGGTCGAAAGCCCCAGTCGAGTTTTCGATGGTTACGCAGGTTTCGTTGACCAGGTCNGCGACGAACAGTTCACCTCCGAGAGGAAACGCTACTTTCAGCTCNTTATTACTCGTTGCATATGAGGTGATCCCTGCAGCGCTTTCGCGGACCCGTTCGCGTCGCGCTCGTTCAGCAGCAGGCATTTCGCCATCAATNTCTTTTGCTAGTTCTCTCGGGTCAACAACAACTCGTTCAGATCCTGTGGAGGTGTCGAGTGCCCACAATGCGTTGACTGGGTCATCAGGTCCCGAGCTTCGCAGAAACAGTACGTGGCTGCCCCCTCCTACAACTGCGAAGTCGCGAGGAACNCCCAAGCTGAAGCGTTGGGTGCGCGCATATTGTCTCGGAAAGGTATCTGACACACTGAAGAAGGTAGCCCTCGTTACCCTCAATAGTGTGCTGATNCCTGATCCCCAATCGTTCGAAGAGTTATCCGNCTCGAAAAAGGCCCTGTGGGCCAAATATGGATCGGCGAAGGATCCTCTGTTTGTGCAAACGCTTGGGCTGGTGGTGGATGAGGTCCGTTTGGACTATTGCCGTCTTTCGTTGCCCTTTCACCCCAAACTCCTCCAGGCTGGAGGGTCTGTTCACGGCGGTGTCATATCAACGCTNGTAGATACTGCNTGTGTGCCAGCTGTNGGAAGTGGATTTGATGAGGCTCGCCCTTACAGCACTATTTCCATGCAGGTGCAGTTTTTGTCCGGGACCTCAAACAGCGATTTAGTTGCTTTTGGTTGGGTGACTCGCAGAGGGAAGTCAATTGCTTTTTGTAATGCAGCTGTGCAGACAGCAGAAGGCAAGACATTGGCCACTGCAGCTTTAACCTTCAAAATTTGAGTCAGCAGCTATACGAAGGAACTAGTTGCCGNCNCTANTCGCNGCGGTGGAGGTCACTTCGTCCACGGTGGGGTTCACTANNACNGANGAGCCGATTTGTANGGTGGGTACGACTTCATTTCCTTGGGCATGATTTCGCACGAACGCAGCTGCTTCGGGGTCTTCCCAAATGTTGCGGTATGTGATCGTAAGGTCGGTTGACGCCAGTTGACGTTCTAACGCCATACAAAATCCGCAGCCTGGCCGCCAAAAGAAGGTGATGTCGGTATCTGTTGTGCTCATCTCCCCGCTGCTTTCAAAGTTTCATAAATCTTCTTGCAGTCTGGACATACAGGAAATCGTTCTGGGTTTCTGCTGGGTACCCACTTTTTTCCACACAGCGCTCGTACTGGGGTCCCAGTCACCGCGGATTTGGTCATGTCGGTCTTGTTGACATAGTGAGCGAACCGTTCGTGGTCGCCTTCATCAAGCAGGTTCTCGGATTTC
>PBOM01000026.1 GCA_002724355.1 Actinomycetota bacterium | reverse complement strand
ATGCCAAAGGCAAATTACAGGAGCATTCGATTGAAAAGTTTATTGCGCTTGCCCAGCCGAAGAAAATCAGTGGCCTCAAAGAAGACAAGGCTCCTCCGAGGAAATTCCCTTCCAGTTTTCTCTTTGCCGGTTCTCATTTGGTGGCTGATGGGGCAGGTCCCAAAAAATATCTTTGCGAACAAAGTGGAAACGTCATTTCAATTTCCTCATTTGGGGATGAGCTGTTGTGTTTGCCCGAAGTATTCGGGCACAAAAACGATGGGCTAATCTGGGAGGTGAACTCCAAAGGATTGCCAAAGATTGGCCAGCAAGTGATTCTCCGCCTGCGGCCAAATCCCAAAGTGCCACGCAAATAGCACGTTTAAATAACAGAATTAATGAATCGAGTAGTTCTCCTTTTTCTGACAGCCCTATGGGGNNNCNCATCAGTCTCGGTGGCTCAGNATGCCTTTTACAAGAATCCGCACGGCNTTTTTTCCACGCGNCCNGANGCCAANAAATCGCTGCAAAACATTAAGCGCTTCGGCCCCGTTGGCATGGGGATTGACCTGCTTCAGCCGGCCTTCACNATGCGCATCTCCNACATNGAGGAAGNNTCGCCTGCCGCCNCGACCGGCAAACTGAAGGCCGGGCAAATCATTGAGTCCATCAACGGTCAGAAGCTTGCCAACATCGACCCCCGCATCCAGCTGGGCAACATCCTCGCCGAGGCGGAGGCCAAGGACGGGACGCTGAAGTTCGTCATTCGCGGCGAGGTCGAGCCGGTCACGGTCAAGGTGCCCGTGCTGGGTGCCTACAGCAAGACGTGGCCGCTGAACTGCCCGAAGTCTGACAAGATCGTGCGGCAAGTCGCCGATTATCTTTCGCAGCCCGACGCACAGAAAGGNCTCGCGGGCATCGGCATGTTGTTCCTGCTTTCCACGGGTGGGGATAAGGATCTCGAAGTGGTTCGCCAATGGGCGCGCAACGTGAAGCCGCACCGTTATCCGTGGTACATCGGTTACGGCGGCATTCCGTTGACCGAGTGTTACCTTCGCACGGGCGATCCCAAGATTCTTGAGAACATTCAGGACTGGGTGNAGAANGCCGACCAAACCCAGCACAACGATGGTTGGGCAGGTCGCGGTTCGGCGCTCACGTCCTACGGCAACGGCCACCTCAACGCAGCGGGCACGCACGTTGTCACCTTTCTCATGCTGGCCAAGGAGTGCGGAGCCGAAGTATCGGATCGTCTACTCCTGCGCTCCCTGCGGCATTTCTATCGGTACGCCGGCCGTGGCGGCAATCCTTACGGGGACAACCGCCCTGAGAACGGNTTCGTGGACAACGGCAAGAACGGCAAGCTCGCCTTTGCCATGGCGGCGGCCGCCGCGTTGACGCCCGATGGTGAAAACTCGCTCTACGCCAAGGCNCGCGATGTGTGTGCGATTCAGAGTTTTTACACGACNAGTTTCATGCTGCACGGCCANACCGGCGGCGGCATTGGCGAAATTTGGCGAAGCGCGGCCATGAGCCTAATGCGCGAGAAGCGACCCAAGCAGTACCGCGATTTCATGGACAATCGAAGGTGGCACTACGACCTCTCGCGCCGTTTCGACGGTTCGTTCGGTATTCTTGGTGGCGCGGGCTACGACAAGGAGCAATGGGGAGTGGCCTATCCGCTGGCCTACACGTTACCGCGCAAAAACCTCCGCATCGCCGGCGCTCCTCGCACCAAGTTCTCCAAGCCCTACCAACTGCCAAAGCAACTCTGGGGCACGGAGGCAGATAATGCGTTTCTCTCTTTCGAAGCCGTGCCGGCTGAGGACGGCAAGCAGCAGGATCTTTCCGCCGAGACCTTGGCTGAGGATTCCTCCATGGCGTTTCTTCGCCGCTTCCATGGCGCGACNCAACCCACAGATGATGAGATTCGCCGTTACGTTCATCATCAGGAGCACAGCATCCGCCACATCGCCGCTTACAAGGCGCTGGGAATCAACAGCGGCTACATCGGCTGGAAATCGGCTGGCGGCAAGGTGCGCATGAATCTGGTGATGGAGTTTCTGCAACACAAGGACGCACGCGTGCGCCGGGCCATGTTCGGCGCCTTGCTTGGCAAACCNAACGTGATCAATCCNGAAATCTTCGGACTGGCAGTCAAGTCGGTGAAGAACCCAGCCGAATCGTGGTGGGTCAAGGACGCCGCTTTGCAGGTAATCGGCCGCGGCTCGGCGGAACAAGTGTTGCCACTCGTCGATACATTGCTTCCGTACCTCAAGCATGAGGAGGATTGGCTGAAGAACGCCGCGCTCACCGCCTTGACGCCAGTGGTGGCTGACGAGCGTTGCTACAAGCGTGTGTTGCCGGCCATTGGCGATCTGGTCCGCAACAACCANCGTGTGTCCATCACCCGAGGCCTCACCGGCGGCATTCGCGCCAAGCTTAAGGCGGCCGGCCCGGAAGTGCAAAAACTGGCCACCGAAACTCTNAAGGAAACTTTCACTGGCTACGCAGGAAGCAAGACNGCTCCGGGGGGGNTGAACACCACCTCGACTTTTGAGTTTCATCTCGAGGGCATTGCCTCCTCGCTGGCTGAGGTTCCCGGCGGTTTGGATGTNCTTTACGCAGTCGCCCGTCAGCGCAAGCCCAAGGAAATTCTTCCTTACAAACAGTTCTTTCTGAATGCCGACTCCAGCCGCTTTGGGCCCACGTTAAAAAAGGCGATTCATCCGATTATCACCGATGAATTGATTCCCGAGTACGTTGGGCGCAACCGCGCGCGTTTANCCGAACTGGCAAAGGCCGAGATCCAGTCGGGCTATCCCGGNGGCAATCGGGATTCTATTGATGGCCTCGTTGCCCTCTACGATCGTGCTGGNGCCAAGGATTACGACTGGAAAATGTTCATGGATCTGCGCGAGGCGGAGTGGTCCTACCACAGCTTCGACCCCATCGCAGCGGAGCAAGTGCCGTTNGATCAGCTCGTCACCCGCTACCGCAAGGTGACACCACCCGAAGGTTTGGAGAATTGGTTTGCACCCGAGAACACNNCCCCCTTGTGGAAACGCGGCAGGAGCCCCTTTGGTCATTACAAAGGCAAGCTTCCCACTGGCCCCGTCCACAAGTGCGGTGCGGGTTGCACGGGCCCCGGTTGTTACGGCGCCACGAAGATTCGCTCTTTTTGGGAGAAGGAAGTGCTCCTCCTACGCGGCACGTTCAAGGTGCCGCCGCTTAAGGCGGGGCACCGGTATCGGCTGCGAGTCAATGACGGCAACCACGTGGGCTCCGGCGGCGGACATTTGATTTACGTTAACGGCAAGCCGCTTGTTGAGGCCAAGACCTGCAACGGCCGCGGCTCCGGCGGGCTGCCCAAGGGCGCTTACCTTACCAAGGAATTTCTGGATGACTTTCGCAGCGGCGAAATAACACTCGCTGCCATCACCTTTCTTCGTTTCAACGACAAGTATAAGGTGAAGCCCAACTCGAAAGTGCCCCAAGGCAAGTTCAGCCTGCACATTGAAGAACAAAAACTCCCGCCCATGGGCGATGACCTTTTGTTAAAGTCCGCCGCCATCGTGCCCATGCTGTCCACCGAATGGCAGGATGCTCAGGATCCCGAGGATCGCGAGAAATCCGCCTTGGCCCGGAAGTTCCGGTGGGACGGGCAGTTCGTCGCCAACCCGGAAATTCTCGGGAACTGGAAAGTGATTACCCAGGTCGCGGCGATGGAGGAATTCGATCCGGCCAAGAAATTCGGCCGCGCCCGCAACCCGTTGTTTGATGCCATCACCTTCAAGGAGGATGGCAGCACCGACGACACAACCTGGATTTGGTCGGCAGATATACTGATGGATTTAAACCGTTACCAAGCCTTGAAGATCACGCCCAAGACCTTGGCCGGGTCGCTTTATTTGTTTGTCGAGGCCGGCGGCTACAGCACCCGCCACAAGCCTGGTTGGAAACCCAAACTGTTGGTCCTGTCACAGCAATAACCATGAGCAGAATATTCGCCCCCATCCTCCTTGCATTATCCCTGATCCCCGGCTTGAAGGCCGCGGAGCAACAACTGGCATTGGCGGCGCCATTTACCGACAACGCGATCCTGCAACGGGAGTCGGCCGTGCCGGTTTGGGGATTTGATCGGCCGGGTACCAAGGTGACGGTGCAGTTCGCCGGGCAAACGAAGACCGCCATTGCGGACAAGCACGGTGACTGGATGGTGAAGCTCAATCCGCTGAAAGTCTCGCGCACCGAACGCAACTTGGTGGTAAAGAACAGCCGCGGTGAGGCGATCACCCTCAAGGGCGTGTTGGTCGGCGAGGTGTGGTTTTCCTCCGGCCAATCGAACATGGTGTGGACGGCTGGCAAGAGCATGTGCAATCAACTCGCGCGCGACCTCGCCTCGGCCAAGGACGAGGTGCTCATTCGCGAGATCAATATCAACACCGTCTCAGCCCTCTATCCCCAGAAGCGCGCCACCTCCGATGAAGGCTGGAAAAAGGCCAGTGCAGCTGGCGGATTCTCCGCTCTGTCACTTTCCTTTGCGCATGAATTGTACAAAGAGCTGAATGTGCCCATTGGTATTCTCCTTAGTGCCCACAGTAATACGCGCATCGAGGCGTTCACGCAGCGCGGAGCGATTGAGGCGCATCCGAAATTAACGGGGGACAAGAATCTCATTCATGATGCCGATCCGCTCACTGCGCAGGGACGCAAATCCTACGAGGGGTATTACGGGGAACTGAAATCGTGGCAGGATGCTGCCGGTAAAGCGATGGAGCTGGGCGGCCGCGTCCCGGCGCGGCCCAAGCTGCCGGGCATCGCCGGCATGTGGCGTGGACCGTCGCAGTTTTTTAACGGCAAGATCGCACCGGTTGTGCCGTACGCCATTCGCGGTGCGATTTGGTGCCAGGGCACGAGCAATAGTGGTGACGGACGCATCTACGCCGCGCGTATGGAGGCGTTGGTGAAAGGCTGGCGTGATGCGTGGGGCATGCCGGACATGCCGTTTTATTTCACGCAAATGCAATGCTACGGCTCGCCGGATCCGGACAACGTCGGCTTTGCGGATGTCCGGCAGGTGCAGCATCTGTTTTTTCAGAACAACCGCAAGAACGTCGGCATGGTGGTGCAGTCGGATCTCAACTCCGCCCGGCCGCAGGGCATACATTACTTCAACAAGCTGCACCCCGGCATGCGGCTCGCGCGGTGGGCGTTGGCCAAGGATTACGGCAAGAATGTCGCCTACACTGGCCCGATATTCAGCGGCTACAAAGTTAATGGTCGCAAGGTGACGGTGGCTTTTGAAAAGGACAGCCTCTTTGGCGGC